>NZ_BAABNP010000007.1:0-239190 GCF_038429965.1 Brevibacterium ammoniilyticum
AAGCGCGCGCCGACTACACCCTTCAGGCCGCGATCGCCGCCTGATCCACAAAGAGATCGTCTACGAAACTTGACACAGCCCAAGGTCGCGCAGTTCGGTGATCGGCAGGGACACGGTCGTGGAATCAGGAGGCTCCGGCATGCCCTTCACGCTACCGGAGTCCGCCTCCTGCGCCGGCGCTGAGGGGCGGCTCAGAGGTCGCCGGAGTTCGGGTCGTGGACGGGATAGGAGCTCAGCGCCTCGGCGATGGCCTTCGCTTCCCGGCGCAGCAGAGCGACGAGGCGTTCGACCCGTGAACCCGTGACGCGATCGGCGATCGAAGCGATCGACAGAGCCGCCTGCGGGCGGGAGCCGCGGATGCGCAGCGGCACCGCCACCGCCCACGACCCCTTGGCGAAGAGCCCCGGATTGTGGACGAAGCCGTCGATGCGGGCCTGATCGATGATGTCGCGCAGATGCGGGACGGAGACCTTCGGATACCTTTCGGCAAGGATCTCGGCGTTGGCCTCGAACTGGGCGTCCACCTCGGCGGGGGAGAGCTCGGAGAGGATCGCCAGCGATCCGGCCCCGATGCCCAAGGGGTGTCGGTCGCCCACGGACAGGGCGTTGTTGAAGATTTCACCGAAACCCTCCTCGCGGCGGGCGCAGATCGAATAGCTGCCGGTGCGCAGAGTGAGGAACACGGTGTCCTGACTGAGTTCGGCCAAGCGCAGCAGACTCGACTCGGACTCCGTGACCAGGGGATCCACCGATTTCTGGGCCAGCTGACCCAGGATCTGCGATTGCACGCCGAGGCGGTATCCGCCCTCATCGAGGCGTTCGACGTAGCCCATGGCGATGAGCGCCTGGAGCATGCGGTGGACGCTGGCCTTCGGGCGGCCGCTGATCGACGCGAGCTCGGACAGGCTCGCACCCTCGCGCCTCTCACCGGCGATGAGGCCGACGAGGTTGAGCAGAGTCAGCGCGCGTTGGATGCTCTGTGCGCCGGTACCGGGTTCGAGGCTGTCGACGGCGTGGGCGACATTGAAGGACGCGGACCGGCGCAGAAGCCGACCGCGCATCTTGATGCGATATTCCTCGCGGAGGTCCTCATTCGAATCGGCGCCATTGTGCATGACTCCATTATGGCCCGTGCCTTTCCCCGCGCCGAGGATGCCCGTCCGATCCAGGGATGGGCCGCCTCGGCGCGGGGATCGTTCACCCCGATGTCGGGACGTTTCCGCGGGCGGTGAGCATGCGGATGGCGATGATCGTCTCCTGCAGATCCGTGAAGCTGCGGACGTTGCGGCCGGTGCGGTCGGCTGCGGTGTCGAGCCGGTAGTAGGCGGTGTTGACGTGGACGTGGAGGTGTTCGGCGGCGAGTTTGGCATTGAGATCGCAGGCTGCATATTCGAGCAGCGTCTCGATGAGCACCCCACCGGCCGCGAGATCGTCCTCGACGAAACGGCGCAGCTCGGGCCGGATGAGGCGGTGGGCCACCTCGTCGTCGAGGGTGACGAGGTAGTCGAGCGGAGTGAGCGCGTGCAGCGATCTGACCCCCGGCACACCGCCGAGGCTGTCCTCAGCGAGCACGGCTTCGCGGAACGCCTCGGGCACGTTCTCCAGTCCTTCGTGGACGGTGGAGGTGCCCAGACACAGGTCGGTGCCGGTGCGCGACAGCTCCCGGTGGACCCGTTCGAGATCGGCCAGAGTACTTGCCCCGTCGGAGGTCACCGGGGTGATGCCGACGATCTGATCCTGTAGGACCACGGCGATGCCGCGACGGCCGACGTCGAAGACCGAGCACAGGGCCGTGAGGACCTCGCGCATGCCCCGATCATCACGCAGCGGTGTCTGCGCGGTGGCCGTGGCGACGAGCACACGCGAATCCGGGCGGAGGTCGGACACCTCGGCGAGGTCTGCGCTGGGCCCCGGTGCCAAACGGCGACCGGAGAGCAGATCGTCGACGAGATCACGGCGGACCCGGTCGCCCTCGGCCATCTCCAGCTGTTGAGTCTCGAGGTAGGCGACCGCGCCGACGGAGCTGCCGACCTCGATGACGCTCATGACGTGGATGGCGATGTGCAGAGCCTCGTCGCGGGTCTCCTGCTCGGAATCCGAGGCATCGACGATCGCCTCCCACAGAGTCTCCTGACCGATCCGGAAACCGGTGAGGAAGTCCGGCAGGGTCACTCCCTGCCGCAGACGTCGCCGGGCTTGGGAAGCGGTGATCGGGAAGTCCTCGGCGGTCGCGCGACGTCCCTCCTCCAAGGGGGTGAGCGCGGCTTCGAAGACGGTGAACGTGTGTGCGGTGAGATCCTCGGCGAGGTTCTTGTCCGGGCTGGCCGGATAAGCGGGCACTTCCCGCCAGGTGCGACTGACCGAGCGTTGAACCGTGGCCGGCAGCGTTGCTCGGACACGGTCGATGATGCGCAGGACGAGTGGATTGGCTGCCATGGCAGAAGCATACGGGCATCCTTGTTGTCCGACCACAACCGATGGTGTGTGATTCTGTTGCGCATCCCGTTGTCCGAAACCCTCGCCAGCGGCAGAGTGGGCATCATAGAGCCGGACGACGGGAGTCGAACGGGAGTCGGCCCCCGTCCGGTCAGTCGACTCTTCTCCTGTGCTGAGGCCACAACCTGTCGTGGTCCCAGCGCCAGCACCGAGCCGATCAATGACGAACGAATCAAGCCTGGAGGAAGCTATGACCAACCTCGCCGACAATCTCACCGCCACCGCGAGCCGGCACGCAGATCGACCTGCCGTCCGCCTCGGCGATTCCGTGCTGACGTATGCGCAGCTTCAGGACCGGGCGCAGCGGGTGGCGACGATGCTCACCGAGAGGGGAATCGGGCCCGGCGACCGCGTCGGACTCGTCCTGCCCAACGTCCTCGAATTCCCCGTCCTCTTCTACGGTGCACTGTCCGTGGGCGCGATCGTCGTGCCGATGAACCCGCTGCTTAAGGACCGCGAGGTGCAGTACTACCTCGAGGACTCCGGAGCCGCGCTCGTCTTCGCCTGGAAGGACATGGCAGACGAGGCAGGAAAGGCAGCGGCCGCGGTCGGCATCGAATGCGTCCGCGTCGATCCGGCCGACTTTGCTGATCAGCTGTCCGCCTTCGAACCTACACCTGAGGTGGTGTCCCGAGCCGAGGACGACACCGTCGTGCTCCTCTACACCTCGGGCACCACCGGGCAGCCCAAGGGTGCGGAACTCACGCACTTCAACATGATGACGAACGCAGCCGTCACCGCCGAGACCCTCATCCACCTGACCGAGGACGATATGGTCATGGGCTGCCTGCCGCTGTTCCACTGCTTCGGCCTGACCTGCGGACTCAACGCCTCCGTGCTCAGCGGATCCTGCCTCGCCCTCATCCCGCGCTACGACCCGATCGAGGCCCTCGAGACGATCCAGGGCTCGAAAGTCAGCATCTTCATCGGTGTGCCGACGATGTACGCGCGCATGCTCCACGCCGAAGGTCGCGAAAGCTTCGACGTGTCGAGCCTGCGCTCGTGCATCTCCGGCGGATCGGCGATGCCCGTCGAGGTGATGAAGAACTTCGAATCCGCCTTCGACTGCATCATCCTCGAAGGCTACGGACTGTCCGAGACCTCACCCGTGGCATGTTTCAACCAGCCGGGAATGGAACGCAAGACCGGCACCATCGGCGTCCCCGTGCGCGGAGTCGAGATGAAGCTCGTCGACGATGACGACAATGACGTTCCCGTCGGCGAGATCGGCGAGATCGCGATCAAGGGCGAACCCGTGATGAAAGGGTACTGGGGTCGACCGGAGGCGACACAGGAGGCCATCCGCGACGGCTGGTTCCACTCCGGAGACCTCGCCGAACAGGACGCCGACGGGTACTTCACGATCGTCGACCGGAAGAAGGACCTCATCATCCGCGGCGGCTACAACGTCTACCCGCGCGAGGTCGAGGAAGCGCTCTACGAGCACGAGGCCGTCGCCGAGGCGGCCGTGATCGGCATTGCGAACGACGACCTCGGCGAGGAGATCGGTGCCGCCGTCGCTCTCAAGGCCGGCAGCAGCGTCGACGCCGAAGCGCTGCGCGAGTTCGCGAAGGGCCGCGTCGCCGCATACAAGTACCCCCGCAATGTGTGGATCGTCGACGAGCTGCCCAAGGGCCCGACCGGCAAGATCCTCCGCCGCGAGATCTCAGCGCCGGAGGACGCGCTGAGCTGAAAGTCGGCGGGGGCCGAAAGGAGCCGTCCCGAACTCGGATCCACCATGCGGAACGGCGGTCGTTCGACCTGGCGGCCGCCTCGGCGAGGGGAGACCTAGAATCGGATCGGCCCTTCCGGACGGTGGGGTCGCCGATCTGAAGGGGTGAGTGAGACGTGGCCGAGGCCGTCCTCGATATCGCTGGTGTGACATTCCGGCGGGGGCAGACGCAGATCCTCCACGGCATCGATCTGCGCATCGCCGCCGGCGAGCACTGGGTGCTCATCGGGCCGAACGGGGCGGGGAAGTCGACTCTGCTCAGCTTCGCCTCGGCGCAGGTGTTCCCGACCTCGGGCACCGTCGACATCCTCGGATCACGCATGGGCAGGGTCGAGCTCGCGGCGCTGCGCCGCCTCATCGGGCACGTGAATCCGCGCCATCCGCTGCGGTCGAACCTCACCGTGCGCGAGGTCGTCCTCACCGGTCTGACCGGCACCGTCGAACGTCCGATGCGGTGGGATCCCACCCCTGCGGAGGTCGCGAAGGCCGATTCCCTCATCGCCGAGGTGGGGCTGGAGTCCCGCGCCGACGCCGGCTGGAAAGTGCTGTCCCAGGGAGAACGGGGCAAAGCGCTCGTCGCGCGCTCCCTCATCGCCGACCCGCAGCTGCTGCTCTTCGACGAGCCGACCACCGGCCTCGACGTGGCTGCCCGGGAGCAGCTGCTGGAGACGATCGACTACCTCTCCGTGCACTCGCCGGAGCTGGCAACACTGCTGGTGACCCACCATCTCGAAGAGATTCCCGAGAACACCACTCATGCCGCGCTCATCTCCGACGGTCGGCTGACCGCCGCCGGTCCCATCGTCGAGGTGCTCACCTCCGAGCAGGTCTCAGCGGCCTTCGACCACCCGATCGAGGTGGGCTTCGCCGACCGCCGCTGGTCCGCCCGCGCGGTCCGGGTCCACGCTGCTGACGCTGGGTGACGAAGAGGCCGCCGGGTCCGTCATCACGTTTTGTGCAGATACACGGGTTTTGCCCCGATGATCAGTTCAGCGAGTGATGAGGCAGGGAACAGAACCTGATGACGCCGCGTCATTGCACAGCTGTGTGCTCAGGCCTAGGCTTGAGGCATGAAGATGAGTACTGTGTGGAGCATCATCGGCGCGATCATCGCTGTCATCATCGCGTGGTGGGTGGTCAACGTCGCGTTCTCCATCGCGTGGTTCCTCGTCAAGGCCATCATCACGGTCGTCGTCGCACTCGCGATCTTCGGCCTCATCAAGGCATCCCTGAAGTCGAAGGACCGCGACCGAACGCGCTGATTTCCGGCGCTCGACCGCGCTGACCGCGCGTCTCAGAGATCGCCGAGGCTCGTGTTCGCCCCGCACAGGACGACGCCGACCTTCTCTCCCTCGGCCGGCACATAGCCGCCCGAACCGTGGACTCCCGCCAGTGCCGTGGCCGCCGCATGTTCGACCGCCAACCGGTGCTGATCCCACAGGTGCTGCCGGGCACCGATGATCGCCTCATCGCTGACCAACACCGAGGTGACCAGATCCGACCGTGCCGCAGCCAGTGCCAGCGGTGTGGCCCTTCGGGCACCGAGCGAATCCGATGCCACCGAATCGACCGTGACGTCGACCGGCTCTCCCGCCTCGATCGCAGCACTGAGAGCGCGACAGTTCTCCGGCTCGACCGCCACCGTGCGCACTCCGTGATAGGTCGCGGCCGTCGCGACCCCGGCGAACAGTCCGCCTCCGCCGACGGAGACGACGACCGTATCGAGGTCGGGCACCTGCGCCAGGATCTCGGTCATCAGAGTGCCCGCGCCGGCGGCGATGAGCGGATGGTCGTAGGCATGCGAGGCCAACGCCCCCGATGAGGCGACGAAGGCGTGGCAGGCCGCGGCCGCCTCGGCGAATTCGGATCCGACTAACTCCACCCGCGCACCATAGGAACGCAGCCGTTCGACTTTCACACTCGGGGCCGTGGTCGGCAGGAACACTGTCGCGGGGACCTGCGCTGCACGGGCAGCCCACGCGCAGGCGAGACCGGCGTTTCCGCCCGATGCAATGGTCACTCCCGCTTCGGGGAAGGTGCCTTCGGCGAGATGAGACTGGATGAAGTTCTGCGCGCCGCGGGCCTTGAACGTGCCCGTGTACTGCATGAACTCGAGGGCGAAGAGCAGACCGGATGCGTTCGGGTCCTCGGCGGGGCCGGAGCTCCACGTGGCTGCGGTGGGGGAGGCCGCCTCGGCGAGGGTGCCCGGCTGTGCCGGGGCCACGGTGACCGGCCGCACCCGTCCGGCGATCCGGGCGGCCGCGGCTTCGATGTCGGGATACGTCAGCTCAGTAGGGGTCGGTGCAGTCATGTCGCCAGCCTATGCGAGAGCTGCTGAGTGGGTGCGCCGCCTCGGTGGATTGTTGGGTCGATCCACGGCGTTTCAGGCGGAGGACTCACCGTGGATCGACCAGGAAATCGAGGTGCAGGTGACGAACTGGGGGGTTCGCTGCAGCCTCAGTGGTGCTTGGTCAGGCCGAGGTCGTTGCCCTTCGTCTCCTTGACGAGGCTGACGCCGATGAGCGAGATGATGCACACGACGATCATGTAGATCGCGATCGAGATCGATGAGCCGGTCTCGGCGAGCAGAGTCTCGGCGATAGTCGGGGCGAAAGCGCCGCCGAGGATCGCGCCGAGCGCGTAGCCGATCGAGACGCCCGAGTAGCGGACCTCGACCGGGAACATCTCCGCGTACATCGCCGACATCGGGCCGTAGGACAGACCCATGCCGACGGTGAGGACGAAGATGCCGATGCCGTACATCCAGATGTTGGCCGCATCGATCATGAGGAACGTCGGGATGAGCCAGACGATGAGGAGGATGTAGCCGATCTGGAAGGTCCGCACCCGGCCGAGGCGGTCCGAGAGCGCCCCGCCCCACATCGTGAAGACCAGCCAGCCGAAGCTCGCGAGCGTCGTCGCCAGGAGCACGGGCGCGCGCTCGAGACCGACCGAACCGCCTTCGGCGAGCGGGCGGGAGGCGTAGGCGGCGAAGAACGCGATGATCATGTAGCCCACCGCGTTGTTGCCGATGAAGATGAGCGCCGAGAGCACGACTTCCTTCGTGTTCTTCCGGAACAGCGTGCTCAGCGGGGCAGAGGACTCCGCGCGGCGTTCGGCGAGCTCGGCGAAGACCGGGCTCTCCTCGACCTGCTTGCGGATGTAGTAGCCGACGACGACGAGGACGACGGAGAAGAGGAACGGGATCCTCCAGCCGAAGCTGGCGAACTGCTCGGGAGTGAGCACGGTCGTGAGGATCCAGATGACCCCGGTCGCCAGGATCATGCCCACGGGCACGCCGATCTGCGGGTACGCGCCGAAGATGCCGCGCTTGGCATCGGGTGCGTGCTCGACCGAGAGCAGCGCCGCCCCACCCCATTCGCCGCCGGCGGAGAAGCCCTGGAGGATCCGCAGCAGGGTGAGCAGGATCGGCGCAGCCACCCCGATCGCCGCATACGTCGGCAGCAGGCCGATGAGCGAGGTCGCGGCCCCCATGAGGATGAGGGTGAGGACGAGCATGCGCTTGCGTCCGATCCGATCGCCGAGGTGGCCGGCGATGATCGCGCCCAGCGGCCGGAAGAGGAACGAGATGCCCAGGGACGCCCACGCCATGATCTGCCCGAGCGCGGGATTGTCCGCGGCCAGCGGACCGAAGTACTGCGTCGAGAGGATGAGGCCGGCGGCCTGCGCGTAGATGAAGAAGTCGTACCACTCGATCGTCGTGCCGACGAGGGTGCCCGCGAGCACCTTGCGCTCTTCGCGCGTGATCGACGTGGTGGCAGTCTGGGACATAGGTGATCTCTCCGTTGAAATCAGGGGTCAGCGGGCCGGTGCGCCGTCGTTGGGAAGCTGCGTGATGGTGCGTGGTGCTCGGCGACGTCGGCGGCAGGAGGCCTTTGGTGACTGTTTGGTCAGTTAATGCGCTCGATCATAGTCCACCGAGGTGACCGGCGCCACTGGCGGGGTGGTGCTCAGCCCCACCCCGGCGGGCAGGGGATGCGTGCTCAGCCCCACCTCGGCGATTCCGGATTACCGACCGATTGGTTAGTATTGGGGAGATGATCGGCAGCGGTGCCGAGTGGCACCGGGATCTGCCGACGCACTGACCTCGACGGACTCAGGAGACGACATGACGGAGACCCTCACCTCTTATGCGGCCGGTGCCTGGCACGCCCCGACCGATGCGGCCGACGCGCGGGAGGTGCGCGACGCGACGACGGGTGAGCTGCTCCACGAGGTGTCCTCGGCGGGCATCGACTTCGCGGCCGTCGCCGACTACGCGCGCGAAGTCGGACGCCCAGCCGTCCAGGCGCTGACCTTCCACCAGCGCGGAGTCATCCTCAAGCAGCTCGGCGCCTATCTCATGGAACGCGCGAAGGACTACCACGCGATCTCGTTCACGACGGGGACGACGAAGCGCGACGCGTTCGTCGACATCGAGGGCGGCATCGGCACGCTCTTCACCTACTCGGGTGTCGCGCGGCGGCAGATGCCGAACTCGACGGTCCTCCTCGACGGCGGTGTCGAACGCCTGTCGAAGAACGGCACCTTCGTCGGCCGCCACATCCTCACCTCCCGGCAGGGTCTGGCACTGCAGATCAACGCGTTCAACTTCCCCGTGTGGGGGATGCTCGAGAAGTTCGCGCCGATGTTCGTCGCAGGCGTCCCCGTCGTCGTCAAGCCCGCGACCGACTCCGCGCACCTCACCCGCGCCGTCGTCGCCGACATGGTCGACTCCGGTCTCCTGCCCGAGGGCGCGATCCAGCTCGTCACCGGCGACATCACCCCGCTCTTCGACCTGCTCGCCGAGCAGGACACGATCGCCTTCACCGGGTCCGCCGGCACCGCCCGTCGGCTCGCGTCGCTGGCGTGCGTGACCGACCGCGGCACCCGGTTCTTCGCCGAGGCGGACTCCCTCAACTTCTCCCTGCTCGGTCCCGATGCCGCCCCCGGCACCCCAGAGTTCGACCTCTTCGTCGACGGGGTCGTCGCGGAGATGACCGTCAAGGCCGGGCAGAAGTGCACCGCGATCCGCCGCACCTTCGTCCCCGCCGAGCACGCCGAGGCGGTCGGTGAGGCGCTCACCGCGAAGCTTGCCACCGTGGTCGCCGGCGATCCGCGGGAGAAGGCGACGAAGCTCGGCCCGCTCATCTCGGTGGGTCAGCGCGAGGATGTCCTCGACGCCGTCGATGAGATCCTCGCCGGCGGCGCGCACCTGCTCACCGGCGGTCGTGCGGCCTCGGATGAGCTGGCGGCTTCCCTGGGAGGGGCGTTCGTCGCCCCCACAGTCCTCCAAGCCGACGATTCCTGGGTCGACGCCGTCCACGACGTCGAGGCCTTCGGTCCCGTGACGACGATCATCACGTACTCGACTCTCACCGAGGCGGTCGACCTCGCCGCTCGCGGGCGTGGGTCCCTCGTCGGCTCGGTCGTCACCCACGATCCGGCGTTCGCCGCCGAGTTCGTCCGCGGCGTCGCGCCCTGGCACGGACGGATCCTCGTCCTCGACCGTGATGACGCAGACGAGTCGACGGGCCACGGTTCGCCGCTGCCCACCCTCGTCCACGGCGGTCCTGGTCGGGCCGGCGGTGGTGAGGAGATGGGCGGACTGCGGGGTGTCGAGCACTTCATGCAGCGCACCGCCGTCCAGGCCTCGCCGGACATGCTCACCGCGATCGGCGGGGAGTGGGTGGCCGGAGCCGAGCGCCGCCTCGGCGAGCATCCGTTCACGAAGTCGCTGGCGGATCTGCGGATCGGGGACGCGCTCGAGTCGGAGTGGCGGGAGGTCACGCTCTCCGACATCGCCCATTTCGCCGAATTCACCGGGGACACGTTCTACGCCCACACCGACGAGGAGGCGGCCGCGGCGAACCCGTTCTTCCCCGGCCGCGTGGCCCACGGCTACCTCATCGTCTCCTTCGCCGCGGGACTCTTCGTCCAGCCGGACCCGGGCCCGGTGCTTGCGAACTACGGCCTCGAGGGGCTGCGCTTCGTCACGCCCGTCTCACCGGGGGACAGGCTCAAGGTGACGCTCACGGCCAAGCGCATCACCCCGCGCGAGACCGACGAGTACGGTGAGGTCCGCTGGGACGCCGAGGTCGTCAACCAGGACGGCGAGCCCGTGGCCAACTACGACGTGCTCACCCTCGTCGCGAAGGAGTGACGCGTCGCGGAGGGGTGAGGGGTGCGGAGGGTGACTCGTCGCGGCTCTGCCCCCGCGAGCTAAGGACCCTCAGTGTCGATTGTGCCGCGCATTATCGACACTGCGCGTCCTGGATTCGTCGGCTGGGCGGGCCGCCCCTCACATGAAGTACGGTTTGTCGCCGTCCGTGTTCGGACGATCGATGCCGAGGCTGGCCCTGCTGTGTTGGGTCGGTTCGTCGATGATCTCGACGATGAGGTCACCGACAGCCTGCCGGGCGACGACCGTGCCCTTGAAGGGTTCGCCTTTGACAGTGATCTCATACGAGGTGTCCTCGGCGTCGTCGAGCCAGGCCGGCCGCAGGATCGTGTAGTCGAGGTCGGAGGCCTCGAGGACCTCCGCCGCCTTCGCGAACACCCGCAGCTCCGTGCCGATCATGCGGTCGTTCCATTCGCCGAAGGCGCCGGGCACCTCGCCGTAGATGCCGAGGGCGAGGACGAAGATCAGCCTCGAGACTCCCGCGGAGTCCATGGCGGCGACGACGCTCTTCGCCTGCTCATCGATGTCGTCGCCGGTGAGATTCGCGTAGACGACGTCCTGACCGCTGACTGCATCTGTCAGGGCCGCGGTGTCGAGGACGTCGGCGGTGATCACGCGGGCGTTGTCCGGGACCTCGGCGAGTTTGCTCGCGTCGCGGACGAGCAGCGTCTGCGAGATGTCGGACTGCTTGCTCAGGGCGGCGACGACGAATCGCGCGATCCGACCGTTCGCTCCGAGGATGAGGACGTTGGTCATGGCAATGCTCCTTTGCTCAGGCGATGGTGTGCACCCCAGGCTAGCCCCGATTCGCCGACCC
The DNA here is from genome assembly GCF_038429965.1 of Brevibacterium ammoniilyticum. Lineage (NCBI taxonomy): Bacteria > Bacillati > Actinomycetota > Actinomycetes > Micrococcales > Brevibacteriaceae > Brevibacterium > Brevibacterium ammoniilyticum. The sequence goes on from NZ_BAABNP010000007.1 coordinate 11,227, forward strand.
GTGACAGGGTGAGACACAACCCCTTTGGTGGGAGCCGACGAGCCTCAGTGCGGAGTGGTCGGTGCGCTCGCCCAGGAGGCGAGCAGCTGGAGGCGCTCGGCAGTGGGCGAGGCCGGCTCAGCAAGGTAGGCCGAGAGAGCGATCGACGGTGCCGAGTCGAGTCTGACCTGTTCGAAGCTGAGTTCGAGGTCGCCGACCTCACGATGGTGGAGGGTCTTCGCTCCCGAGCGGTGCCGGCCGACGTCGTGGGCCGCCCACATCTCCCGAAAGTCCTCACTGCGGGTCGAGAGCTCGCCGATGAGGCCGGTCAGCCGCTTGTCATGCGGGGTGGAACCGGCTTGGGTGCGCAGGATCTGCACGCAGGTGGCGGCCGCCTCGGCGAGGTCGGCATAGAACTCCGCAGCGGCCGGGTCGAGGAAGACGAACGACGCGAAGTTCGGCAGTGCGAGACTCGAGGAACGTGTAGGACTCTCGACGGCGATGGAGAAGACGGCTCGACCGAGCGCATTCGCCCCGATCATGTCGAGGCAGCCATTCATCGCAACGACCGGGGTGGCTGACATCGAATCCATGAGCTGCTGCACCTGAGGGGAGAGCGCCTCGGCGGGCCGGGGCCGCCTGCGACTGCGGGTCGGACGTCGAGCCGTGCGGGCGAGATCGTAGAGGTAGGCGGTCTCATCCCTGGTCAGGCGCAGGGTCCGCGCCACCGCGTCGAGGACCTCGTCGGAGACGCCGGAGAGGTCGCCCTTCTCGATCTTCGTGTAGTAGTCGACGGACACGCCGGAGAGCAGAGCGACCTCTTCGCGACGCAGCCCGGGCACGCGACGCACTCCCGAACCCGGCGGCAGACCCGCCATGTCAGGGGTGATCTTCGCGCGGCGGGTGGTGAGGAAGTCGCGCACGCTCTCGTCCTTGATGGCCATGCCCCAGAGTCTACGAGCGTCACCCGACCGGCGGCAGGTACCGGCAGAACCCCTGGCACAAGGATGCCGGGCGGCGGATCCAGGTGACGCGTCGCGGCGGCTGAGCTCGGCAGCGGACGCACGGGGTACTCACGGAACCTGGCACATGTCCCGCAAGGGGACGAGCATGGACGGTGTTCGGGCGGTCCGCGCCCTCGTCGTCGCGACGACGTTCGTCGGCGATGCCGAGTGAGGGCCGCATGTGCCGGGTCAGTCGGGTGCCCGGACCGAGACCTATGATCCGCAGAATCCCGAAGAGGAGAACACCATGTCAGAGAAGACCTCCACCCTCGAGAGGACCTCCACCTCCGAGACCATCGACATTCCCACTCACAACGGCTACGGTACGACGCTGTCGGCGGTGCTCTTCGTCCCGTCGGACTTCGATGAGAACACGACCTACCCGGCGATCGTCGTCTCCCACCGCGGCGGCGGCGTCAAGGAGCAGACCGCGGGACTCTACGCATCCAAGCTCGCCGCTGACGGATTCGTCACGATCGCCTACGACGCCTCTTTCCAGGGTGCGAGCACGGGAGAGCCGCGACAGCTGGAGAACCCCCACATCCGCACCGAGGACGTCAGCGCCGTCGTCGACTACCTGACGACCCTGCCGTACGTCGATGATGAACGCATCGGCGCGATGGGCATCTGCGCGGGCGCCGGATACACAGCCAATGCCGCGATCAACGATCCGCGCATCGCGGCCGTGGGCACCGTGAGCATGGTCAACATCGGACAGATGTTCCGCAACGGCTGGGACGGGTCGATCGCCGACGCCGATGCCGCTCCCGTGCTCGACCAAGGCGCGAGCGCGCGCACCACGGATGCCGCCGGAGAAGCAGAGGGCAACCGGTTCCCGTTGGCCCCGATGCGCAGAGAGGACGCACCCAACGCCGAACTCGAGGAGGCCTGGGAGTACTACCACACCCCACGCTGTGAGCACCCGAACGCTCCAGGATGGATGACCACGCGCAGCCTGTCGCAGATCATCACCTACGACGCCTTCCACAAGGCGGAGGCCTTCCTCACTCAGCCGCTCCTGCTCATCGCCGGCAGCGAGGCAGGGTCGAAGTGGATGAGCGACGATCTCTACGAGCGTGCGGCGAGCGACGACAAGTCCTTCCACGTCGTCGAGGGTGCCAACCACATGTCGCTCTACGACGGGAAGGAAGAGGTCGACGAGGCGGTCAGCGTGCTCGTCCCGTTCTTCCGCCGGAATCTCTGAGCGTCTGCCACCTCGGAGCGTCTGCCCCTGAAGTTCCGGACCCGGAGTGTCGATTTCGCGCAAGGTTTTCGACACTCCGGTTCCGGAACTCGGCGGGGGAACCCGGCGGGGGCGTGAAGCGCGGGCAGGCGAGGCCCAGGCCGGGCGTCGCGTCGGTCAGCCCCGTGCACCCTCGGCCGGTGAGTCCTCAGGGGCGGGGCTCTTCGGATTCCGAATGCCGACGAGCGACACGAGGCCGCCGGCGATGAGGAGCACCGCCACAGCGACGGCCGCGCGATGGAATCCGGTGAGGTCGATGGCCCCGCCGACGATCGTTCCGACCAGGGCGATGGCGATGAGCCCGGCGACGCGGGAGATCGCATTGTTCACGGCGCTCGCGATCCCGCTGCGCTCCTCCTCGATCGCGCCGAGCACCGTCGACGTCAAGGGAGAGACGGTCGCAGCGAGCCCGAGGCCGAAGACGATCATCGCCGGCAGCACCTGCCACCAGTAGTTGAAGTCCTGGCTGACGAGCAGCAGCATGAGCGAGCCCACGCCCATGAGGATCGGACCGAAGGCCATGAACAGGCGCGGCCCCCACTTCCCGGCCAGTCGTCCGCTGGTGGAGCTGAAGAGGATCATCATGATCGTCGTCGGCAGGCTCGCGAGACCGGCGGCCGTCGCCGTCAGCCCCGCATCCTCCTGCAGGTAGATCGCGAGGACGAAGCCGTTGAGCGACAGCGCCCCGTACATGAGCGTCGTCGTGATGTTGCCGACCCAGAAGTTCCGCGCCCGGAACAGGTCGAGCGGCAGGATCGGGTCGTTCACCCGCCGTTGACGCAACAGGAAGAGGATGAAGAGCACACCCCCGCCGAGGAGGGTGATCGGGATCGCCGGATGACCCCAGCCCAGCCGGGGCTGTTCGATGAGGCCGAAGACCATGCCGCCGAGCCCGAGGATCGACAGCACCGCGCCGAGGATGTCGATGTGGGCCTTGTCTCGGCGAGGAGGATCGGGAACCTTGCGCAGCAGCCACAGGGTGATCGCGATCGGGATGACGTTGATGAGGAAGGCGAAGCGCCACGACGCGAAGTCGACGAGGAGGCCGCCGATGAGCGGTCCGACGATCATCGCGCCCGTGGTCAGTGCCGTCCAGGTGCCGATGGCCTTCGCGCGGGCGGCCCCGGAGTAGTGGGCGCTGATCAGCGCCAGTGAACTCGGGACGAGGAATGCGCCGGCGGCTCCCTGGAGCATCCTGGCAGCAATGAGGATGAGGGGATCGGGGGCGATGGTGATGATGACCGACGCGATACCGAAGCCGATGAGGCCGATGCGCATCACCAGGCTGCGACCGTAGGCGTCGCTGATGGATCCGGCGACGAGCATGATCGCGCCGAGCGTGATGAAGTAGCCGTCGACCACCCACTGCTGGGTGACGAGCCCGCCGCCGAGCTCGCGGTCGATCGCGGGCAGGGCGACGTTGACGATCGTGCCGTCGAGGAACGCCACGAACGAGGCGAGGACGGCAATCCACAGGATCCGAGAGGTCACCCTGTCAGAGTACGCCCTGACACGGACGTTTGAGCGTGTCGTGCCCCGCCGGATCGACAGGACGCTCTGGGCAGGTTCTTCGCTCGACGATCGGCCCGTTTCGCCCTGGACTCCGCCTTCCGGAGCGCGGATTTGCGCGCCTCACTCGCGGCGCGGAATCGCCAGGCCGGCGAAGGCCATCGCGGTGACCGCCTCGGCGATGGTCTCCGGATCGACGGGATAGCTGGGGCGATACCACTCGGTGATCGAGTTGACCATGCCGAAGAGCAGGCGGGTGACGAGGCCGGGCGGGAAGTCGGCGCGGATGCCGCCCTCGGCGATCGCCTCGGTGACGAGGGCGCGGATCTTCATGTCGATCTGCCGGCGCTGTTCGAGGGCGTCGCGCTCGACCGCGGAATTGCCGCGCACCCGCAGCAGCAGGGTGACGGAGTGGTGGTACTCGATGAGGATGAGCACGCTCGAGTGGACGGCGTGGCGCAGGCGGTCGAGGGCGCTGAGATCCTCCCGGTGCGATTCCGATTCCACCGCCGAGGCGAGGGCATCGGTGCCGCGGTTGATCGCCAGCCGCAGCAGCTCCTCCTTCGAGGTCACGTGATGGTAGATCGCGGACTTCGTGATGCCGAGCTCGCGGGCCACCGTGTCCATCGAGGTGCCGTCGTAGCCGCGGGCGACGAACACCTCGGTGGCCTTGTTGATCAGCGTCTCCCGGTCGTAGCCGGGACGCCCGCGGCGGGTGCGCTTCGGCTCGGCAGCAGGTGCCGCGGTCCCCATCCCGGCGGACGCGGTTCCCACCGGGGCGGACGCGGAACCCGGCGTTGCCGCTGTCTCGGCCCCCGCCTCGGCGAGGTCAGGGGTGACGGATTCCGCCGGATGGGTCGGAGTCTGCGCAGGTGAGGGCCTTTTGGACATGGGCATCAGTCTAATCAGCAAGCGCCTGGGCCGCCGCGACGTTGGTCTCAGCGGACCAGGCCGCACCAGCGGACACGGCGGACACGACCCAACCGGCCACACCAGCGACCCTGACACCAGCCACGACCCAGCCCGCCTAGCGGATGTTCTCGCGTCGGTCGATGATGCGCTTGAGCTTGCCGACCGAGCGCGGCAGGGCACCGGGATCTTTGACGTCGACGGTCGAGGAGACGCCCAGGCGCTCCTTGATCCGGGACGCCACCCGGACGCCGAGCCCCTCACGCTGGGCGGCGTCGACGCCCTCGCGGCACTCGACTTCGACGGTGACCTCGTCCATCCGGCCCGGGCGGGTGAGGACGAGCTGGAAGTGCGGGCTGAGGTGTTCGAACTCGAAGAGCACGGACTCGACGTTGGCGGGGTAGACGTTGACGCCGCGGATGATGATGAGGTCGTCCGAGCGGCCCGTGATGCGCGAGATGCGGCGGAAGTTCAGGTGCGCGGTGCCCGGCAGGAGGCTTGCGAGGTCGTGGGTGCGGTAGCGGATGATCGGCAGCGCCTCCTTCGTCAGGGAGGTGAAGACGAGTTCGCCCTCCTCGCCGTCGGGCAGCACTTCGCCGGTGAAGGGGTCGACGATCTCGGGGTAGAAGTGGTCCTCCCAGATCGTCGGACCGTCCTTCGTCTCCGCGGATTCGCACGCGACGCCGGGGCCCATGACCTCGGAGAGGCCGTAGATGTCGACGGCGTCGATGGCGAAGGAGCGTTCGATCTCCCGGCGCATCTCGTCCGTCCACGGTTCGGCGCCGCAGATGGCGACCTTGAGGCTCGTCGAGGTGGGGTCGATGCCCTGCTTGTGGAACTCGTCGAGGATCGTGAGCAGGTAGGTCGGGGTGGCGGTGATGATGTCCGGTTTGAAGTCCTGGATGAGCTGGACCTGGCGTTCTGTCTGTCCTCCGGAGATCGGCACGACGGTGAAGCCGTGGCGTTCGGCTCCGTGGACGCCGAGTCCGCCGGTGAACAGCCCGTAGCCGTACGCGTTGTGGAGCATCTGGCCGGGCCTGCCGCCGGCGCCGAGGATGGAGCGTTTGATGAGCCCGCTCCACACGTCGAGGTCGTTCTGCGTGTACCCGACGACCGTGGGCAGACCGGTCGTGCCCGAGGAGGCGTGGATGCGCGCGACGTCCTCGCGCGGGACGGCGAAGAGCCCGAACGGGTAGTTCTCCCGCAGGTCCTGCTTGTTCGTGAACGGCAGCTTCGCGATGTCGTCAAGGCTCGTGATGTCGGAGGGGACCACGCCGAGGTCGTCGAACGCCTTCTGGTAGTGCGGCACCTTCTCGTAGACGGTCGTCACCGTGGTTTTGAGGTTGGCGAGCTGGTGAGCGCGCAGCTCATCGAGGCTCATCGTCGCACCGGCGTCAGTGTCGGTTGCGGTCATCGTGGTCTCCTGTGGTTCGTTGCGGGGGCTGCCTGCAGTGGGGCTGCAGGTGCGGAGAGTCAGGGCGCCGAGGTGGCGGCGCGTCACGGGTCACGCCGGGTGGGCGCGGACCGCGGCTCAGGTGGTGGGCTTGTGTGCGGGCAGGGTGCGGGAGCGTCCGCGGTAGACGGCGATGATCTCGTCGTCGCGTCTGACCTCGACGTCGTAGATGCCCGAGCGGCCCTGCTTGACGACCTCGCGGCCGCGGGCGACGAGGTGGTCGCCGACGCGGGTGGGCTTGAGGAAGGTGATGTCTCCGCCCGAGGCGACGGTGACCGAGCCGGGGAAGTTGCACGCCATCGCGAACGTCGTGTCCGCGAAGAGGAAGATGTAGCCGCCGTGGGTGATCTCGTGGCCGTTGGCCATGATGTCGGTGACCGTCATCGAGCACTGCGCCCAGCCGGGGCCGTGGTCGTCGAGTGTGATCCCGAGGTGCTGGGACGCGCGGTCGTTGGCGTACATCGCGGCGGGTCCGGTGTTCGCTTCGTTTCCGATGCCGGGCTTGGATTCTCGTTCGCCCTCGCCGGCGGCAGGGGGCGCGGCCTCGCCGGCAGGGAGTTCGGCTTCGCCTGCACTGCCCGGCGCCGAGGTTGCGGCGTCGTTTGCGTTGGAGGCGTGCTCTTCGCTGCGATCGTCTGCGGTGGTCTCGCCTGCCGCGGGTGCGGTCGGAACGTCGTCGGTGCGGGTCGTCGCCATGTCAGGCTCCTCCTCGAGTCGCTGCGATGCACTGTCTCCGTCGCCCGACCCTCGTGGTGACTCGGGTAGGAAGCGGGGTCGGAATAAACGACCATCTGGTCAATAAATATCGTTGTGATCGGCGTCTCTGTCAAGTCGCGGCGGAGGCGCGTGAGGCGTGGGGCGGGATGCGCGCGTCGGCGGAGCATGGCGTAGCAGTGCGACGATGCCCCAAAATGGTGGATCCCACTCGAAGATCGGCCGAAAATCGAGTGGGATCCTCCACCTAAGCAATGCCCGGAGAACGGTTCACCGTGCCGCTGTCGGTCAACCGCGCAATTGTCGGTTCACCGCGCTGGCGTGGTCGGGGCTCGCCGATGCCGCCGAACGAGCGCACGCGAATATAGGTTCAGGCCCCGGACGGAAGAGAGGTCATTGACTCACGCAGGCGGTAGGAGGCTCGTACCTCAAAGCGTAGGTGCAGGGCTATTTCTCGAAACTGCTCGGCAAGGGGAACTTCTCATTGAGGAACCACGCCATGATCTCGTCCAAATACTCTTGGGCATCCGGCGACGAGTCAGTGTCATTGAGGCAGAGAACATCGAGATCCCGGCGCCGCAGCAGTCGGCGCATGTACAGTTCGGCGTCGGTGCGGGAGATGTCCATGTAGGCGTACCGGATGGATGAGTCGACAGCTTTGCCCTGGGCATACGCGTGGAAGTGATAGAGCGCCGAGGTGATCGAATAGTCATCAGGATGACGGAACTTCGACCGTGCGACGCCATCGAACATCTCCTGGTGTGTGGCCTCGAACTCCTCCATCACTGACTTCACCTGCGGGTGCGGCGTGTGCTTGAACTTATTGGCAACCCGGCGCCCATGTTCATCGAGCATGAATTGCCTTCCATGCTTTGCGGCGGAGAGCACCGGCATGTCTCGAGCACTCGGATCGTCGAGATCGAGAGGAGCCGTCGACGGGAAGAAGCGCGACAGTCCGCTTCCGGTGAAGAAGAGTTCGGGACTGGTCGGACGCATGAAGAACAGGTCGTCGTTCATGTAGAGGTAGTTCTCGCTCAGCCCGGGGATGTGGTGGAGCTGGGACTCGATGGCGTGAGAGTTGAAGACCGGCAGATTACTTGTGTCGGTGAAGATGTCGCGGTGGTCGATGACCGTGATCTTGGGGTGATCGATGTTCAGCCACTCGGGAACCTGCGCATCGGTGACGAGGTAGATGTGGTTGACCCAACTGGCATTGGACTCTACGGAGCGAAGTGAATAGCGCAGCTCCTGACGGTCAGCGAAGCGCGATTCCGAGACGGCGGTGAGATTGATCGTCTCCCCGCGTAGGGCTGCCTCAGCGCTGAGCTTCTTTGCACGCCACTGTGGATCTGATCCATTGACCCATGTGTAGACGAGGTCGACCGGGCCGGAGACCTGGTAGAGGTCGGGGGCGGGAGGGGGAATGGTGCGATTGTCGTTGGCCACCGAGGCGTCCCATGTCTCCGGGGTGAAGTACTCGACGAGAGTGCGAGGGTTTCGTGCTATTCGATGCAGGGTTCCCGGCAGGTGGGTCGAGCCGTCGACGCGGTTGCGTCTGGGGCCGAGGTCGGACCAGGCTTCGATCGTCACTCCCTCAAGGCCCGCACTGAGCAGGCGACCGTTCGGAGCGAGAACTCGGCGATGGCAGACGATGGCAGACACGGCGAAGGGATCCCGGCGCTGTCTGCGCACACTCGTCGCGGCCCACGAATGGTAGCGGTAGTCCATCGACCATCCGTCTTCCGCTTCGAGCGATGACAGAGCTGCGATCACTCGACGTATCTGCGCCTGCGGAACGACGAGTCGTGCGCGTTCCAACCGCCGCCGAGGCAGCTCGACGAATTCGATCCCGGCTTCGCGCAGGAGCGAACGTACTTGATCGAGATTGGCTGCTTGGGCGGCGAGCGAATCGTGAGCACCAGTCGCGGTGACGCCGGGACCGTCGGCGCCGCCGAGGTGAAGTGCCGAGCGCATTCGCTGCTGCCACGGATGCTCACCATGGCGAGCTTCTGAGAGCCAGAGCTTCTGACTGTCATCGAGCAGACCGATTGCCCGTCTGCGATACCTTCGGGCGAGTACCTTCACCGCAGAACGACGACCGACCACTGAAAGACCTCCACAGTGTGCTTGGCGGGCAGCACAACCTCAGCCCGGCTCGGAGAGAATACTTTCACTGCCGCGCAATTGAGGCAAATCAGTTGTAGTTCGGAATCGCGGGGACAGTGAGTCGCGTGTTCTCACTGGCGAATGTGCTGACACCGAAGTGACTGTTAGTGACCTCTTCCGGGAAGATTTCCTGACGTCTCATGGACCTCGACCCCGGCGCGGGGCATCGGCGGTGTTACGACGAAACCCGTCGGTTGCATGGTCGCGGAGTTTCTCGGCCTGCCCCAACGGCAGATTTGCAATGTAGGCGATGGGCAGGGGGCGCGCCGCTGACGCCTCTGGGTGTGGCGGTTGTAACGGAGAGGCTGTCGCCGCCGGGCGCCGCGTAGAGGAGGGGCGCCCGCCCCCGGACATTGCGCCTCGGCGTGGGGTATGCCACACTTATGGAGAACTTTACAGAACAAACGGTCAGTAAATGACGGGCAGGCAGTGACTGACCAACGGTCGGTGGATGCCGGGGCGGGCGACGTCGCCCGGGGTGGAGTGATCATGACAACCGAAGCACAGCTCGAGGACCAGTTCCAGGCCACGATCGAGTCGAAGGACCGGATCGAACCGCGCGACTGGATGCCCGAGGCCTACCGCAAGACCCTCATCCGGCAGGTCGCGCAGCACGCGCACTCGGAGATCATCGGCATGCAGCCCGAGGGCAACTGGATCTCCCGCGCGCCCTCGCTGCGCCGCAAGGCCATCCTGCTCGCGAAGGTCCAGGACGAAGCCGGGCACGGCCTTTACCTCTACTCGGCCGCCGAGACGCTCGGGGCCAGCCGCAACGAACTCACCGAGAAGCTCATCGCCGGCAAGCAGAAGTACTCCTCGATCTTCAACTACCCGACCCTGTCCTACACCGACGTCGGCACGATCGGCTGGCTCGTCGACGGCGCGGCGATCTGCAACCAGGTACCCCTGTGCCGCACCTCCTTCGGCCCCTACGGCCGCGCGATGATCCGCGTGTGCAAAGAGGAGTCCTTCCACCAGCGGCAGGGATACGAACTGCTCATGACGATGATGCGCGGCACCGACGAACAGCGCGCCATGGTCCAGGAATCCGTCAACCGCTTCTGGTGGCCGGCGCTGATGATGTTCGGACCCCCCGACGACGACTCGCCGAACACCGCGCAGTCGATGGAGTGGGGCATCAAGACCCACACGAACGACGAGCTGCGGCAGAAGTTCGTCGACATGTCGATCCCGCAGGCCGAGGCGCTCGGCGTGACATTCCCCGACGAGAACCTCAAGTGGAACGAGGAGCGCGGCCACTACGACTTCTCCACCCCCGACTGGGACGAGTTCTGGGCCGTCGTCAAGGGCAACGGACCCTGCAACGAACAGCGCATCGCCCACCGCAAGCGCGCGTGGGATGAGGGGGCGTGGGTCCGTGAGGCTGCGCTCGCCTTCGCAGAGAAGTCCGCCGAGGAGGCCGCCGCCCCCGCTGACACCGACGTTCCCGTCCAGGCCCAGTCCACCGCCGAGGAGGCCGCGAAATGACCGACCCCACCCCCGCGAACACTCCCGGCGCAGCCCCCGCGACCCCTCGCGGCGAATGGCCCCTCTACGAGGTCTTCGTCCGCGGCAAGCGCGGCCTCAACCACGTCCACGTCGGCTCGCTCCACGCCCCCGACGACCAGCTCGCGATCCGTCACGCCCGCGACGTCTACACCCGCCGCAACGAAGGCGTGAGCATCTGGGTCGTCCGCTCCGCCGACATCACCGCCTCGAGCCCCGACGAGAAGGACCCGATGTTCGCCCCCAGCGGCGACAAGGTCTACCGTCACCCCACCTTCTACGACATCCCCGACGATGTCCCCCACATGTGAGGACTGAGGATCACATGACGAACCCGAACACCGCCTCGGCGGGCAAACCGACTGAGTCCCCGGCGACGGACAATGCGCCGAAGGTCCACGTCGACCATGACGAAGCCGGGACGACCATCGACCACGACGACCACGACAACGCCTACTCCGGCCTGCTCGTCAACGACGCCCACTGGGCCTTCGGCACCGACTTCGAGGACCCGCTGGCCGGCGTCGACACGACCGTGCCCGAGGGCATCGACCCGAGCGCGCTCGCCCAGTACTGCCTCATGCTCGGCGACGACGCCCTCGTCTTCTCCCAGCGCATCGCCGAATGGTGCTCGCGCGCCCCCGACCTCGAAGAGGACATCGCGCTCGCGAACATCTCCCTCGACCTCCTCGGTCAGGCCCGCCTCCTCCTCGCCCGCGCCGCCGCCGCGGATCCGACGCTCGTGCCCGAGCTGCCCGCAGGCTCCCCGGTGCCCGATGAGGACCGGCTCGCCTACTTCCGCGAGGACTTCGACTTCCGCAACGTCCGCCTCGCCGAGGTGCCCAACGGCGACTTCGCCGAGGCGGTCGCGAAGATCCTCATCTTCTCCACCTGGCGCCTCGCCCTCTTCGAACGCCTGGTGACCAGCCGCGACACCGTGCTCGCAGCGATCGCCGCCAAGGGCGTCAAGGAGATGTCCTACCACCGCGACTTCGCCGCCCGCTGGGTCCTCACCCTCGCCCGCGGCACCGAGGAGTCCCGCACCCGCCTGCTCACCGCACTGAACGGCCTGTGGCCGCTGTGGGCCGAGCTCTTCGAGACCCACGAGGTCGAGGCCGACGTGGCCGCCGCCGGCATCGGCGTCGACCCTGCCACCGTCGAGGACGAGGCCGGGGTCATCCTCGACCAGGTCTTCGCCGCCTCCGGCATCGACCGCCCCGCGGCGGGCGCGCTCGCCGGGGTGCGCGGGAAGAAGGGCCGCGATGGCCTCCACACCGAAGCCCTGTCCCGCATGCTCGCCGAGATGCAGGTCGTCGCCCGCGCCCACCCGGAAGGCCAGTGGTGATGAACGCGACCCTGGAGACCCCCGCCGAGGCGGTCGACCGGGCCCGTGCCGCCGCCGCCCGGGTGACCGACCCGGAGATGCCGATGCTCACGCTCGTCGACCTCGGCGTGCTGCGCGATGTCACGATCGAGGACGGCCACGTCGTCACGACGATCACCCCCACCTACTCGGGCTGCCCGGCGATGGCGACGATGCGCGATGACCTCCAACGGGAGCTCGCGGAATCCGGCTTCCCCGACGCCGAGGTCCGCGTCTCGCTCACCCCCGCCTGGTCGAGCGACTGGATCACCGAGGAGGGTCGGGCCGCCCTCTCGGGCGCCGGGATCTCCCCGCCCGGGCAGGCTCCCACCCGCACCGGCCCGGTCGCACTCACCCTCATGCCGACCCGCCGCGCGATCGTGTGCACCCTGTGCGGCTCCGGCAACGTTACCCTGACCTCGGAGTTCGGGCCCACCGCGTGCAAGGCCATGTACCAGTGCCGCGACTGCCTCGAACCGTTCGAACACGTGAAGGAGATCTGAGATGACCGAGACGCTCGAGACGGGCGCCGGCCAGACCGCCGAGAGGACCGGATTCCACCCGCTGACGGTGAAGTCGGTCGAGCACCTCACCGAGGATTCGGCCGCGGTGACCTTCGACGTGCCCGACCACCTCGGCGAACTCTTCGACTTCGCAGCGGGACAGTCGCTGACCCTGCGACGCATCATCGACGGCGTCGAACACCGCCGCACCTACTCGATCTGCGCACCCGCGGGCACCGACCCGCGCATCGGGGTCCGCGAGATCCCCGACGGCCTCTTCTCCCGCTGGCTCGTCCGCGACGTCCGCCCCGGTGAGACGATCGAGGTGCAGCCGCCCAGCGGCAGCTTCCAGGCCGATGCGAGCCTCGGCGGGAGGCACCTGTGCATCGCCGCCGGCTCCGGGATCACCCCGATGCTCTCGATCGCGACGACCGTGCTCGCCAACCCCGAGGCCTCCCTCACCCTCCTCTACGGCAACCGGACGACGAACACCGTGATGTTCGCCGAGGAGCTCGCCGACCTCAAGGACGCGCGCAACCAGCAGCTCGACCTCATCCACGTCCTCTCCCGCGAACCCCGCGAGGTCGAGCTCTTCTCCGGCCGCCTCGACGCGGAGAAGCTGCGGGAGCTGCTCTCCGTCCTCGTGCCCGTGACCGACATCGACCACGTGTGGCTGTGCGGGCCCTTCGGGATGCTCTCCGACGCCCGCACCGTCCTCGACGAACTCGGTGTCGACAAGGCCAAGGTCCACTTCGAGCTCTTCTACGTCGACGAACCCCCACCCGAGGTCGTCCACGCCGACAAGGTCCTCGAGGGGGCCACCAGCGAGGTCACGGTCGTCCTCGACGGACGGCGGACCACCTCGGCGATGTCACAGGGCAAGACGATCCTCGACTCCGCTCAGGAGTCGCGCTCGGACCTGCCGTTCGCGTGCAAGGGCGGGGTGTGCGGAACCTGCCGGGCGAAGGTGTGCGCCGGCGAGGTCGACATGGTCCGCAACTATGCCCTCGAAGACGCCGAGGTGGCCGCGAACTTCGTGCTCACGTGCCAGACGTTCCCGGTCAGCGACGAAGTGACGATCGACTTCGACTCGTAGGCACCCGGGTGGCACCGGCCGGTCACGGCAGGGGTGGGCCACGACCTGGCGACCGAGGGATCCCGCGTCCTGGGCCGCCGCTGTCCCATTCGGTGATACACGTTACGATCATTGCGGCGAGGCTCCACTGGCCGGAGCCCGCACGCACCACCTCGTCGGAGCCAGAGACGAACTCGTCGGACCCTGAGAAGAAGGAGCACCATGCCCGAGGCATTCATCCTTGACGGACTGCGCACCCCGATCGGCCGCTACGGCGGAGCGCTCGCCGACCAGCGGCCCGACGACCTGCTTGCGACGACGCTGGGGGCCGTCGTCGACCGCTCGGGCATCGACCCGGCCGACATCGACGAGGTCATCATAGGGGCCGCGAACCAGGCCGGCGAGGACAACCGCAACGTCGCCCGCATGGCCGTGCTGCTCGCCGGACTGCCCGACTCGATCCCCGGCTTCACCGTCAACCGCCTCTGCGCCTCGGGACTGACCTCGATCATCCAGGGCCGGGCGATGATCGCGGCCGGAGATGCCGACGTCGTCGTCGCCGGCGGTGTCGAATCGATGACCCGCGCCCCCTGGGTGACGGAGAAGCCGTCGAAGGCGTGGGCGAAGCCGGGCAAGACCTTCGACACCTCGATCGGCTGGCGCTTCCCCAATCCGCAGTTCGGGGAGAATGTCACCCTGACGATGCCGCAGACGGCCGAACGCGTCGCCGAGAAGTGGGGACTGACCCGCGAAGAGCTCGACGCCTTCGCCTACGCCTCCCACCAGAAGGCCCTCGCCGCGCAGGCCGCGGGGAAGTTCGATCCCGAGATCCTGCCCATCGGCGATGTCACCGCCGACGAAGGACCGCGAGCGGACACGACCCCGGAGAAGCTCGCGAAGCTGCGCACCCTCCACGGGCCGGGCAGCGTCATCACCGCGGGCAACTCGTCCTCGCTCAACGACGGTGCGGCTGTGACGATCCTCGTCTCCGACCGATACGCCGAGGAGCACGGGCTGAGCCCGCGCGCCCGCGTCGTCGCCGGTGCGAGCGCCGGTGTGCCCCCGGAGATCATGGGCATCGGCCCGGTTCCCGCCTCGCAGAAGGCGCTCGCCCGGGTCGGCTGGAGCGTCGACGACCTCGATGCCGTCGAGCTCAACGAGGCCTTCGCCTCGCAGTCGCTCGCGTGCATCCGGGACCTCGGCCTCAACCCGGATATCGTCAATGAGTTCGGCGGGGCGATCGCTCTCGGCCACCCGCTCGGCGCTTCGGGAACCCGGATCGCGCTGACCCTCCTCAATCGCCTCGAGCAGTCCGATGAGAAGCGGGGACTCGCGACGATGTGCGTGGGCGTGGGCCAGGGTTCGGCCGTTCTGCTGGAACGCGCATGAGCGAGGGATCGCGACCGGAGGACGACACCACCTCGGCGGGGGACGCTGGATCCACCGCCTCGGCGGGAGAAACTGGGGCCGGCACCGACGGCCCGCTGCTCATCGAGCGCCGCCCCGACCGGATGATCATTCGGCTCAACCGACCCGAGGTGCGCAACGCGATCGACCTGACCATGGTCGAGGCGCTCCATGAGGTGTGCGCCGAACTCGAAGCGCACCCGCAGGTCGCGATCCTCACCGGCACCGGCGGCACCTTCGCCGCCGGCGCCGACATCGGGCAGCTGCGTGAACGTCGCCGCGACGACGCGCTGGCCGGGATCAACTCGAAGATCTTCAGCCGCATCCTCGACCTGCCGATGCCCGTCATCGGCCTCATCGAGGGCTATGCGCTCGGCGGGGGAGCGGAACTCGCGTTCGCATGCGACTTCCGCATCGGCACACCGAGCACGAAGATCGGCAACCCCGAACCCGGGCTCGGCATCCTCGCCGCCGCCGGGGCCGCGTGGCGGCTGCGCGAACTCGTCGGCGAACCCCGGGCGAAGGAGATCCTCCTGGCCGGCCGCACCGTCAACGCCGATGAGGCGCGAGCGATCGGTCTCCTCAACGACGTCGTCGACCCCGAGGATCTCGAAGCCGCCGGTGAGGCGCTGGCCGATCGGATCGCGAGCTTCGCGCCGCTGGCCGTGCGGCTGACGAAGTCGGCGTTCCACGCCCCACGCGAGGCTCATCCGCTCATCGACAACGTCGCCCAGGCGGTGCTGTTCGAGACCGATGAGAAGTTCGCGCGCATGGACGCCTTCCTCGCCCGGCGTGAGGCGAAACGGCGCGAGAAGAAGCAGGCGAAGAGAGAGACCGGAGAGCAGTGAGCGCACCATCCCCTGAGATACCCACCCCCGGGGCGACCACCTCGGCGACCATTTCGGAATCCCCCGAGACCGCCGCGGCGGATCTCGCCCACGTCCCCGACACGGTCGGCGTCTACGGCGGCGGTCGGATGGGTGCGGGCATCGCGCATGCCTTCGCCACCGCCGGCGCCCGTGTCATCGTCATCGAGAACACCGAGGACACGGCGGCCGCCGCCCGCGAACGCATCGCCGCGTCGATCGCGAAGTCCGAGGCCAAGGGCGTCGCGGTGCCCGGCAGCATCGAGGTCCACCGGGATCCGACCCTGCTCGACCAGGCGCTGCTCGTCATCGAAGCCGTCCCCGAGGACGTCGCGCTCAAGCAGCGGGTGCTCGCCGACATCGCGAAGTTCGCGCCTGCCGCGAGCATCGGGACGAACACGAGCTCATTGTCGATCGACGCGCTCGCCACCGTCCTGCCGCGCCCGCAGGCCCTCATCGGCCTCCACTTCTTCAACCCGGTGCCGGTGTCCGATCTCGTCGAGATCGTCGTCGGCTCCCGCACCTCCCCGGAGCTCGTGGCCGCCGCCGCCAACTGGGTCGCCGGTCTCGGGAAGACGCCGATCATGGTCCAGGATTCGCCGGGATTCGCCTCCTCCCGCCTCGGCGTGGCCCTGGCACTCGAGGCGATGCGGATGGTCGAGGAAGGTGTGGCCAGTGCTGAGGACATCGACACCGCGATGGTTCTCGGCTACCGGCATCCGGCGGGCCCGCTGAAGACGACCGACATCGTCGGTCTCGACGTGCGCCTGGGCATCGCCGAGCATCTCGAACGGGAACTCGGCCCGCGCTTCGCCCCGCCTCAGATCCTGCGCGACAAGGTCGCCGCCGGGGAGCTCGGACGCAAGTCCGGCCGCGGATTCTACGAGTGGTGAGGGAGCAGCGATGACCGAGATCCGCCTGCACATCCGAGGGCAGATCGCCGAGATCGTCCTCGACGGACCCGAATCCCGCAATGCGCTCAACGCCGCCAATCTTCGGGATCTCGCCGAGGCGGTCGCCCAGGTCGCCGAGGCGGTGCCCGGGGTCCGTGCGATGCTCATCCGCGGCGAGGGCAAGGTGTTCTGCTCCGGCCGTGACATATCCGCCGTCGACGTCGCCACCGATGATGCGTACGCGTTCCTCGCCGAGATGTTCACCCCCGTATTCCAGGCGATCCGCGGGCTGCCGATCCCCGTCGTCGCGCAGGTCCAGGGGGCGGCGCTCGGCCTCGGGTTCGGGATCGCGGCCGCCGCCGACATCGTCTATGCGGCCGAGAACGCGAAGTTCGGCTCCCCGTTCGCCGCGATCGGCGCGATGCTCGATTCCGGCGCCCACCATGTGTTCCTCGATCGGCTCGGCTACCACCGGACGATGGATCTCATCGTCACCGGTGACTTCATGTCCGGCGCCGAGGCGGCCGCCGCCGGGATCGTCTCCCGTGCCGTTCCCGCAGATGAGCTGGCCGACTTCGTCGAGGAGAAACTCAACGGGATCGTCTCCGGGCCCGCCGAGGCGTACGCGATGGAGAAGTCGTTCGTCCAGAAGCTCACCGACGAACAGCCGACCCTCACCGAGGTCCTCGACGCCGAGGCCAGGCTGCAGGAGTCAGCGCGGCAGACCCCGGACTACGCCGAGGGATTCCGCGCCTTCCAGGAGCGCCGCAAGCCGAACTTCGGGTAGGGCGAAGCCGGACCCGCCGTTGCGCTGACTCAATGCGACAGGGCGTCCGGTTGGCCTCAGCCGTCGGCCGCCTCGGTGACGGGTCCGGGATTCTCTCTGTTGTCGCGCTCGTCGATGTCGTTCTGGGCGGCAGGTTCCCGGGTTGTCGCTCGCCACCGGCGGAAGGCGAGGATCGTCAGGGTGCCGACGAGGACCCAGGCGACACCGACGGCGATCCCGTTGGGAATGCTCGGGTCGCCGATGAAGGCGCCGATGCCGACGAGGGCGAACAGACCCGGCAGCGAGGAGATCGTCGCGGCCGTGAGGAACGTGCGGTTGTCGATGCCGAAGGCGCCGCTGCCGTAGTTGACCGGCCAGTACGGCAGCCCCGGCAGGAGTCTGAGAGTGCACACCGCGTAGAAGCCGCCGCCGTGGAGTTGGGTTTCGACCGCCTCGGCGTGGGAGCCGAGCATCTTCCTCGCCGTCGGTCGGCCGAGGCCGCGGGCGATCCAGTAGCCGGCATACCCGCCGAGGACGATGCCGATGAGCGTGAGCAGGGTCCCCAGCGGCAGACCGAACGCGAGCCCACCGGCGACGGCGATGATCGTCACCGGGATCGGGGTGGCGGCGACCACCGTGGCGAGGGCGACGAAGACGGCGAAGCCCCACGCGCCCGCCTCGGCGATCTCATCCTGGAGCACGCGGGGAGTGGGCAGGTGGACGTTGACGACGAGCCAGAGTCCGGCGAGGACGACGACGGCGAGGGCCGCGTTGCGCACGATAGACCCCCATGCGAGGCGTCCGCGTCTGCGGGGTGGGGTCTCGGGGTTCGTCGTCGGCACGGATCGAGTGTACGCCTCGGGGAGGTGCCAGCGGGACGGGGTGGACTCGGGTCGGGAGGTGGGTCGGCATGAGCGGTACGGAACTGGCTGCCCTCAGGCGGTGAGCATCATCAGTCCGGCGGCGACGCCGAGGTAGAAGAGGCTGACTGCGAGGATGAAGATGCGTTCGGAGATGCCGAAGACCTTCGGGCGCAGTCGCTTGACGATGAGGACGAGGACGCTGACGGCGAGCGAGATCGCCGCGATCCAGGCGATGACGCCCAGGGAGCCGGCGAGCCACGCGGGACCTTCGGCGGTGAAGAGGCGGGTGAAGTTGCCCATGCACGCGTAGCTGATCGCGAACCAGGCGATCGCCAAGACGTAGTGGAGGCGGCCGATCATCGTGGCCTTCTCGCCTTCGAGGTCGGTTGGCGCCAGGGGCAGGACGATGAAGATCACTGCGAGTGCGGCCAGAGCGATCGTGATCCCTGTGGCGTCGGACCAGTCGGGCACACCGAGGGCGACCGCGGCGGCGAGCAGCGCCCAGAAGATCGCGGTCAGCCATGTCATGGCGCTCGAGAGGCGCCGGGTGGGACCGACTGCGTAGTCGCTGACGGCGTGGCCGACGATCGTGTACTCGCTGGGCACGAGGTGGAGGGCGATGAACACGCCGAGGCGGGCGAGGCCGAAGACGAGGGCGAGGAGGGCGAGGGTAAAGGCCATGAGTGCTCCTGGGAACGAGTGGGAGTGGAGAGGCGGGTTGCCGATGGGGTGTTGGTGGGCTACCGGCCAGCGGCGTCAGCTGTCGGGAGAGGAAGAGCGCACGGTGCGGACCTCGTCGTGGAGATCGCGGATCGTCTGCGCGAGGACCTGGGGGTCGAGGCCGATCGTGCGCGCGTTGTCGTCGAGCGAGCTGCCGAGGAGGCGACCGCAGTGGGCGGCCTTCTCGGCGCCCACCTCGGTGAGGTGGAGTTCACGTCGGTTGCCCGATCCGGCCGCCGCGAGGTTGTCGACGTAGCCGGCCCCGAGGAGGACCTTGACGATGCCGCTGCCTGCCGCCTCGGTGACGCCGAGGGCGCCGGCGAGGGTACGACCGGTGATGCCCGGATGCTGGCCGAGGATGACGAGCGCGACGTACTGGTTGTAGCTCAGTCCCTCGGGCTGGAGGATCTTCTCCGCCCACCGATCGAGGGTGCGCACGAGATCGTGGAGTTCGAATGCCAGGTCCATGCCAGTAAGTTAAGCACTTAAGTTAATGCGGGCGCAAGAGGTGAGCTGACATTGGGCAGAGGCGGCGGTCGCCGAGGATCGCACGCCTGAATGCGAACGGCCCCGCACCGGACTGTTCGTCTGGTGCGGGGCCGTTGGATGTCTCCTGCCGCGCTCGACGCGGAAGTCATGCGCCGTCAGCGGCGACACGCCTCGGCGGGGAGCGACTTCAGCTCGTGAAGATCGCGACTGCCTTGATCACGGTCAGGGTCAGGCCCCAGGCGAGGCCGCCGACGACCACGACGGTCAGGGCCGAGCCGATGACCTTGTACGCCCCGCCCACCGGCGACTGCGGGGAGCCTTCGGGGGGAACCGAGGACCATGTCTGCGATGTGCTCATGCTGCGTCCTTCCTTCAGTCTTTCTCAGCGGTCGACGGGGACGTCGGTGCCGCCTCGGCGGTGGTGGGTTCGAGGTACTTGTCCTTGACCGGGCGGACGAGGAGGTTCGCGACGAACCCGATGGCGAGTGCCCCGACCATGATGAACATGCCGGGCGTGTAGAGCTCGGGTCCGGTCTTGCCGGCCTTGTCACCGGCCTCGACGACCGAGTTGACGATGAGCGGCCCCGCCACGCCGGCGGCCGACCATGCGGTGAGCAGACGACCGTGGATCGCCCCGACCTGATAGACGCCGAAGAGGTCCTTGAGGTAGGCCGGGATGGTCGCGAACCCGCCGCCGTAGAACGAGATGATGAACAGGGTCGCGATGACGAAGAGGACGATCGACCCGCCGCCGAAGAGCGCGACGACGAGGTAGAGCAGCGCCCCGCCGCCGAGGTAGATCATGTAGTTGTTCTTCCGCCCGAGGTAGTCCGAAGTCGTCGACCACACGAACCGTCCGGCCATATTGCCGATCGAGAGCAGTCCGACGAAGCCGGCAGCAGCGGCCGCGGTGATGCCGAAGTAGGCCTGGATCATCGGCGCCGCGTTCTCGAGGATGCCGATGCCCGCGGTGACGTTGAGGAAGAGGACGATCCACAGCAGCCAGAACTGCGGGGTGCGGATCGCGTTCTTCGCCGAGACGTTGCCGGTCGTCTGCAGCGGCTTCGCCTTGACCGTCGACGGGTCGAAGTTCGCCGGCTTCCAATCCGGGTGCGGGACGCGGATGACGTAGGCACCGGCGGCGATGACGACCGCGTAGACGATGGCCAGGGTGACGAACGTCGGGGTCAGACCCGCGACGAGGTTCGCAGGCTCGGTGCCTCCGCCGTAGAAGGACATGAGCTGGTTCGACATCGGGCTGGCGATGAGTGCGCCGCCGCCGAAGCCCATGATCGCCAAGCCCGTGGCCAGTCCCGGCCGGTCCGGGAACCACTTCATGAGCGTCGAGACGGGCGAGATGTAGCCGATGCCCAGTCCGATGCCGCCGACGAAGCCGTAGCCGAAGTAGACCAGCCACAGCTGCCCGGTCATGATGCCGAGGCTGGCGATGAGGAAGCCTGCGACCCAGCACGACCCGGCGGCGACCATCGAAGCCCTGGGGCCGGCCTTCTCCACCCAGGTCCCGAAGATCGCCGAGGAGATGCCGAGCATGAGGATCGCGATCGAGAAGATCCACCCGATCGAGACCTCGCCGGCGTCGAAGCGGGACATGAACGGGATCTTGAAGACGCTGAACGCATAGACCTGGCCGATGCACAGGTGGATGGCCAATGCGGCCGGCGGCATCAGCCAGCGGTTGAAGTCCTTCGGCGCGATGATCGCCGAACGGGAGAGTACGGAAGCCATGAGGATCCTTCTGGTCAGCGCCGCTGCCCTGGTCGCCATCATCGGCGAGGGGAAGTCGGGTTGCGTTGGTCCCATACAGACTAGAACGCGCACACCGATTTTGCGAGATCCTGAAAGACTTTCTTCAGACTCGCCCGAATCGAGGATCGTGGAGTAGATGGTTGAAATGTCCACTACGCCTGGGATCGGCGCAGGCATGGGCATCCTCGCCGAGGTTGTCCTCAGGTGAGGTTGTCACGACGGATTCCGTAGGCGCCGGTATCAGAGGTTGATCGTCACGTCGCCCTTCTCGCGGAGGTCGCCCGCGAACTTCTGCGTCGCCTCGGTCGACTTCTCGCCCTTGACCTGCTCCTCGAGCTGGGGTCGCATCTCCTCGAGCGAAGGCACCGGCGCCTCCTGACCCGACTGCGCGGCCATCTGCTCCTGCTGGTCCTTCGCCCGCTGGTACGCGGCGCCGATCTCCTCATCGGTGACCTCGAACTCGCCGAACTCGTCGACGATGAGATCCTCGATCTTCAACTGGGTGCCCAGCTCCTCATGGACCTTCTTCTCGTCCATGCCCTGGTCTTTCATGGCGCCGAGGAAGTCCTCCGTGCTCATCTGACTCGAGGCCGCCGCCTCGTCGAGGGCCTTCGTCACATCATCATCTGAGGCCTTGATCCCGCGCTTGTCGGCTTCCTGGCTGAGCAGCTTCGTGCTCACGAGGTTCTCGGCCGTCTGCTTCTTCAGCCCCTCCTCGTCGACGGGCTGACCGGCCTGCTGCGCCTGCACCATCATCTGCTGGTACTGGGTCTCGAAGAGGGGGACGAAGTCGTCCTTCGTGATCTTCTCGCCGTTGACCTCGGCGACGACCTCGGGGATGCTGTCGGTGTTCGGCTTGCCGTCCTGGGACTGACCGGTCTGGGACTGCTCGGCTCCGGCGGTCTCCTCGGGGCTGCCGCCGCTGCCGGCTGCGCTGCACCCGGCGACCGCGATGATCGAGAAGGCCATAGCGACGCCGACCCAGCGTTTGATCCTCTGCACACTCACTCCTAACGATTCAGCCGTCCACGCTAACAGTTCGGGATCATCAAGGCCTGAGCGCGCGGGGTCGAACCTGAACGCGCAGTGGGAGCCGGGGCTGAGCAGGGTCTAGACTGCGCGCATGGACGCGAAGCTGCGCGGGGTGTTCCTCACCTGCGGCGAACTCGAGGACACGGCGGACTTCTACCGCGACATCGCCGGGCTCGAGCTCAGTGCGGCCGGCGATGACGAGTACACGTACTACGTCCTCGAGGTCGGTGGGATCCAGCTCGCCCTCCATGACGCCGAGGCGTTCGCCGACTACACCCACCCGACCGTTCCCGCGTCGAACCTCACCCACCTCTACTTCCGCATCGACGACCGCACCGCGTTCCTCGACCGGCTCGATGCCGCCGGGATCATCCCGACCGCGATCGACGACGTCGTCGTCACGGTGGCCGACCCGGACGGTAGACAGGTCATGTTCGGCACCGCGTAGAGCGGGAGTCGGCGAGGGTCGGTCGGAACTTCCGCACCGCCTCGGCGGGGGAGTTGGGAACTGGGGAACCGCCTCGGCGGGGGAGATCAGAGGCTTGTCGGCACCTGACCTGCGGGAGTGTAGGCGGAGTAGACGACGCCGCTGCGGAACGATCGCGAGTCGAGGAGGGCGAGCGGGGGCTGCGGGTGGCCGCCGGGGAAGAAGCCGCGGCCGCGACCCTGCCACACGGGGTAGGTGAACATGCGGTACTCGTCGACGAGGCCGGCGGTGATGAGCGTGTGGGCCAGGCTGATGCTGCCGGTGAGGATCGCGTCGAGGCCGGGCTGCTCGCGCAGTGCGGCGACGGCGAGCAGCGGGTCGTCGGCGATGATCCGCGAGTTCTCCCACTCAGGATCGGTCATCGTCGTCGAGAACACCCATTTGTCGACCTTGTTCAGCTGCGCCGCGATGCCCGTGGTGTCGGCGGTCTGCCGGGGCCAGAAGCCGCGGAAGTCCTCGAACGTCTGTCGCCCGAGGAGGAGGATCTGCTCTCGTGCGGTCTGGCTGCGCACCTCGGCGAGGAGTTCGTCGTCCTGGGCCTGCGGATCGAACCAGTCATCGAGCATCTCGACCCGACCGTCGAGCGTGGTGTTCTGGGTGATGATGATGCGCACGATGTGGACTCCTTTTCGAGCGGGATCCCGGCGGTGGGGGCGGACGGTGGGTGCGTGCCGTTCACGCTACGCCGATTCCGGGGCGAGCACGAGGGTCGGTTGGTGTCTGCGGACAGGTGGGGGACGGTGGGGATGGACGCGCACGTGGCCTCGGCATCGACGGAACTAGGATCGGGACCATGACGATCCCCGATTTCCGCAGCGAAGCGCGAACCCTCCAGCCCGACCTCGCCGTCCTGCGCCGCATCCTCCATGCCAATCCCGAACTCGGCTACGACCTCCCGTTCACGCAGGCGCAGGTGCTCGATGAGCTCGCGGGGCTGGGACTCGAGGTGAGCACGGGCAGCGCGCTCACCTCGGTGGTCGCCGTCCTCAAGGGCGGAAAGCCCGGACCTGCGGTGCTGCTGCGCGGGGACATGGACGCGCTCCCGGTGGTCGAGGAGACCGGGCTCGACTTCGCGTCGACGAACGGGAACATGCACGCATGCGGGCACGACATGCACACGGCCGGGCTCGTCGGGGCGGCGAAGCTGCTCGCCGCGCACCGCGACGAACTGTCAGGCTCGGTGACCTTCATGTTCCAGCCCGCCGAGGAGGTCGAGGGCGGGGCCGAGCCGATGATCGCCGAAGGCGTGCTCGAGGCGGCAGGGGTCCCAGTGGTCGCGGCCTACGGCATCCACGTCGAGGCCGCCGAACGGGGCCGGTTCGCGACGCGACCGGGATCGCTCATGGCCGGGTTCGCCGATCTCCACGTCACCGTCCACGGGGCCGGCGGTCACAGTTCGCAGCCGCAGTCGACGCGGGACCCCGTGCCTGCGGTCGCCGAGATCGCGCTGGCGCTCAACACGATGACGACGCGGTCGTTCGACATCTTCGACCCTGTCGTCGTCTCGGTCACCCAGCTCGAGGGCGCGCAGGCGACGAACGTCATCCCCGACGAGGCGAAGCTCGCCGCCTCGATCCGCTTCCTCTCCGCCGACTCGCTCGCCCTCCTCCAGCAGCGCGTGCCCGAGATCGTCGAGAGCATCGCCCGCGCCCACCGGTGCACGGCGACCGTCGACTTCGAGGTTGGCTTCCCCGTCACCGTCAACGACCCCGCCGAGGCGGAGCTGACCGTCTCGCGCCTGCGCGGCATGTTCGGGGAGGAGAAGGTCGAAGTGCTCGAGCATCCGCGCATGGGCTCGGAGGACTTCTCGTTCGTGCTCGAGAAGGTGCCTGGCGCGTTCGTCTTCCTCGGCGCCACCCCTGAGGGCATCGATCCCGATGCCGAGACGAACCATTCGCCGAGGGTGCAGTTCGACGATGCGCTGCTCGGCGATCAGGCCGCCGCGCTCGCCCACCTCGCCTTCGCCCGCCTCGCCGACGAGGCCGGCTGAAGCGTCGAGACCGCCACTTTGCGCCGAGACTGCAGCTTGTGACTGGCGGTCTCGGCGCTAGGTGGCGGTCTCGATGAGTGTGGGCAGTGAAGCGAGGCTGTCCCGCCTCACACCTCGGTGGTGGCGAACTCCTCGGGGAGGTCCTTGCGCCTGACCGTGCGGTACGCGTCCATCGAATGATCCTCGTGGAGGGTCTTGACGATGCAGATCCCGAGCAGGGCGACGATGATCGCGAACGGCAGCGCCGAGAGCATCGCCGCCTGCTGCAGAGCCGCGAGCCCACCGGCGAAGAAGAGCACCATCGCCGTCGTACCCGTGAGCACACCCCAGACGGTGAGCACCCAGCGGCTGGGCTCAAGCGTGCCGCGGGACGTGAGCATGCTGAGGACGAAGGTGTTCGCGTCGGCTCCGGAGACGAAGTAGAGGACGACGAGGATGATCGCGATCACCGAGGTCAGTCCCGTCCAGGGCAGGTTGCCGAGGGTTTCGAAGAACGCGGAGTTGACGTTCTCGGCGGCCGCCTTGCCGATCTGTCCGCCGCCGTCCATGTCGATCTTGATCGCGGTCCCGCCGAAGACGGTGAACCAGGCGAAGAAGACGAGGCTCGGCACGCCCATGACGCCGAGGACGAACTGCCGCACGGTGCGTCCCTTGGAGATCTTCGCGAGGAAGACCCCGACGAACGCGCCCCAGCTCAGCCACCACGCCATCATGAAGTACGTCCAGTACTGGTACCAGCCGACGGCGTCGGAGGTCAGCGGCGTGAGTAGGCTCATGGTGAAGAACTCGCCGAGGTACTGGCCGGTCGCGCGGAAGAAGAGGTTGCCGATGAACCCGGTCGGACCGACGATGAGGACGAAGAGGCCGAGGAAAATCGAGAGCACCGCGGTCGTCTGACTGAGGAACTTGATGCCCTTGTTCACGCCGGAGAGCGCCGAGAGCGTGAAGACGACGGTGATGCCCAGGATGATGATGATCTGGACGAAGAGCTCGTTGGGGATCCCGAAGACCCGGTTGAGTCCCTCGGAGATCTGCGAGGCGCCGAGGCCCAGCGAGGTGGTCGTGCCGAAGAGCGTGGCGACGACGGCCATGATGTCGACGAGCTTGCCGAGCCATCCGCCCATCGCCTTGCCGAACAGCGGCCGCAGCATCGGAGAGATGAGGCCTGTGTTCCCGCGCTTGTGCGTCGAATAGGCGATCGCGAGTCCGAAGACCCCGAACACCGCCCACGCGTGCGGACCCCAGTCGAAGTACGAGTACTGCAGCGCGACGACGGCGGCCTCGGTGGTGCCGGGCGCGGCGAGATCGTGGGGCGGGGTCGTGAAGTGCGAGATCGGTTCGGCCACGCCGTAGCTGATGAGCCCGATGCCCATGACGGCGGAGAGGATCATCGCCAGCCAGGCCCACGTGCTGAATTCCGGACGGTCGTCCTCGGCGCCGAGGCGGACCCGCCCGAAGCGTCCGAAGCCGAGGTAGAGGAGGAGGCCGATGCATCCCAGGGGGACGATGAGGTAGGTCCAGCCGACGCTCGCTGCGACGGAGTTCATCGCGTTCGTCATCGTCGTGGCCATGCCGTCGGGGGAGAGGACTCCCCACAGGGTGAATGCGGCGACCCCGGCGATCGAGATCCAGAACACCGACCCCGGTCGGTGGCGGAGCGCGTTCGCCTCGGCCATGGCCGGTGAGATGCCGCCGGGGAAATCCATGCCGTGGCCGGGCAGCTGAGCGTGGCGGTGCTGTGGTCTCGACGCGCTGTCCTCCGCGTCGGACTGACCGGATTCGTACTGCATGGCGAACTCCACTTCCTTGTGAATCGTTCTGGCGCCCGGTTGATGCAGGGATGGGTCAGGCTGTGATGAGGTGGACCGGGGTAAGTCCGGGGCTCGAGGGGAGAGCCGGAGGTGAGAAGGTGTCAGTCGAGTGAGCTGAGGTCCTCGCTGTCGAAGAACTTGCCGGCCTTGTAGATCATCGGGGAGTCCTCGGAGGTCTCCGCGCTGCGCACGCGACCGATGAAGACGGTGTGGGTGAGCGCCTGGAAGCGCTCCTTGATCTCGACCTCGATCGATGCCGCCGAACCGTCGATGAGCGGAGAGCCGTTGGCTCCGGCATGCCAGTCGAGGGTGGCGAACTTGTCGGGCGACTTCGAAGCGAAGACGCCGATCGTCTCCCGCTGATTGCGGCTCATGATGTTGATGCCCATATGCGTCGACCGGAACAGCGCGGGATAGGTCGACGAGGTCTTCTGCACACAGACGAGGACGAGCGGCGGGTCGAGGGAGACGGAGTTGTAGGAATTCACCGCCAGGCCGCGGGGTTTGCCCTCGTCGTCGGTCGTCGTCACCACGGTCACGCCCGTGATGAACTGGCGGTTGAACGCTTTGAGCGAGTCCGCCGACGGGCGTCCGGACAGGTCATCGGTGACGACGTCCTCGGGGCCGGCCTCGAAGGCCGACGACAGGGATTTGAGCCCGAGGTCGGCGAGCAGCTCGTGGGCGTCCCACGTGACCTCCTCGCGGGCGATCCGCGACCCCCTCAGGGTGATGAGGTTCGAACCGTGCGTCGTCACCTGCTGACCCGTGGGCGGGACGTCGCCCATCGGCTCGGTGAACGTTCCCACGGAATGCCAGTAGATCGCACCCTCGTCGCCTTCGATGAGGATGTGGTCGATCGTCGTCGTGAGATCGGGGAAGGCCGAACGGATCTCCCGGATCTCGTCCTTGATGGCCTGCGCGTCCTTCGCCTGGCCGGAATTCGTCGAGACACGGACGTAGTCGTCGGTGACGAGCGAATCGAAGGCGTCGAGATCGTCGCTGTCCCAGACGGCGTGCCAGGCGTCGGTGATGGTCTGCTTCACACCCCGCAGGGCGGTGTCATGTGTTTGTTGCATACCAGAGACCATAGAATGACCGCTATGCATCCGTCAATAGATTCGGTTAAGTCCGTGAATACTGGGATTGGTCAAGATTGTTGACATCTGTCGATGTATGCAAGTACGTTTCTTGTATGCAACAGATTTCCGATGTTCAGGCCAGCGAGTCGTTCCTCGACAGGGTGCGGGCGCTCATCCTCAGCGACGGCTACGAACCCGGGGACATGATTCCCGAATCGAGTCTCGCGGAGTCCTTCGGCGTCAGCCGCACCCCCATCAGGGAGGCCTTCAAGCAGCTCGAATACGAAGGCCTCGTCGAGATCCGACCGCGCGTCGGCACCTTCCTCAGGCGACCCAAGCGACGTGAGATCGTCGAGCTCTTCCAGCTCAAGGAATCCCTCGAGGGGCTGGCGGCGAACCTCTTCGCCCGGCGCGGGGCCATCCCGGAGCTCGCAATGCTCAAGGACAATGCCGACGCGTCCGATGCGGCCGCGCTCGCCGGGGACGCCGACACCTACGCGCGGCTCGTCCACGAGTTCCACGCGACCCTCGTCCGCGGCGCCGACAACATCAAGCTCGCCGAGACCTACGAACGGCTCATGCACCAGCTCGCCTACCACCGCATCGTGCTCCGCGCCGTGCAGCGCCCGGGCCGGCTGAGCGAATCGGTCGGAGAGCACCACTCCGTCATCGAGGCGATCGAGAACAAGGACTGGTTCGGCGCGGAGATCGCCATGCGCGAGCATGTCAACGCCTCGAGCAGAGCTGCGCTCCTGTCGCTGAGCGAACAGCATGAGCTCTCCGAGCAGGAGGAGGACCGGTGAGCGCACAGTCCCAGTCAGCTGTGCCGACTGCCGCATCCGCAGCCGAACCCGACGCCCGTCCGCAGAGCTTCGACGACCTCGCCCGCAGCCTCGGCGTCCGATCCCTCACCCTCAACCGTGAGGAGACCATGGCCGAGGCAGGGACCCCGCTCGACCGCCCCCTCGTGCAGGCGGCCGCCGTGGCCGTGCTGAGGAACCCGTGGATCGGCACCGGACCCGATGCCGACCTCGCACCCGAGACCGAGGCGATCGCCCCGGTCCTCGCGAAGGTCCTCACCGATCGCCTGCTCGCAGCCATCGGACCTGCGACAGCGGTCGAGGCCTTCGGCAAAGCCGCCGTCGTCGGCACGGCCGGGGAGCTCGAGCACGCCGGAGCCCTCATCCACACCCCGTTCTTCGGCAACATCATGCGGGAGCTGCTCGAGGGCACCTCGGTGCTCTGCTTCGCCGACGGCCGCGCGGCCGCCTCGGCGAGCATCCGCGTTCCCATGTGGCACAAGACCCACGCCACCTCGCGGGATCACTACCAGTCCATCGACGTCCGACTCCCGGACGCCCCACAGCCCGACGAGATCTGCGTGATCGCCGCCGCCGCGAACGGTCCTCGGCCGTTCGCGCGGATCGGCGACCGCCGCACCGACGGCACCGTGACCACCGACATCCTGAAAGGACTCCTCCCATGAAGATCCGCAAGCTCACCACCGTCGTCGAAGACGTCCTCACCGAAGGCGGACGCACCGTCGACCCGCCGATCCGGGTCGCCGCCGTCGCCGCCGTCATCGAGAACCCGTGGCACGGTCAGGGATTCGTCGAGGACCTCGGTCCCGGCATCGACGCCACCGCCAGCGAACTCGGCGCCCTGCTCGCCCCCCGCGTCATGGAAGCGCTCGGGGGTGACCTCGAAGCCTACGGCAAGGCGGCGATCGTCGGTCAGGGCGGAGAGATCGAGCACGGCTCAGCACTCATCCACACCCTCAAGTTCGGCAATCACTTCCGGGACGCCGCCTCGGCGAGCACCCTGCTGCCGGCCGTGGAGAAGCGCGCCGAGGCGGGGGCGGTCTTCGACATCCCGCTCAAGCACTTCACCGATGCGACGATCCGCTCGCACCACCAGACCTTCGAGTGGAGGGTCTCCGACGCCCCGCACGCCGACGAGATCCTCGTCGCCCTCGCCGGGTCCACGGGCGGCCGACCGCAGCAGCGCCTGGCGCCGCTCGCCGCCGACCAGTAGGCGGCGACGCGATGCGGGAAGACAATGACGTCCCCGTTGTGCTGCTGCACGGGGTGGGGCTCGATCGCAGCGTGTGGGGCCGAGTCGAACAGCGGCTCGGGCGCCCCACCGTTGCGCTCGACCTGCCAGGTCACGGTGAGCGGCCTGCGCTGACCTCCCCGACGACCCTGGCCGAGATGGCTGCCGACGTCGCCATTCGGCTGCCTGCCGGACCCGTGCACCTCGTCGGGTTCTCCCTGGGTGCGCTCGTCGCGCAGCGGCTCACGGTCGACCAGCCCGGCCGGGTCCGCAGCCTCACGTGCGTGAGTTCGGTCGCCGAGCGCACCGACGAGGAGGCTGCGGCAGTGCAGGCCCGACTCGACGGTGCGGCGCGGGACTTCGCCGGCAGCATGGACCGCGCCCTCGACCGGTGGTTTCCCGCGGGCGAGGCCGAGGAGACAGCCGCCTGGAGGGAGGAGACGCGCGCCGTGCTGCTCGCCAACGACCCCGACTCCTACCTGCACGCGTACGCGGTCTTCGCCACCGGGGACCGTGACATCGCCGCCCGACTGCCGGAGATCTCCGTGCCCGCGCTCGCGATCACCGGCGAACTCGACCCGGGATCGACACCGGAGATGAGCCGACGGCTGGCCCGCCGGATACCCGATGCCGAGGTCGCCATCGTGCCCGGTGCCAGGCACATGCTGCCGGTCACCCATCCCGATGACCTCGCCGACCGCCTCGAGAACCTCATCGACCTCCGGGCCCGGAACAGCACGTCCACATCGCCTTCATCGACGCCATCGACCACAGAGAGGAGCCGGACATGACGATCAGGCTCGACCACTTCATCGCCGGTGAGCACCGTGCCCCGGCTGACGGCGACTACCTCGAGAGCACGAACCCCGCCACGCTTGAGACCCTCTACGAATTCGCCCGCGGCACCGAAGCCGACGTCGCACGGGCCGTCGATGCCGCCTCAGCGGCCTTCGAATCCACCGGATGGCAGCGGACGACACCGACCCAGCGGGGTCACCTGCTGCGGAGGTTCGGCGACCTCATCGGGGAGAACGCCGAGGAACTCGCGCGGCTCGAAAGCCAGGACAACGGCAAGCTGCTGCGGGAGATGACCGGACAGCTCAAAGGACTGCCCGAGTACCTCTACTACTTCGGTGGGCTGGCCGACAAGGTCCAAGGTTCGCAGATCCCGACGAACTCACCCGAGGTCATCAACTTCACCCAGCGTGAGGCGCTCGGCGTCGTCGGGCTCATCACCCCGTGGAACTCGCCGATGACGCTGACCCTGTCCAAGCTCGCCCCGGCGCTGGCCGCCGGGAACACGACGGTGATCAAGCCGAGCGAGTACACCTCGCGCACCATCCTCCGCCTCGCCGAACTCGCGTATGAGGCGGGCTTCCCTGCGGGCGTCGTCAACGTCGTCACCGGTCTCGGCGCCGAGGCGGGACAGGCGCTCGTCGACAACCCGAAGCTTGCGAAGATCTCCTTCACGGGATCGACGCGGACCGGGGCAGCGATCGCCGCCTCGGCGGCAGGGCGATTCATCGGATCGACGCTCGAGCTGGGAGGCAAGAGCCCGAACATCGTCTTCGACGACGCCGACGTCTCCAATGCCGCGATGGGCGTCATCGCCGGCATCTTCGCCGCCGCAGGGCAGACGTGCATCGCCGGATCACGGGTGTTCGCCCAGCGGGGGATCTACGACGAACTGCTCGAGAAGGTCACCGCGCGGGCCGCCTCGATCGTCATCGGCGACCCGCTCGCCCCGGAGACCGAGCTCGGCCCACTCGCCTTCGAGGCGCAGCTGAACAAGGTGAGCGAATACGTCGGGATCGGCGTTGAAGAGGGCGGACGGATCGCCTACGGCGGGGGACGACCCGACGTCGATCTGCCCGGCTACTTCTTCCAGCCCACCGTGCTCACGGACACGACGAACGACATGCGCATCGCCCAGGAGGAGATCTTCGGGCCGGTCGCCGCGATCATGCCCTTCGACACCGAGGAGGAGGTCCTCGCGCTCGCCAACGACACCGAATACGGACTGGCCGCCGGCGTGTGGACGACGAACCTGGCCCGGAGCATGCGGATGTCGCAGCGGCTCGAGGCCGGGACCATCTGGATCAACATGTACCGGGCCATGTCCCCGATGTCGCCGCGACAGGGGTTCAAGAACTCCGGGGTCGGCATCGAGCACAGCATCGAATCGATGCACGAGTACACCCGGCTCAAGAGCATCTGGATCAATACGGACGAAGGGCCGGTCGCCGACCCCTTCGTGCTGGGAAGGTGAGGACATGCCGCTCATCGACATCTCGATCGGCCGAGGTCGCACGCCCGAACAGCTGCGGGCCCTCATCGCCGGAGTCCACGAGGTCGCCGCTGCGACCACAGGCGCCGCCGACGAGAACATCACCGTGATCGTGCGGGAAGTGGAGAAGGAACTCTGGTCGCGCACGAACACGACGATCGCCGAACGCGAAAGCGCCGGCTGAGGGTGAGTTGCCCCGCCATTGCGGGGGTGAGGAGCCGGACGCGGACAGCGAGCTACTGATCCGCGGATGCCGGGCGGACGCGGACACGGAGCACACGATCACCGGCCGACAGACACAGACACACACTGAGCAGTGTTCCGGGGTGACCCGGAACCGAAGGAAAGGACCACTCATGCGCTTCTCCCTCTTCGTCCACATGGAACGCTGGGACGATTCGATCAGCGCCGAGCAGCACTGGCAGAACCTCGTCGAACTCGTGCAGCTGGCCGAGGCCGGCGGTTTCGGGACAGTGTGGATCGGCGAGCACCATTCGATGGAGTACGTCGCCTCACCTGGACCGATGCAGCAGCTTGCCGCGCTCGCCGCACAGACGTCGACGATCCGCTTGGGCTCGGGAACGATCATCGCCCCGTTCTGGCATCCGCTGCGCGCGGCCGGCGAGGTCGCGCTCCTCGACGTCATCAGCGGCGGCCGCGCCGAGGTGGGCATCGCCCGCGGCGCCTACCAGTTCGAGTTCGATCGGATGGCGGGCGGAATGCCGGCGGCTGACGGCGGCGAGTACCTGCGCGAGCTCGTGCCTGCGATGCGGGCCCTGCTCCAGGGCGACTATGCGCACGAGGGCAAGCACTGGCAGTTCCCCGTCTCGACCGCCGTGCCGAAGCCCGTCCAGCAGCCGACACAGCCGATCTGGCTGGCCGCACGCAGTCCCGAGACCCACGACTTCGCCGTGGCCAACGGCTGCAACGTCCAGGTCACTCCGCTGATGAAGGACGACCGCGAAGTCGAGGACCTGATGAACAAGTTCGAGACCGCGCTCGCAGCGCACCCCGAGGTGGAGAAGCGACCGGAGATCATGGTGCTCCGGCACACCTACCTCCACTCGCCCGAAGACCCCGAGGGCTGGAAGGTCGGGGCCGCCGGGATCAACAAGTACTACCGGACGTTCTCCGCGTGGGCGTTCGGGAAGAAGGACCCCGTCAACGGGTTCCTCGACCCGACGCCGGAGGAGCGATTCGCCGATCGCCCAGAGTTCGAACTCGAGTCACTGCACAAGTCCGCGATGATCGGCACCCCCGCCGAGGTGACCGAACGCATCAGGCACTACGAGGACCTCGGTTACGACGAGTACAGCTTCTGGTCGGACAACGCTCTCACCCACGAGGAGAAGAAGGCGTCCCTGCAGCTCTTCATCGACGAGGTCGTCCCGAACTTCCGGTGAGGGGTGCGCGCAGTGCGGCGACAAGGGGTCGCCGCACTGCGCTCGTCGTCGAGCGGATCGCGTCGAAACCGCCACTTCGCGCCGAGACTGCACCGTGTGACAGGTGGTCTCGACGCTAAGTGGCGGTCTCGATGAGTGTGGGCGCTGCCCTCTCAGCGCGCGGCTTTCCGCTCAGGCGCGGATGAGGCCGTGCGGGTCGAGGACGAACTTCTTCGCCACCCCCGAGTCGAAGTCGGCGTAGCCCTGCGGAGCATCCTCGAGCGAGATCGCCGTCGCGTTGACGTTCTTCGCGATCGACACCTTGTCGTGGAGGATCGCCTGCATGAGGCCGCGGTTGTACTTCATCACCGGGCACTGGCCGGTGACGAAGACGTGCGACTTCGCGAAGCCGAGGCCGAAGCGCATCGACAGCGACCCCTCCTTCGCCGCCTCGTCGACGGCGCCGGGGTCACCGGTGACGTAGAGCCCGGGGATGCCGAGGCTGCCGCCGGCCCGCGTGATGTCCATGAGCGAGTTGAGCACGGTGGCCGGGGCCTCGTGGCTGGCATCCTTGCCGTGCCCGCGCGCCTCGAAGCCGACGGCGTCGATGCCGCAGTCCACCTCGGGGGTGCCGAGGATCTGCTCGATCTGATCCTTCGGATCGCCCTTCGAGACGTCGACCGTCTCGCAGCCGAAGCTGCGAGCCTGCGCGAGCCGGTCCTCGTTGAGGTCGCCGACGATGACGACGGCGGCACCGAGCAGCAGCGCCGAGGTGGCCGCCGCCAGTCCGACGGGACCGGCACCGGCGACGTAGACCGTCGACCCCACCTGCACGCCCGCACCGACCGCGCCGTGGAAACCGGTGGGGAAGATGTCCGAGAGCATCGTGAGGTCGAGGATCTTCTCCATCGCCTGCTCTTTGTCCGGGAACTTCAGCACGTTCCAGTCGGCGTAGGGCACGAGCACGTACTCGGCCTGCCCGCCGACCCAGCCGCCCATGTCGACGTAGCCGTAGGCTGATCCGGGCCGGTCGGGGTTGACGTTGAGGCAGATGCCCGTCTTGCCTTCTTTGCAGTTGCGGCAGCGGCCGCATGAGATGTTGAAGGGCACGGAGACGAGGTCGCCGACCTTGACGAACTCGACGTCACGGCCCACCTCGACGACCTCGCCGGTGATCTCATGGCCGAGCACGAGCCCTTCCGGCGCAGTGGTGCGACCGCGGACCATGTGCTGATCGGAGCCGCAGATGTTCGTCGCGACCGTCTTGAGGATGACGCCGTGGTCGACCTTGCGGCCGACGTTGGCGGGATTGACGCCGGGGCCGTCCTTGAGGACGAACTCGGGGTAGTCGGTGTCGATGACCTCGACCTTGCCTGGACCTGCGTAGCTGATTGCCCTGTTGCTCATCGTTGAGTCTCCGTTCGGACGGAATCGTGAGGCGAAATCGGCGGGAGTGCCGAACGGCCTCCTGAAATATCAGTCTTGTATCAGACGTGGTGTCAGTCTCGTTGCGCAGGGAAGCGTTTGTCAACACCCCGTCGCTTGCCACGCTAATCGAACCCACGCGAGGCCGAAAGGGCATACCGAGGGCGGAGATCCGGCGTCTCAGTCCGTCTCGCCGAGGCGGGTCGCCAGGATCCGCTGCGAGGTCGCCCGCAGGTGCCGCAGGGATTCGCGGATGAGCGGTGAGCCCCGGCTGCCCGTGCGCACGGCCGCGATGATCTTCCTGCTCAGACGCCCCGTTCCCGTCAGCCTCACGCGGGTGACGTTGTCCTCGCCGGAGAGGTTCGCGAGCCGGGGAACGAGACTGACCCCGACGCCGGCGCCGACGAGTGCGGCCGAGGTCTCCCACTCGACGGACTCGTGCGAGATCGTCGGCGTCACCCCGGCCGCCGTGAACGCGGCGATGAAGAGCGCATGGTACGGCGAGCCCGGCACCGCGGTGATCCAGTCCTCGCCTGCGAGCTCGGACAGCGAGACCGCATCGAGTCCGGCCACCGGATGATCGGAGGGCACCATGACGTCGAGCGGGTCGTCGAGGAGGTCCATCTTCTCGAACCGGGCGTCGTCCTCGACCCGGGCGTCGCCCTGCGGGGAGACGACGACGGCGAGGTCGATGCGCTCGGCGACGAGGAGGTCGAAGCACCGCGAAGGGCTCGCCTCGACGACGTGGACCTTGACGTCGGGATGGGTGCTGCGGAGGTGTGCCGCGAGCGGGGCGAGCAGGTTCGCCGAGGCGGTCGAGAAGCCGCCGATGCCGAAATGGGAAGGCGCCTGGTCCCCGGCGGTGAACGACGAGGCGCGGATCTCCTCCCACACGGAGATCAGCCGGTCCGAACGCCTGACGAGGTACCTGCCCGTCGCGGTCAGCCGCAGTCCCCGCCCGTCCTTGGTCAGGAGCGTCATCCCCAGCGAATTCTGGAGGTCGCGCAGCTGCGCGGACACTGCCGAGGGGGAGTATCCGGTGAGTTCGGCGGTGGCCGCGATCGTGCCCGAGGCGGCGAAGGTCCGCAGCGTGATGAGACGCGGATCGATCATGCTCACATTATGCACTTTTCCTGCATGTTGTTCTTCGGAATCTCGCGCTTTTCCCGCAGTGTTCGGCTGTTCTATCGTGACAGCAGCGACGCGGCGGGATCGGGCGATGGGCGTGCCCGGCAGCCGGAGGCAGCGATGACCACGAGCAGACGGCATCCCTGACCGCGCGCATTCTCAGGGGATCAAGGGAGATGGGAATTTGACCGCTACCAATCTGGCACCGACGAAGAAGGGCTTCCCCGCAGGGATGACCGAAGAGCGCCTCGACGAGATCCGGCTGCTCCTCGACACCAGACGCACCGGCTTCTCACTCGAGGCTCCGTTCTACACCGACGCGAACCTCTTCAACCTCGACATGCAGGCGATCTTCTCCCAGCACTGGGTCTTCGCGTGCAGCGTCGCCGAAATCCCCGAACCCGGCGACTACGTCACCCTCGACTACGGGCCGTACTCGCTCATCGTCCTGCGCACCGACGACGGCGGGGTCAACGTCCTCCACAACGTCTGCCGGCACCGCGGCGCCCGCGTCCTCACCGAGTCCTCGGGCACGACGGGCAACCTCGTGTGCGGCTACCACTCGTGGACCTATTCGCCCGACGGCGACCTCATCCACGCCTCGGCGCCGGGGGAGATGACCTTCGACAAGGCCTGCTATGCACTCAAACGAGCCCATGTGCAGGTCGTCGCCGGCCTTGTCTTCCTCTGCCTCGCCGAGGATCCGCCCACCGACTTCGCCGAGGTGGCGCAGCTGTTCGCCCCCTACATCGCCCCGCACGAGCTGGCGAAGACGAAGGTCGCCTACCAGCAGACCATCGTCGAGGAGGGCAACTGGAAGCTCGTCATGGAGAACAACCGCGAGTGCTACCACTGCGACGGCCACCCCGAGCTCGCGTGCTCGCTCTTCCCGACGTGGGGGCTGACCGATGAGACGGTGCCGACGCATCTGACCGATGTGTGGGAGCGCAACCAGGCCGCGCAGGCGGCGCTGGAGTTCCGGTGCCGCCGCTACGGTCTGCCCTACGAGGTCATCGAGGATCTCGGCCGGGTCGCGGGCATCCGCATCTCCCGGGAGTCCCTCGACGGGGCAGGGGAGTCCTTCTCCGCCGACGGTCGCCGGCTGTCGAAGAAGCTCCTCGGCGATCTGCCGGACTTCCGGCTCGGGCGGTGCTCGATGCACCTGCAGCCCAACAGCTGGTTCCACCTCCTCGGCGATCATGTCATCACCTTCGGGGCGTACCCGATCAACCCGCACCAGACGCTCGTGCGCACGACCTGGCTCGTCGCCGACGATGCCGTCGAAGGCGTCGACTACGACCTCGAGACGCTCACCCACACGTGGAAGCAGACGAACCTCCAGGACAAGGCGTTCGTCGAGCTGTGCCAGACCGGCGCCGGCAGCCCCTTCTACGAGCAGGGGCCGTACATGAAGAGCGAATACCAGGTCGAGGCCTTCATCGGCTGGTACATCGACCGGATGCGGGAGCACGTGGAATGAGGGTGGTCGACGACCCCACGATCCCGCTCGCGCAGCGGATCCGGGGCCTCGAGATGCCGTGGAACCGGGTGCTCGGGTCGACGGCGGGACCGGCCGGGGCCGCGACCGCGCTCGGTCCGTGGCATCCCCAGGAGTTCACCGCCGAATGCGTCGAGACGATCCCCGAGGCCGGGGACATGATGACCTTCGTCTTCCGCCGCATGGACGGGGCGCCGCTGGCGTTCCGGTCGGGGCAGTACATGAACATCGACTTCCCCATCTACGGTGCCGAGGCGGAGCCGGAGTCCCGCAGCTACTCGATCTCGTCCGCCCCGACCGAACCGTGGACGTTCTCCGTGACGATCAAACGCGACCCGGCAGGCCTCGTCTCCCCGTGGGCGCACGAGTCGATCCGACCGGGCACGGTGCTCGAGATGCTCGGACCCGTCGGGGCCTTCCACCTCGCCGACTACGACCGGCGCGCCCGCTACCTCCTGCTCGCCGCCGGGGCCGGGATCACCCCGCTGATGTCGATGATCCGCACGGTCCACTCGCTTCCGGGCCAGGCCGACGTCATCCTCCTCTACCACGGCTCGGCGCCCGACCGCTTCGCGTTCGCCGACGAACTCGACTTCCTCGAGAAGGCCGACTTCCGGATCCAGGTCGTCTACTGCCTCGGCGATCGGAAGCAGACGACGAAGAAGGGGAGTGCGAAGTGGACGGGCAGGGCCGGGCGACTGTCTGCCGATCTCCTCGACGAGGTGGTCCCCGACGCCAACGGCCGCCAGGTCTTCGCGTGCGGGCCGGAGGGATACCTCAACACGGCCACCGAGTGCCTCGCCCGCGTCGGCGTCGACGACACCTCGATCTTCATGGAGTTCTTCTCCGGCGACCGTGCCACCCGCCTCGAATACGCCGAGGAGGTCGCCCTGGCCGGGGAGATCGCGGAGGAGTTCGCGTCCTCGGCCGAGGAGTACTACGAGCAGCAGCCTTCCGCCTTCGACCTCTACGAACCCGAGCACGACTCCGGCGGCGCCGTCGAGACGGTCGGTGCCCCGCTCGAGGCCGTGCCCGCCGACGCCGCCGTTCCCGTCGACGCCCCAGCCGCCCTCGCCGAGGCGGGGGCAGGGGAGACCGAAGTCGATGGCGAATCGAGACCCGCAGACCCGGACGGCTTCGCTACCGTGGGAGAAGGCGAGCTCACCATGGCCTTCCTCCGGTCGGGGATCAACGTCCGAGTCGCCCCGGACGTCGTCATCCTTGACGCGGCCCGGAAGGCCGGGGTGCGCATCGGGGCGAACTGCCAGGAGGGCATGTGCGGCTCGTGCAAGGTCGTCAGACTCGAAGGAGAGGTTGAGATGAACCATCAGGGCGGCATCCGTGCCCGCGAGATCGACGCGGGGAAGTTCCTTCCCTGCTGCTCGACGGCGAAGACCGACCTCGTCATCGACGCCTGAGCGCACTACCAATTCCATCGCAGCCTCACCACAGCAAGGAGAACCCAGTGTCGAATCCCTCCCCACGGGTCGTCATCATCGGAGCAGGCATCGTCGGGGCCAACCTCGCCGACGAACTCGCCCGATTGGGCTGGACCAACACGCTTGTCATCGAGCAGGGACCGCTGACGATCCCCGGCGGATCGACCTCGCACGCTCCGGGCCTCGTCTTCTCATCGAATCCGTCGAAGTCGATGACGGAGTTCGCGCAGTACACGATCGAGAAGCTCACCTCGCTCACCGGACCGGACGGACGCGGCTCGTTCCTGCCCGTCGGCGGGCTCGAGATCGCCACGACCCCCGAACGCCTCCGCGACCTTGAGCGGCGGGCCGGCTGGAACCGGTCATGGGGTGTCGACGCCGAGGTGGTCGACGCCGAGGAGGCCCTGAAGCTGTTCCCCATGCTCAACGCGGAGAAGGTCCTCGGCGGGCTCTTCACCCCCGGTGACGGGCTTGCGCTCGCTGCGCAGGGAACCCAGCTCGTCATCGAACGGGCACGTGCGGCCGGGGTCGAGTTCCGCGACCGCACGGTCGTGACCGGCATCGACCACACGGGAGGGAAGGTCTCCGCCGTCTACTCCGGCGACGAGCGGATTCCCGCCGACATCGTCGTCTCGTGTGCCGGGTTCTGGGGCCCGAAGATCGGCGCGATGGCCGACACCCCGATCCCGCTGCTGCCCCTGGCCCACCAGTTCGCGTGGTCGACGGAGGTGCCGAGTCTGGTCGGCAAGAACGAGCTGCCGAAGGGGGCGAGCGCCCCGATCCTGCGCTACCAGGACGAGGACCTCTACTACCGGGAGTGGGGCGAGCGGATCGGCATCGGCTCGTACGCGCACCGCCCCATGCCCGTCGACCTCGACACGCTGCCGCGGTATTCGCCCGATGAGATCACCGACGAGCGGATGCCCTCGTCGCTGACGTTCACTCCCGAGGACTTCGAACGCGAATGGGCGATCAGCCAGGAGATCCTCCCCGAGCTCGCGCAGACGCAGATCCAGCGCGGATTCAATGGGATCTTCTCCTTCACCCCTGACGGCGGATCGTTGGTCGGGCAGTCCCGGAACGTCGACGGGTTCTATGTCGCCGAGGCAGTGTGGGTGACCCATGGGGCAGGCGTCGCCAGGGCCGTGGCCGAGCTCATCGCCCACGGCCATTCCGAGACCGACCTCTCCGGGCTCGATCTCAACCGGTTCGAGGACATCCAGACGACGCCGGAGTACGTGAGCGAGACCTCGCAGCAGAACTTCCGCGAGATCTACGACATCCTCCATCCGCTGCAGCCGCGGATCTCACCGCGGGACGTGCGGCTCAGTCCGTTCAACGAGCAGCAGAGGCGCCTCGGCGCGTTCTTCCTCGAGGCCTCCGGCTGGGAACGGCCGCACTGGTACGAGGCGAACGCCGCGCTGCTCGGCGACCTGCCGGAGGAGTGGCGGGCCCCGGAGCGCGACGACTGGGCGAACGAGTTCCATTCGCCGATCGCCGCGGTCGAGGCGTGGAAGACGCGGACGAACGTCGCGATGTACGACATGACCGCGCTCAAGCGCTTCGAGGTCAAGGGACCGGGTGCGGGCAAACTGCTCCACGGGCTGACGACCTCGTCGATGCTGCGCAAGCCCGGGGCGGTGAGTTACACGCTGCTGCTCGATGAGGCCGGCGGGATCACCTCGGACATCACGGTGGCCATCCTCGACGAGGAGACCTACCAGGTCGGCGCCAACAGCAACATCGATCTCGCCGCGATCACCCGAGCCGCCCGCGAGCAGTCTGCAGCCGATCCGAGTGAGTGGGTGAGCGTGCGCGACATGACGCCGGGGACCTGCTGCATCGGGCTGTGGGGGCCGCGCGCCCGGGACGTCATCGCCACGGTCAGCGACGACGACCTCAGCGACGAGGGTCTGAAGTACTTCCGGACGAAGCACATCACGATCGCCGGGGTTCCGGTCACCGCGATGCGGCTGTCCTATGTCGGTGAGCTCGGGTGGGAGCTCTACACCTCGGCGGATCTCGGGCACAGGCTCTGGGATGTGCTGTGGGAGGCCGGGCAGGAGTTCGGCATCATCGCCGCCGGGCGTGAGGCGTTCAACTCGCTGCGGCTGGAGAAGGGCTTCCGATCCTTCGGCACGGATATGACGAGCGAGCACGAACCCGAGCAGGCGGGCCTCGGCTTCGCGGTCAAGGCGTCGAAGACGGATGACTTCGTCGGCAAGGCGGCACTGGCGGAGCGGGCCGCGGGGACGACGAAGAAGCTCACGTGCCTCACCCTCGACGTGCCGAGTGACATCGTGCTCGGCAAAGAGCCGGTGTATGTCGGGGGCTCGGCGTCGCAGGGTACGGATGCTGGGCGCGCGGACGGGTACGTCACCTCGGCGGCGTACGGGTACACGATCGGGAAGGCCATCGCCTACGCCTGGCTGCCGGACAGCCTGTCGGTGGGGGACAAGGTCGAAATCGAGTACTTCGGACAGCGACTGCCCGCGACCGTCACCGCCGAACCGCTCTACGACCCGGAGATGACCCGCCTGCGCGGATGACGCGCGGGTGGTTCGCCGGAGCGGGTAGCGGTCCGACCGTCGGATCGAAGTCGGCCTGGCCCACGCAGTGCCGGTTTCTGGACGCTGAGTGCCGGGTTCTGGACGCTGAGTGCTGATTGGCGAGCGCAGAATCGTCACTCAGGGTCCAGGCAACGCCCGCGGATCGAGCCAGACGGGCGTGCGGCGTAGATCGAGCGTGTGGTCGATGGTGGTCGGGCGCGGACGAGCTGCTGGTCAGACTGTTGCGTCGGCGGGGGACTGGGCGGCCGCCTCGGTGCGGGTGCGGCGATGCATGCCCCGGTGGCCGATGTATGCCGCGACCGCGATGATGACCGAGACGATCGCGATGCCGATCCACTGGTTGATGAGCAGGGACGCCGCCCCCGCCAGAGCACCGACGAGGATGAGCCCGACGGCCAGACCCCTGCGCGCCCAGTTCGTGCTGTCCCCGCCGGCCAGCCGCGAATCCGAGGCGAGGCCGACGATCGTCGAGGTGACGACGACGGTGGTGACGTCGGCGATCTTCATCTTCCGCGCCGCAGCCGCCTGCGTGCCCATGAGCGTGGAGAGCGCCGAGGTGAAGATCGTGCCGGTGACCCCGACCTCGGGATCGGGGACGACACCGACATAGACCGCGAGTCCCGCACAGCCGACGGCGACGAGCGTGAAGATCGTCGTCGTCCGGTGGTGCCAGTCCTCTCCTCGGCGACCGAGGATCCGACCGCTGAGGGCGGCCCCGACCATGAAGAAGACGAGCGCGAGCGTCGGGCGGAGGACCGGGAGATCATCGGCACCGGTGAGCGCCATGCCGAGGATGACGACATTGCCGGTCATGTTCGCGGTGAAGATCTTGTCGAAGCCGAGGTAGCCGATCGCGTCGACCATCCCCGTGGAGAAGGTGAGCACGAGCAGCATGGCCAGGTCGAGTCGGCGGTTCATCGCGCCCCTTTGCAGGTCGGGTGGATCGTGTCGGTCGTATACAAAAATACTCCCTGAGGTTAGATTGTATGCAATAGTCTCAGAACGTTCGAGGCTCAGACTGCTCCGACGGTGTCGTGGCGAGGGGTCATCGAGCGCGGATCACCGTCGACCCACCGCAGGCAACTGGGCACGCAGGCCACGGGGAATACCGACCACGAAGGACACCGACATGGCGTACACGCCGCCGGCAGCATTCACCACCCGTCCGACGCTCGAAGGCCACTTCGGAATGTCGGCGTCGACCCATTGGCTGGCGACCGCCTCGGCGCAATCGGTCCTCGAACGGGGAGGCAACGCCTTCGACGCCGCCGTCGCCGGTGCCTTCGTCCTCCACGTCGTCGAACCCCACCTCAACGGTCCCGGCGGGGACATGACCGGGGTCTTCGCGACCGCTGATGACCCTGCCCATCCGCAGATCCTCATGGGCCAAGGTCCGGCCCCGGCAGCGGCGACGATCGAGCACTTCCGCAGCGAGGGCCTCGACATGGTCCCCGGCGCCGGTGCGCTTGCCGCGGCCGTACCCGGGTCCGTCGACGCGTGGCTGGCGCTCCTCGAGGAGCACGGGACGTGGGAGCTCTCCGAGGTGCTTGCCTACGCGATCGACTATGCCGAGAACGGCCATCCCGTGATCGCCCGCGTCGTCGGCGCGATCGAGCGGGTGCAGGAGCTCTTCACCGAGCACTGGCCGACCTCGGCGCAGCTGTGGATGCCGGGTGGTCGGATCCCCGAAGCTGGGGAGATCGTCGTCAACCGCCCCTACGCCGAAGTGCTCCGCCACCTCATCGCCGCTGGTGGCAAGGCTGAGGCTACCGTCGGTGCTGACGCCGCCGACAGCGGTGCCGAAGCGCAGGGTTCAGGGGGCGACCGAGCCGACCGGATCAGGGCTGCGCGGACTGAGTGGAAGTCCGGGTTCGTCGCCGAGGCGATCGCCGAGTTCGTCATGACCCCGCACCGGCACTCTACCGGAGGGGACCACGCCGGGGTCATCACCGTGAACGACATGTCGAACTTCGACGCCGGGTTCGAGACCCCGGTGACGATCACCTTCCGCGGGTACGAAATCGCGAAGATCGGCCCGTGGGGACAGGGACCGGCGCTGCTCCAGACCCTGCGCATCCTCGAAGGCTTCGACGACGAGCGCCTCGACCCCTCGACCGAGATCGGGGCCCACACGATCCTCGAGGCCCTGAAACTCGCAATGGCCGACCGCGACGCATACTACGGCGACGCCGATGTCGACCTCGACTGGCTGCTCAGCGAGGACTACGCGGCGAGCCGGCGAACGCTCATCGCCGACGCCGCGTCGGACGATTTCCGGCCCGGGCCTGACA
The DNA here is from genome assembly GCF_038429965.1 of Brevibacterium ammoniilyticum. NCBI lineage: Bacteria > Bacillati > Actinomycetota > Actinomycetes > Micrococcales > Brevibacteriaceae > Brevibacterium > Brevibacterium ammoniilyticum. Next base: position 54,893 of record NZ_BAABNP010000007.1, read on the forward strand.
GGAACGGCAACGTCCCGGCCTTCACCCCTCCACTCGTGCCCGAGGGGGTGGATAAGGAGGAACTCATCAAGGCGGGCATCGGGGAGCCGACCGTGCAGAAGAACGGGGTGAACAACGGCGATACGTGTCACATCGACGTCGTCGACCGGTGGGGCAACATCATCTCGGCCACACCGTCCGGCGGTTGGCTGCAGTCCTCGCCGACCATTCCCGAACTCGGGTTCTGCCTCGGCACCCGCCTGCAGATGATGTGGCTCGACGAAACCTCGCCCTCGGCGCTGGTGCCGGGCAGGCGACCCCGAACGACACTGACGCCCACGCTCATCTCGAAGGACGGCCAACCGGTCATCGCCCTGGGCTCTCCCGGCGGTGACCAGCAGGAGCAGTGGCAGCTGCTCATGATCCTGCGCATGCTCATCGGCGGCTACACCCCGCAGCAGGCGATCGACGCCCCGGCCCTGCACACCACTGCGCTCGCCGGATCGTTCTGGCCGCGCACCTGGGTGCCGGCGGGAGCCGTCGTCGAGGACCGCCTCGGCGAGGAGGTCATCGACGGACTGAGCAGGCGCGGACACGCGGTGACACGGGCGGGGGACTGGGAGCTCGGACGGCTCTCGTGCGTGACGCGGGACCCGGAGACCGGGACGCTCGCGGCCGCGGCGAATCCGCGCGGTGCCCAGGGATACGCGGCGGGACGCTGATGAGCCCGCTCGTCGTCGGTGCCCGGATCAGAGCCGACATCATCTCAGGGGTCCTCGAGCCGGGGACGAAGCTGCGGGAGACGGCCCTGGCCGAACAGTACGCGGTCTCCCGGATCCCCGTCCGCGAGGCGCTGCGCTCACTCGAAGCCGAAGGGCTCGTCGAATCGCGGCCCTACGTCGGAAGCATCGTCGCGCCCTCGCCGATCGAGGACGCCGAGGACCTCTTCGAGATCCGCATCGTCCTCGAATCCGCGACCGCGAGGCGAGCTGCGAAGCGCGCCGCCGCCCACGCCGGCGGCGGCGAACCCGACCCGCGCTGGCGGACGGTGCGCAAGGAGATCAACGAGATCCTCGAGGCCGGCGACGCCGTCATCGCCGAAGGTCGTTTCGAGGACCTCGCGGTGCTCAACATGCGTTTCCACTTCGCGATCGCCGAACTCAGCGGCAGTCTCTCGCTCATCAGCCTGCTGCGCCAGATCTCGGGGAAGATCGAGTGGCTGTACTCCCTCAACGTCAGCCGCCGTGGGACCCAGGCGTGGCCCGAGCATCGCGCGATCCTCGCCGCCGTCGACGCAGGTCAGGAGACGAACGCCGCCGCCCTCATGGGAGCACACGTCGCCCGCAGCCGCGACGCCTACTTCGCAATGATGGCCGAGCGCGCGGAGTCAGGCGTCGACGAATAGTCCGACGCCTGACTCCGCTGCCGGGATCCGCTCACTCCTCCTCGGCGAGGAGGGCGTCGAGTTTGCGGTATCCTTCGACGATGCCGGACTCCATCCCCGAAGCGACCATCCCGTCCCGGGACTCGACCGAGTCGAAGACCGCCGTCGACGACAGCCGCGTGCGCCCGTCGCCGAGGTCGGTCAGCGTCATGATCTCGAGGTTGACCGCATCGGGGAAGCCCTCGAACGTGAACGTCTGGACGATCCGTTCGTTCTCCCGGACCTCGTGGAACGACCCGAAGAACCCGTACTCGCCGTCGTCGTCGCTGGCGACGTAGCTCCAGTTCCCGCCGGTCGTCGGCTCCCAGGCGCGGATCGTGTTCGTGATCGACTCGGGCCCGTTCCACCGGACGAAGAGCTCCGGATCCATGTGTGCCCGGAACACCCGGTCCGGGCTCGCCTGGAAGTCGCGGGTGATCGTCATCGACTGTGTGCCCTCGGGCACGTCGAGCTGAACCTGGCTGTAATCGGTGTCGGTGGTCATGTCATTCTCCTCTGCATCATTCATTGTCGTTGTCCATCTCCTCGAGCACCGTGTCGAGGCGCTGGTAGCGGTCCTCGGCCTGGCGCTGGTATCGCTCGATCCACTTCGTCATGAGGTCGAAGACGTTGTCCTCGAGGTGGACCGGCCGCCGTTGCGCATCGCGCGACCGACTGACGAGCCCCGAATCCTCGAGTACCTTGAGGTGCTTCGAGACCGCCTGGACGCTCACGTCGTAGGGCTCGGCGAGTTCGCTCACCGTGGCATCGGCGACGCTGAGGCGAGCGACGATGTCCCGACGAGTGGGATCGGCGAGTGCCGCGAACACCTTCGAAAGCTGATCGGCCATCTCACGTCCTTCCGCTCGTCCGGTGATCGGTTCCCTGGTGATCGGGTCCCCGGCGAACGCTTTCGTCGCGATCGTCTTTGTCGCGAACGCCTCCGGGGCGACCCTGTGATCAACCATGTGGTTGACAACGAATCTAGACCTGCGCGGGACCTTTGTCAACCACTTGGTTGAATACAATGCGGACCCGCTGGTCACGCGGCTCGTCGACCCTTCACCTTCCGCGACACACCGAGAGCACCGCAGCTCGCAGGGAAATCCGACCGATCGTCTCGCCTGGTGGACCACCGTGCAGTATGGTCTCCTTAGCAGAGTGCACGCCAGAGGCGACAGGATTCCCCCGTCCCGCCCGGTGCACTGTCTGAACGAAGACGATGATGTCGGGAAGGACAGTCATGAGCTCCCTGAGGCAGCAGCTATTCCGGGTCAAACCCGTGCCCAAAGGCGATGAGGAGACCGGAAGCGAACTCAAGCGCACGATCGGATTCTTCTCCCTGACGATGATCGGCGTCGGCGCGACCATCGGCACCGGCATCTTCTTCATCCTCTCCGAATCGGTGCCCGTCGCCGGTCCCGCGGTCATCTGGTCCTTCGTCATCGCCGGCGTCGTCGCCGGCCTCGCCGTCATCTGCTACGCCGAACTCGCCGGCAGCGTGCCGGTGTCCGGATCCTCGTACTCGTACGCCTACGCCACGCTGGGCGAACTGCCCGCGATGGGTGTGGCCGCGTGTCTCCTCCTCGAGTACGGAGTCGCGGGTGCGGCCGTCGCGGTCGGCTGGTCGCAGTACGTCAACCAGCTGCTCTTCAACCTCTTCGGCTTCCAGATCCCCGATGCGCTCGCCTACGCTCCCGAAGAGGGCGGAATCGTCAACCTGCCGGCCATCATCCTGTTGGCCATGTGCTGCTTCCTCCTCGTCCGCGGCACCGGCGAATCGGTCGTCGCCAACACGGTCATGGTCTGCATCAAGCTCGGCGTCCTCGTCTTCTTCGTCGTCGTCGGCCTCACCGGCTGGAACGCCGACAACTTCGCGAACTTCGCCCCCTTCGGCCTCGCCGGCGTCGTCTCCGGCTCCGGCATCATCTTCTTCACCTACGTCGGCATGGACTCCGTGGCCACGGCCGGCGACGAGACGAAGAACCCGAAGAAGACGATGCCTCGGGCTCTCATCGCCGCACTCATCATCATCACCTCGATCTATGTCCTCGTCGCCGTCGCCGCCCTCGGCGCCCAGCCGTGGGAGAAGTTCAAGGGCCAGGACGCCGGCCTGTCGGAGATCCTGGAGAACATCGTCGGCTCGACCTGGCCGGGCACCGTCGTCGCCGCCGGCGCCGTCATCTCGATCTTCAGCGTCACCCTCGTGTCCATCTACGGCCAGAGCCGCATCCTGTTCACCATGGCCCGCGACGGCATGATGCCCAAGCTCTTCCAGGACGTCAATCCGCGCACCCTCACCCCGGTCAAGGGCACGATCGTCGTCACCATCGTCATCGCGATCATGGCCGGGTTCATCCCGATCAACTTCCTCGCCGAGATGACGAGCATCGGCACCCTCGTCGCCTTCGTCGTCGTCTCCCTCGCCGTCATCCTCCTGCGCATCCGCGAACCGAACCTCGAACGCGGCTTCAAGGTGCCCTTCTACCCGGTCCTGCCGATCCTCTCGATCCTCGGCTGCTTCTGGATCATCGGCAGCCTCCGCCCGATCACGATCCTCGTCTTCCTCGTCTGGACCGCCGTCATCATCGGCCTCTACCTCATCTTCGGCCGCAAGAACTCCGTGCTCGGAAAACAGCAGGCCGCCGCCGAACGCGGCGAGACCCCGGGAGGTAGGTCATGAGCATCGTCGTCGGTGTCGCCCCAGGTCAGGACGATTCCTCGGCGGTCGAGCTCGGAGTCGTCCTCGCCCGGTCGTATGCGAAGACCCTCACCCTGGTCTCGGTGAGCTCGACCGCGTGGCCGCCCAACCGGGACAAGATCGACGCGGAGTTCCAGTCCTATATCCACACCGTCGCCGAGGCGTCCCTGTCTCAGGCGCGTGAGCTCGTTCCCGATGACATCGAGACCGAGGTCATCGTCCATCCGGCCCGGTCCTCCCGCCGAGGTCTGCTCGAGGTCAGCCGCCGCGTCGGCGCCTACCGCCTCGTCGTCGGCTCCGCTGCCGACGGTCGGGAGGGCCGCATCACCTTGGGCTCGGTCTCCACGGGACTCCTCCACAGCGCCGAACTGCCGGTCGTCCTCGCCCCTGAGGGCTTCCGCGCCGAGGCGAAGGCGAAGCTCCAGCGCATCACCGCCGCGTACAGCGGTTCGTCCACCTCGGCCGACCTCGTCCTCGGGGCCGCGATGGTCTCCGCGGAATCCGGGGTGCCCTTCCGCATCGCCTCGTTCGCGCCGCGCTCGCGTGTGCTCTCGGCGGCGAGCATCGGTCTCGACGTCGAAGCCGGCATCGTCGACGAGTGGACCAAGGTGGTCCGCCACGACACCGACGAGATCCTCTGCTCGATCGACGAACTCGACATCAGCCCCGGTGAGACGGAGGTCGCGATCGGCACCGGCCCGAACTGGGCGGCGGCGCTGACGAGCATCGGTTGGAAGGACCCCGAGGTGATGATGCTCGGCTCCTCGGGCCTCGGCACCCTCAAACGGGTCTCCCTCGGCAGCCATGCGACGCGGATCCTTCAGAACTCCCCGGTTCCCGTCGTCGTCGTCCCGCGCCGAGCGAAGGCCGGCTACGCCGCGCAGGCCTTCGACCGCGCCGACGCCTAGGCGCACCCACCCGGTCGCCGACCCGCAATCGGCGAACACCACCTGACCGGCCCCCACCTCGGCGGGGTCGGTCCGGGTAGCTCACCGATCCGACCTGCAGTCTTACGACCGCGCTGCCACCCGCGCACCCTCATCTGACTTAACATTGCTTAACGTTCGGCTGCGGGCGTCCAATGGAGACAGTCGACCTGCACACCGCAGGCGAGCTTTACGAGGACGTGAAGGGTCACCATGGACGACAGGCAGACGGCGAAGCCCCGGCCGCGGGTCTCAGCGGCTCAGGTGGCTCGTGCGTGCGGTGTGTCCACGGCGACGGTGAGCTACGTCTTCAACGGCAAGCAGGGCGTCTCGGCCACGGTCCGGCGGCAGGTCATCGAAACCGCCAACGACCTGGGCTACCGCTCACCGCTGACGACGGCCCAGCACAACCGCACCCTCACCCGCGTCATCGGACTCATCGTGCCCTCGATGGTCAACTACATGCACATGCACTGGGCGCAGGAGATCATCGAAGCCGCCGACGCCGAAGGCTTCGACGTCTTCGTCGCCACCACCGGCGACGACCCCGAACGCCTCGCCCACGTCGCGACGACGATGGCCGCCCGCGGCGTCGACGGCGTCATCTCGACCGGGGGCATGCGCCTCGACGCCCGCGCCCACGGAACCCTGAGCGCCGCGCGCATCCCCGTCGTCAACCTCTCCAGGTCCGTCGAGCACGCCGACGCCAGTTTCATCGGCATCGACGACGCCCAGGCGGCCCGGGAGCTCATGACCCATGTCCTCGGACACGGCGTCGACCGGGTGGCCACGGTCATCGGTCCCCGCTTCTCGACCGCCTCGGCGACCCGGGAGCACTCCTTCATCACCACCGCCGCCGAACACGGGATCACCATCCCGGGACGGTGGCGGGTAAGCACCCGACTCAACCGCAACGGCGGACGCATCGCCGCCGAAGAGCTTCTCGCCGACCCCCACGACCGGCCCCAGGCCATCGTCTGCGGCTCCGACGAGGTGGCCCTCGGCATCATCGAGCACTCCCTCGTAGCCGGCATCGACATCCCCGACGACCTCATCGTCGTCGGCAGCGACGGACTCGCCCGCTCGCGCTCGCCGCTGCTGGGGCTGACGACGATCGTCCAACCCGTCGCCGAGATGGCGAGATCGGCGTTCACCGTCCTCCTCGAACGCATCGCTGACCCGAGCACCCCCACCCGCACCGTGATCTGCCCCCACCGGCTCCACATCGGCACGAGCTGCGGATGCCACCCGGAGACCTTCAACTCCCTGACCACCCGCCGGCCTGACACCCTTCAACCCTGACACCGCACTCTGAGACCCCACGACCAGCACCATCCCACCAGCACCACCGCCATCCCGCACCGATCCGTGAGCACGGCAACGCTGCCGTGCCCGAACCACGACAAGGACGACCATGACGAACTCCACCGCACACGGGCTGCGACCCCCGGCCGTGCTCAACCGGGTGATCTTCGCCCGTCTCATGCCGCTGCTCATCGCCGCCTACATCCTCGCGTTCCTCGACCGGACGAACATCGGCATGGCCAAGGACCGCCTCGAGATCGACCTCGGCATCTCCGCGACGGCCTTCGGCATCGGCGCGGGCCTCTTCTTCCTCACCTACGCCCTCTTCGAGGTTCCCTCGAACATGATCATGCACAAGGTCGGGGCCCGCTGGTGGATCATGCGGATCATGATCACGTGGGGTCTCATCTCCGCGGCGATGATGTTCGTCCAGGGCGAATGGTCCTTCTACATCCTCCGCATGCTCCTCGGCATCGCCGAGGCGGGACTCTTCCCCGGCGTCATGTACTACCTCACGCAGTGGTTCACCGTGAAGGACCGGGCCAAGGCCAACGGCATGTTCCTCCTCGGCGTCTCGATCGCCAACATCATCGGCGCCCCCATCGGCGGACTCCTGCTCACGATGGACGGCCTGCTCGGCCTCCACGGCTGGCAGTGGATGTTCCTCATCGAAGGTCTGCCGGCGTGCGTCCTCGCCCTCATCGTCTGGAAGTTCCTGCCCGACAGCCCCCGCACCGCGAAGTTCCTCTCCCCGCAGGAAGCCGACTGGCTCGAGCGCACGATCGCCGCCGAGGAGGCCGCCGGCGCCCACGGAGCTGCGAACCACCGGCTCCTCGACATCGTCCGCGACCCGCAGATCCTCCTCGTCATCGGCGTCTACTTCGGCCATCAGCTCGCCGTCTACGCCCTCAACTTCTTCCTGCCGACGATCGTCGGCAGCTGGGGTGAGATGAACACCGTCGAGATCGGCCTGCTCACCGCCGTGCCGTGGGTCTTCTCCGCGATCGGCGCCCTCCTCCTGCCGCGCTTCGCCACCACCGCGAGCATGTCGAAGAAGATCGCCCTGGCTGCGATGATCGGCATCATCGCCGGCTACATCATCGGTGCGATCGGCGGTCCGGTCCTCGGCCTCATCGGCTTCTCGCTGGCCGCGTTCAACTTCTTCGTCCTCCAGCCGATCCTCTTCACCTTCCCCGCCACCCGGCTCACCGGAGTCAGCCTCGCCGCCGGGCTCGCGCTGGTCAACACGATCGGCCTCCTCGGCGGATTCCTCGGCCCCTACATCATGGGCTACATGGAGGACCTCACCGGATCGGCAACCTCGGGACTGTGGTTCATCATCGCCGTCTGCGTCATCGGCGCGTGCCTCATCCCGTTCCTTAAGCGCGGACACGAAGGCGAGCGGACGGACGTTCCGACCGCCTCGGCGACCCCCGATCCAGCCCCCAAGGCGGATCAGTGACGGCTGCGAGAACTACGGAAGGACACATCATGGACTTGCTCGGACTCACCGGGGCACGCGTGCTCATCACCGCGGGAGCGGCCGGAATCGGACGCGGCATCGCCGAGCGCTTCCGCACCGCCGGGGCGCAGGTGTGGGTGACCGACATCGCCGAGACCGCGGTCGCCGACGCCGCCGAGGCGGGCCTGCGCGCCACCGTCTCCAACGCCGCCGACGAGGACGAGGTCAGGGCTCTCGCCGCCGAGGTGGGTGCGGAGTGGGGAGGTCTCGACGTCCTCGTCAACAACGCCGGGATCGCCGGACCCACGGGTCCGATCGAAACACTCGACTCGGGGGCGTGGCTGGCGACGTTCGACGTCAACATCCACAGCCAGTTCTACTGCGTCAAGCACTTCCTGCCGCTGCTGCGGACGAGCGAGCGCGCCTCGATCGTGAACCTCTCCTCGGCCGCCGGGCGCCTCGGCATGGCCGGGCGCAGCCCGTACTCGGCGTCGAAGTGGGCGGTCGTCGGGCTGACGAAGACCCTCGCCATCGAACTCGGGGTCGAAGGGATCCGGTGCAATGCGATCTGCCCCGGCGCCGTGGGCGGTCCCCGCATCGACGCGGTCATAGCCGCGAAGGCTCAGATGCTCGGGTCCACCGTCGCCGAGGTCACCGAGCTCTACACCTCGCAGGCATCCCTGGGCAAGCTCGCCGAGGCGAGCGAGATCGGCGATATGGCCGTGTTCCTCGCCTCGGCGATGGCCTCCCACGTCACCGGGCAGGCGATGGCCGTCGACGGCAACACCGAGAAGCTCTACTGAGCACCCCACCGAATCCAGAGGACAACGAACCATGGCACAGCCACGCAAAGTCATCATCACCTCGGCGGTCACCGGGGCCATCCACACCCCGTCGATGTCGCCCCACCTGCCGGTGAGTCAGGATGAGATCGCCGATGCCGCGATCGGCGCCGCCGAGGCGGGCGCGGCGATCCTCCACCTCCACACCCGGGATCCCGAGGACGGTCGACCTTCGCAGGATCCCGAGCACTTCGCCCCCGTGCTCGAGAAGGTCGCCGCGAACACCGAGGCGGTCGTCAACATCACCACCGGCGGATCCCCGCATATGAGCGTCGAGGAGCGGATGCGCCCGGTCGCGACGTTCAAACCGGAGCTTGCGAGCCTGAACATGGGGTCGATGAACTTCGGGCTCTTCCCGATGCTCGAGAAGTACACCGAGTTCGACCACGAGTGGGAGCGTGAGCATCTCGAGAACTCCCGTGACCTCGTCTTCAAGAACACCTTCGCCGACATCGAGCGGATCCTCGAGATCGGCAATGCGAACGGCACCCGGTTCGAGTTCGAGTGCTACGACATCTCCCACCTCTACAATCTCGCCCACTTCCAGAGCCGGGGACTGGCGAGGGGCCCGCTGTTCGTCCAGTCGGTCTTCGGCCTCCTCGGCGGGATCGGCGGGCACCCGGAGGATCTCATGCACATGCGCCGGACCGCGGACCGGCTCCTCGAGGACTACGAGTGGTCGATCCTCGGCGCCGGGCGCAACCAGCAGCCGCTCGCGACGATGGGGGTGACGATGGGCTCGCACATCCGGGTCGGCCTCGAGGATTCGCTGTGGATCGGACCGGGCCGACTCGCCGAATCGAATGCCGAGCAGGTGAGCAAGATGGTCCGCATCGTCGAGGAGCTCGGTATGGAGGTCGCCACCCCCGACGAAGCGCGGGCGATGCTCGGCCTCAAAGGGGCGGAGAAGGTCGAGTTCTGACAGCGCGGCTCAGCTGTCCGGGGCGACCGCCTCGCGGATGGCGATGAGCCGAGCTCGGCGTTCGGAGGTGAGCAGCCCCGGATCGCCGAGGATGACGCCCATCCCTTCGCTCGGGCGTCCGAGGGCGCGGAGCAGCGTGTTCCCGCGCTGGTTCGGTGCCGTCTTCACGCCGAGGTGGGCCTGGAGGTTCTTGACCGAACGCTCCACGCCGTTGCGTTCGCTGAAGTCGAAGGCGTCGTTGTTGCTGCCGGCGATCCAGAACAGGGCGGCGAGCATGTTCGCGTCGGCGAACCTGCGGCGGAAGATGGCAGGGTCACGGCGGGCCACCTCGGCGAGGATCCGGTAGGTGATCGTCGCGATCTCAGCATCGGCGAAGAAGTCCACGGCGATCGTGCGGATCTGCGGTAGGAGCGGTTGCAGCCGGTCGACGACGTCGTCGGGAAGGCCGGACGGGTCGAAGTCCTCGAGCGGCAGCGGTACGGTGTCGAGGCTGGCGAGGTTCTCGGGCCCGCCGACGTAGTCGCTGAGGAAGCGGCCCCACACCGGATCCAGATCGGGAGGCGGGCCTGCCAGGTCGTCGTCGATGAGCGCTCTGAGGGTTGCAGGCAGGGCTTGGTACTCCTCCTCGGTGAGGGGGAACTCGGGCGAATCGAGGTACTCCGAGTAGCCGATCGGCCCTTCGGTGATCCGTCGGACGTAGGCCGCGCTCCCGGCTTCGAGCGCGTCCAGTGCGTTGCGTGTGAAGCTCGGATCGACCCCGGAGCGCTCGTTGGCGTACTGGACGAGGGCAGCCAGGGCTGCCGGCATCGCGAGCATGTAGTCGTCGGGGGCCATGACCTTGCGGGGGTAGAGGTCGTGGAGGAGGAAGTCGACGAAGGTGCCGGACCAGCGGAGGGGATCGTTGTTGCCGTAGTTGGCCTGGAGTTCGAAGAGCCGGAGGGCATGATCGCGTTCGGTGACGGTCAGGCCGGCCGCCCACGGGGAGGCGTGGAACTCCGAGGCCAGGTATTCGAGCTCCTCGGGCGTCCACTCCCTGAGCTCGATCCCGGTCCCGCCGGCCGGCAGGAGGCGGATCATCCACTCGGTGAAGGCTCGGATGCCCGGCCAGGAGTCCGTCTCGACGGGAGGCACGATGTGGTCGCTCATCTCGAGGGCGTCGGTGATCCGGGCGCGCGCATCGGCCGGGTCGAGTTCGATGCGGTCGACGTCGAGCTCCGGGTTGGAGACGATGCCGGCCATGACGGAGTCGAAGGACTCCGGAGTGATGAACGCGTCCTCGAGGAAGGGGCGCCCGCTGCGTTCGATCGCGACGGCGAGCGTGCACGATCGGGCCGCGGTCGTGATCTCGACGAAGACCGTCTCCTCGATGAGCACGGGCGAGACGATCGTCGCGGCCCGGCGCGGTCGGATCTCGTCGGCGCGGCGCACCCAGTCGGGGACGTGACGGTTGCGCGGCGGCAGGTCGCGGAGGAGGCGGCGGCGGAAGAGCTCGTCGTCGAACATCGCCGCCCACACGCGCACGAGCGGTTCGGCAGCGCCGTCGGTGGACTCGAGCATCTGCGCGGCGATCGACTGCAGGGCGACCAGACCCTCCCGCTGGACCTCCGCACGCGTCTGCGGTGACATCAGGGGGTAGTGGTCGGTGTCGCCTCTCTTCTCGGCGGTGTCGCGGATGAGGGCGGCAGCCAAGGTGGAGGCGAGGTCGAGGAGGGGGACCGGGTCGCTGTCGTCGGCGGTCGCCTCGGCGATCATCCTGATGAGATCGAAGTCGACCGGGCCGTCGGGGGGTTGAGTCGCCATACCCCCACGCTACGCGGTCGACGGCGGATCTGCGGGATGAGGCGGCGACCTGGTCGCTTCGACTTCGACGTCAGGTGAGCACGGACTTGGGCAGCCGGTGGACGGTCACTGCGCCGACCGCGGCCATGGGATGCAGCGGATCTGGGTCTGTCGAACCGGTGGGCCCTCCCAGTTCGGAATGGGCGAGAGCGCTCATGACCACATAGGCGTCGTCGCGGTTCCACCCGTGGTCCCGGACGAGGAAGTCGAACATGTCCTCGTATCCGGCGGTGATCGAATCCTGTACCGGATCGCCGAGGCCGACGAAGATCCACTCACGGTCGGTTTCGATGCGCGGAGCACGAAGCGGCGACGTGTTCTTGATGAGATCGACGGACACGATCGCCGTGCCCTGCGCTTCGATGGCGACGAAGGACGATTCTCCGCGTGCCATGATCGCGTGGAGATCCCCGATGGAGAGCAGCGCGCCGTCGACCTCGACGGGCAGGTGAACGGTCGACCCGGGAGCGGCGTCGGTGAGATCCATATTGCCGCCGAATGAGTAACTCGGCATGATCGTCGACCCGGTGCCCTGGGCAGGAGCGGTCCCGATGCACCCGATCATGGGACGGACGGGCACGCTCAGGGTGTCGGTGAGGACCACCTCATCGGATCGGATGGGAATCCTCCGAGCCATGGCCGCCTCGCCCATTCGTGCGGACAATGCGCCGACTCCGGGCAGGTAGACCGACCACCCGTGGTCGATGAGGTCGATGTCGTGGATGGTCACGGCAAGCGTGTCGCCCGGTGCCGCGCCCTCGACGTACACGGGACCGGTGATGGGGTTGATCTGTGCGGTGACCTCGGCGAGGGATCCGCGCTCTGCCAACTGCGCGTAGACGGCGTCATCGGTTTCGAACCCGATGGTCTCTCCGGTTCCCGGCTTGATGCGCAGAACCGGTTCGGCACCGGCATCGAATGCACCCTTGCCGAGTGAATTGGGGAGGAAGTGAGTGGTTGCGGTCATGATCAGATGTCCTGTCTCGTCGTGGTCTCTTCGGGTGTCGGCTGTGGTTCGGCAGGAAGGGCAGAGATCCCGGCACCCTTCTTCCGATAGACGATGAAGACGATGATGCCGACGAGGAGCCAGCAGAGTCCACCGATCTTGGCCAGGATGTCGCTGTTCATGAGAACGTACCCGATGATGAGGAACCCGATGCCGGGGAGGATCACATGGTTGAGCCAATCCTTCGATCTGCCGCGCACGGTGTATGACCAGATGACGGCGAAGTGGAGGAGGAGGAAGCCGGAGAGCGCGCCGAAGTTGACCATGGAGGAGATGAGCCCGATCTGGCCGACGAAGAAGACCACGAGGATCGCGCTGAGTCCGGACACCACGAGGATCGCGTTCTGCGGCACTTGTCGCTTATTGACCTGGTGGAGGAACCCGGGCAGCTTCTTGTCGCGGCTCATCGAGAACAGCAGGCGCGAGGTCGCCGCCTGGGCGGCCATGGCGTTGGCGATGCCGACAGCGAGCACATTGCACACGAGGAACGCCTTCGCCCACCCGGTGGTGGAAGCTGCGGCGACGATGTCGAAGAAGGCATTGCCGACCTTGTCCTCCGGGAACGCATCGATGCCTCCGGCGAGCAGGCTGGCCAGCCACGTTTGGGTGATGAACAGCACCGCCACGACGATCAGCGAGACGATCATCGCCCGTCCTGCCGATCGATGTCCTCCCGTGGATTCCTCTGCCATGGTGGCGATGCCGTCGAATCCCAAGAAGCTGAGCACCGCGATGGACAGCGCCGCCGCGATGAGCGGCGCAGTCACTTCGGAGGGATTCCACATCGGAGTGGTTGCCCATTCTGCGTTGGGCAGAGTTCCCCCGTTGAGAGTGGTCACGGCGATGACGATGAAGGCGGCGACGAAGAAGAGCTCCATGATGAGGAAGAGTCGATTCATCAGCTTGATCGAGTTGACCCCGGCGAGGTTGACGATCGTGTTGATGGCAACGAACACGAGTGCCCAGATCCAGCGTTCTGTGCCCGGGAAGATGCCGACCATCGATTCGGCGGCGAACACATAGAGCAGAGTCGGGACGAGCAGGTAGTCGAGCAGCATCACCCATCCGGCGAAGAACCCGAGGTTGGGATGGACACCGGCACCGACGTAGGAGAACACCGAACCGGCCAAGGGTACGCGGCGGGACATCTGCGAATACGACAGGGCGGTGAAGATCATGGCGATCAGCCCGATCGTATAGACGAGGGGAACCATGCCCTTGGCTTCGTTGTACACGGTTCCGAAGATCGCCCAGGGGGCGATCGGCACCATGAAGATGAGGCCGTAGATGATGAGGTCAGTCGTCGAGATCGAGCGTCGCAGCTCCTGCGTGTATCCGAAGGACTCGACAGTGTGCGCCTCATCGGTCGCCTCCGGAGGCAGGGGCGGTTTCTGTGGGTTCGAGTTGCTTGGTTCGGAACGGTTCATGGGACTTCCTTGTCAAGAACTGCTGGTAGTGGGTCAGCGGCCGAAGCTGTGGGCCGGAGTCCGAACGGCGAGGTGAGAGCGTCACGAGCACCGCTCTGAAGAAGTTCGACGATGCTGTGACATGGACCACGGTACGAAGTAAATGGTTTAATGGCAATACCATTCTGAGAACTGTCAGACAGAACATGCGGCTAGTCGGAGCCGCGGTTCGGTTCCGAACCAGTGGAGGGCTTGCGATGCCGCATACCGACAACCAACTCACCCCGGTGCCTGACAACCCGAAGACCGCAGCGATCGTCGATCGTCTCCTTACGGCGATCGCCGCAGGCGACTTCCTTCCCGGTACGCGCCTGCCGAGCGAGCGCCAACTGGCCGAGACCCTTGCCGTCGGCAGGAGCACCGTCCGCAATGCACTGTCCGTGCTTATCGATCGGGGATGCATCGAGACCAGGCGCGGGCGCACGGGTGGTGCGTTCGTCATGGACGTGAGCAGCATTGCTGCCGGAGGAGCGGTCGAGCGTGTCTTCGGGTCCGACCTCGCCCAGCTGGATGAGACGATCGACGCCATTGCGCTGGGCTACGCGCTCGCTGCCCAGACCGCGGCCATGCGACGCACCGAAAGCGATCTCACTGCGATCTCAGGAGCGCTCGATGAGTTCCGGTTGGCCGTGGACAGGAATGATCCTCGTGGCGCTCAAGCAGCCGACGGGAAGTTCCATCACGCCATCATCGATGCCGCCCACCAGCCGATGCTCCACGAGATCATTCAGAGTCTCGATCGGCGAATCAGTCTCAGCGCGCCCCTGCACATCTGGGGCAGCGCAGCCCAGCAAGGGCCGATGCACCAGCGTGCGCTGGACGATCATGAGACCATCCTCGGCGGGATTCAGCGACAGGATCGTGCCATGGCCTTCGATGTGTCCTACGAACATGCGAAGATCGATCGTGATCTCATTCTCGGTTTGCTCGGGCGAGACCAGTGACAGATGCGCCTGAGCGTCTCGCAGTCCGTGCACGAACAGGAGCCTCCCATGACAACGCGCCGCCTCCCGCTCACCGGGGTGCGAGTCCTCGAACTCGGCAACTACATCGCGGCACCCACGGCGGGTCGGATGCTCGCCGACTTCGGGGCCGAGGTCATCAAGGTCGAACGCCCCGGCACCGGCGACGAACTGCGCAACTGGCGGCTCAAGGCCGGGACGACGTCGATGCTCTACCGGACGATCAACCGCAACAAGAAGTCCGTGACCCTCGACCTCCGCTCCGAGGCCGGACGCGACGCCGTCCTCGAACTCGTCCGCCGCTCCGACATCGTCCTGGAGAACTTCCGGCCGGGCACGCTCGAGAAGTGGGGGATCGGACCCGAGGTCCTCGACGAGGTCAATCCGGAGATCATCCTCGTGCGGATCTCCGCGTTCGGTCAGACCGGCCCGCTCTCCGCCCGTCCCGGCTTCGCCGCCGTCGCCGAAGGGTATTCGGGGTTCCGTGAGCTCGTCGGCGACCCGGACCGCCCACCCGTGCGCGTCGGCATCTCGATCGGGGATTCGATCGCGGGCATGCAGGCGGCCTTCGGGGCCGTGATGATGCTCTTCGACCGGCAGCGCCAACGCATCCACGGCGCCGCCGAGGCGGTCACCGGCAAGGACATCGGCTCTGACGAACCGCTGGCCGACCGCACCGTCGACGTCGCCCTCAACGAGGCGATGTTCTCCGTCATGGAGTCCCTCGTCCCCGACTACTCCGCATTCGGCGAAGTCCGTACCCGGACGGGCGGTCGGATGGAAGGCATCGCCCCCTCGAACGGCTACCTCTGCGCGGGCGGGAAGTCCGTCGTCATCGCCGGCAACGGCGACGGCATCTTCACCCGGCTGATGACGGCGATCGGGCGCCCCGACCTCGGCGATGATCCTGACCTGCAGACGAATGCCGGACGGTGGGAACGGCGGGACGAACTCGATGAGGCGATCGGTGCATGGTGTGCGGTGCGCGAGGTCGACGAAGTCGTCGCCGTGCTCGAGGACGCTGGGGTTCCGGCCGGTCCGATCTACACCGCCGAGGATCTCGTCACCGACGAACAGCTGCGGGCGAGGAACATGATCCAGCAGCTCGACGTCTCCACTGGGGAGGAGATCCTCGCAGACGTCGCGTTCCCCGGCATCACCCCGGTCATCGGCGGGGCGTCGATCCCCATCGACCACCTCGGTCCCGACCTCGGCGAACACACCGCCGAGGTGCTCGCCTGGCTGGGACTGAGCGATCCGGACGAAGAAGAGGCCGGGGATGGCGGAACCGCCTCGGCGGATGAGGAGCCCACCGAGGAGTAGGCGGCGCACCCTTCCCGAACGCGGAGACCAGCAGTACTGTGAGCCCATGGCAGAGCTGCGGTATTCGATCAACATCACCATCGACGGGTGCTGCGACCACCTGGCCATCGAGCCCGACGAAGAGCTGCACGACCATCACGCCGAGAACCTGCAGCGCGCCGACGGACTCCTCTTCGGTCGCAAGACCTATGAGCTCATGGAGTCCGCATGGCGCCAGCCCGATACTGGTGCCGCGGAGGATTCGGGCGCACGGTCCGACATCGACGCCTTCGCCGAGGTGATCGACCAGGCCACGAAGTACGTCGTCTCGAGCACGCTCACCGAGGTCGACTGGAACGCCGAACTTCTCGGCAGCGACCTCAGATCAGAGATCGAGAGGATCAAGGGCGACTCGGTCACGGGACTCTTCGTCGGAGGAGTGACCCTGCCGCGGGCGCTGGCGGAACTCGACCTCATCGACGAATACGAGTTCGTCGTCCACCCGCGCATTGCCGGCTACGGACCCTACGTGTTCAACGGCCTCGCCGAGGTCGTCGACCTCGAACCCACCGACCGCCGCGAACTTCGCTCCGGCGCCGCCGTACTCCACTACCGCCCGCGGCGCTGACTCATTCTTTGGTGCTGACTCAGTTCCCGGTGCTGACTCAGTTCCCAGTACTCGGGTTGCCCCGCCCGCACGCTAACTTCACCCGACGTCCCTGATGTCACGTGGCGCCGGGTCGAATCAGGGACGTCGGGTGACCTTTGGGTGAGGAAAAGGCGAGTGTCCCGATTGACGGGACGCTCGACCGCGAGTTTCGGGGTGGCTCTCACATAGCGACCCGCATGTGTTCCCGGAATCCACCGCCCTATGCTATTCCTGAGAACAGCATGCGACGGAGCATGCCGCAACTGGGTTCCCGCTGAGCGGGAGCCATCGCAGAGGGAGTCCCATGGTTCGGCCAGCATCGGTTCACATCCTCGACACGACCCTGCGCGACGGGCTGCAGATCGAGTCGACCATCGTGCCCACCGACACCAAGGTCGAACTCGCGCAGCGCCTCATCGCCGCCGGACTCACCCAGATCGAAGTCGGGTCCTTCGTCAACCCCAAGAAGGTCCCGCAGATGGCCGACACCGGGGACGTGCTCCAGCGTCTCCAGCCTTACGAGGACCAAGGCGTCGACTTCTTCACCCTCGTCTTCAACCTCAAGGGCGCCCAACGCGCCGTCGACGCCGGGGCGAAGAACATCAAACTCGTCGTCTCCGCCTCCGAAGGGCATTCGCAGGCGAACTCCGACGCCCCGATCGCCCAGGCCACCGAACGCCTCCTCGCTGCCGCCGAATTCGCCATCGACAACGGCCTTCGCTGGGACATCACGACCGCCGTGAGCTTCATCTGCCCCTTCGACGGGATCACCGAGGCCGACCGCCTCGTCGAGGTCATCCGGCCCTTCGTTGACGCCGGCGCCCACTCCATCGGGGTCGCCGACACCATCGGCAACGCCAACCCCTCCCTCGTGCGCACGAACACCTCGGCGGTCATGGAGGCCTTCCCCGGCACACCGATCGGCCTCCACCTCCACGACACCTACAACTTCGGCATGGCCAACGTCATCGCCGCCCTCGACCTCGGCATCGCCCACTTCGATGCCGCGATGGGCGGACTCGGCGGCTGCCCGTTCGCCCCCGGCGCGGCCGGCAACATCGGCACCGACGACCTCGTCCACCTCCTCCACCGCGAAGGCGTGGCCACAGGGGTCGACGTCGACGCGCTCGCCCGCGTCCGCGACCCCCTGACCGCCGCCGTCGGCCACGACCTCACCTCGAGCCTGTCCCAGATCCCCGCCACCCCCGCCTCCTACCGCGGCTGACCGGGACGCTGACCATGACCGATGGGAACTCCCACACCGCCGCCGAGGCGGACGCCCCCACCCCAGCTGCCGCGCCCCTGCCGTTGGCGGGCATCCGGGTCGTCGAGTTCTCCCACATGGTCATGGGCCCCAGCTGCGGGATGATCCTCGCCGACCTCGGCGCCGAGGTCATCAAGGTCGAACCCCGCGGGGCAGGCGACAAGACCCGGTACCTCCCCGGCTCCGGGTCCGGCCTCTTCCCCGCCTTCAACCGCAACAAGCAGAGCGTGCAGCTCGACATCGCCGAGGCGGCCGACCGGGAGGTCGCCCTCACCCTCATCGACTCCGCCGACGTCCTCCTCGAGAACTTCCGGGTCGGGAAGATGGAGTCGATGGGCTACGGCTACGAGCAACTCGCCGCCCGCAACCCCCGGCTCATCTACGCCTCCCTCAAGGGCTTCCTCCCCGGACCCTACGGGGAGCGGACCGCGCTTGACGAAGTCGTGCAGATGCTCGGCGGACTCGCCTTCATGACCGGCCCACCGGGACAGCCGCTGCGGGCCGGGGCGAGCGTCAACGACATCATGGGCGGCATGTTCGGGGTCATCGGCATCCTCTCAGCCCTGCGGGTGCGCGAGCAGACCGGCCGCGGCCAGCTCGTCAACTCGGCCCTGTTCGAGAACAACGCGTTCCTCGTCGGCACCCACATGGCCCAAGCCCAGCTCAGCGACGAGCCGCTGCGGCCCATGCCCACCCGCAGGGCCACCTGGGCCGTCTACGACATCTTCCGCGACGCGGACGACAACCAGGTCTTCGTCGCCGCCGTCAGCGACGGTCAGTGGCGCGACCTCTGCGACGAGTTCGGGCTCACCCACCTCGCCGAGGATCCGGCGCTCGAGCACAACCAAGGACGCGTCGATCAGCGCGACCGCATCCACCAGGAACTGCAGGCCGCGCTCTCCCAGCTCAGCCTGACCGAGATCGAGGACAAGTGCACACGCCGCGGCCTGCCCGTCGCCCCGGTCAACACTCCCGCCGACCTCACCACCGACCCCCACCTCACCGCCTCGGGGGCACTGGCGGCCACGGGACTGCCCAGCGGGGACAGCGTCGACATCCCGCTGCTGCCGCTGACCTTCGACGGACGACGGCTGGGACTGCGCAGCGACGTCCCCGCGCCCGGCGAACACAACGGCATCCACCGGGACGGACACTCGGGGACACCCCCGGACGCAGGCGAGGTCGACCTCGGCGAGGAGAGGACGCAGTCGCAATGATGCGACGAACTCGGACATCGTCTCGTCCGACCGGTGACCGCACCGGTGGGACGCGGACCGGCACACGAAGAAGACAGGAATCTGCAGGCCACTGCAGTCGGTGAAGGAGCGGCAATGCGATCAACGACGATCACAGGCACAGGACGGACCACCTCGGCGAAGTCGGGGCGACGTCGGACGCGATGGGCGAGCGTGGGTGCGGCACTGGCCGCGGGCATCCTCGTCCTCTCAGGATGTCAGGGCAAGGCGCAGCCGCCGGGAGCGGGCGGGGACTACCCGAAGGGACCGGTGACGGTCACGGCACCGGCCGAACCCGGGTCCGGCTGGGACACGACGGCACGCGCGGTCGTCGAGGCCCTGCAGCGCGACGAACTCGTCACGACTCCGCTGCCGGTGCAGAACCGGCCCGGCGGCACGGGATGCTCGTGGCTGACGTCGATGATGCAGCAGGAGAAGGGCAAGGACGACCAGATCGCGATCACCTCGCTGGCGAGCCAGACGATGAAGGCTCGCGGACTGTGCGAGTTCGGTCCCGAGGACGCGACCCTCATCGCCACCCTCTACGTCGAGGACTTCATGGTCGTGGCCCCGAAGAACGGCGACATCGCGAACCTCGAGGACCTCGTGGCAGCGCTCAAGGACGACCCGCAGAAGGTCACCGTGGCCGCGGCCGGCGACGACACGCTGCCGTTCGCGCTGTTCGCGAAGGCCGCGGGCATCAAACCCGCCGACGTCAACTTCGTCAACTACGACGGGGGCGGTGAGCAGACGACGGCGATGCTCAACGGCGATGCGAAGGTCGCGATCGCCGGGCTGAGCGAGTTCCGTTCGACGCTCGAGGCCGGTGACCTCGTCCCGCTCGTCACGTTCGCCGAGAAGCCTCTGGCCGCACCGTTCGACACGGTGCCGACCGCGAAGGACTCCGGCTACGATGTCACGCTCGGCAACTGGCGAGGCGTCTACGGTCCAGCCGACATGCCCCAGCCGGCCGTCGACTTCTGGGCGAAGACGCTTGAGGAGATGAGCACGTCTCCCACCTGGGAGGACACGGTGAAGAAGAACCAGTGGTCACCGGAGTTCCGCACCGGGGACGACGCGAAGTCCTACGTGCAGGAAGCGGCGACCACGGTCGAGGAGGGCGTCAAGGAGACCGAACTGGGCTCGGACAAATGACCGCGACCAGGCGCGACCTCGTCACCGGGATCGTCATCGCCGTCATCGGCGCAGTCTATTTCGTGGCGACGTTCTCGATCAGGGAGACCACCGACATCGTCACCCCGCGGACGTTCCCCGCGATCGTCGGGGTGGCACTGATCGTCCTCGGCCTCTTCCTCGCCGGGCAGTCCGTGTGGAAGGCACGGACCCAGCCCGGCGGGGCCGGCGGCCGCACGGACGCTGAGGGCGGTGAGGCCTCCGCGGTCATCATCGAGGCACCACCCGAGCCGCCCGGGCGCCGGGTCGTGCTCCAGTTCGCGCTGTTCTTCGCCTATCTGGCGATCGTCATCCCGGTCGGCTTCCTCCTCTCGACCGCGGCGTTCCTCATGGCGCTCACGAGCATCTACTCCCCGCAGAAGTGGATCCGCAACCTCATCTACTCGGTCCTCTTCTCCGTGATCCTCTACTTCGCTTTCGTCTACGGGCTCGCGGTCTATCTGCCCGTAGGAATCCTAGGGTAGGGGAGGGCACGGACATGGACACTCTCGTCGACCTGGGAAACGGCTTCGCCTCGGCGCTGCAGCCGGCCAGTCTCGCCTTCGCCCTCCTCGGCGTGCTCCTCGGCACCGTCGTCGGGGTGCTGCCGGGCATCGGGCCGATCTCGGCGATCGCGATCCTCATTCCCGTCTCCTTCGGCATGGAACCGGTGCACGGGCTTATCCTGCTCTGCGGCATCTACTACGGGTCGATGTACGGCGGGTCGATCACCGCGACCCTGATCAAGACCCCCGGCGAGGTCGCGAGCGCGGTCACCGCGATCGAAGGCTACGAGATGGCGCGCCGCGGTCGGGCGAAGGCGGCCCTGGCGACCGCGGCGATCGGGTCGTTCCTCGCCGGGACGCTCGCGATCATCGGACTGACGTTCCTCTCCCCGCTGCTCGTCCAACTGGCGAACGTCTTCGGCGCCACCGAGTACTTCCTCCTCATGGCCACCGCCCTCCTGCTCGCCTCGACGATGTCGGCGGGCTCCCGGGTCAAGGCCCTCATCTCGATCTTCATCGGCCTCGCCGTCGGCCTCATCGGGCTCGACTTCCAGACGGGCCTGCCCCGGCAGACCTTCGGCATCAGCCTGCTCTCCGACGGCATCGACTTCACGATCTTCGCGATGGCGCTCTTCGCGATCCCCGAGGCGATCCGCAACCTCGCGCTCGGCCGCGGGGCGAAGGAGGAGATCCAGAGCTTCGGTTCGGAGAAGTGGATGACGAAGGAGGACTGGCAGCGGTCGGCCGGACCGTGGGCCAGGGGCTCGGTGCTCGGGTTCATCATCGGCGTCCTCCCCGGCGTCGGACCGTCGCTCGCGTCCTTCATGTCCTACATCATGGAGAAGCGGATCTCGAAGCGGAAGGACGAGTTCGGCAAGGGCGCCATCGAAGGCGTGGCCGGTCCTGAGGCGGCGAACAATGCCGGGGTCGGCGGAGCGATGGTCCCGCTCTTCAGCCTCGGCATCCCCGGGTCGGCGACGACGGCGCTGCTGCTCTTCGTCTTCACGATGTACGGCCTCCAGCCGGGACCCCTGATCTTCCGCGACGATTCGGGTCTGATCTGGACGATCATCGCGAGCATGTACGTCGGCAACGTCGCCCTCATCATCCTCAACCTCCCCCTCGTCGGGGTGTTCGTCAAACTGCTCAAGATGCCCAAGGAGATCCTCTTCTCCGCGATCCTCGTCCTCGTCGTCATCGGCGCGTACGCGATCGAGTTCAGCTTCTTCGGGCTCATGCTCCTCGGCGTCTTCGGCGTCATCGGCTACCTCATGGAGAAGGGCGGAATCCCCCTGGCGCCGTCGATCCTCGCCCTCGTCCTCGTCCCGCTGCTCGAGGACAACTTCCGCAGGATGCTCCAGATCTCCGGCGGCTCGTTCCTCCCCCTCATCACCCGCCCGGTGTCCCTGGCGATCATCATCCTCATGGTCGCAGGCATCGTCGGCCCGTTCGTCTTCCGCTGGTGGGTGCGCCGCCGCAAGCTGCTCGCGGATGTCAGCGTCGGATGACAGAGAGGACAGCGATGACCGATGACCCCGCCCCCGCCGAGGCGGATCCCACCCCCGCCGAGGCGACCGCCGCCGGCCAGGCAGGCGACCCGGCCGGCCCCGCAGGCGAGGCCGGAATGGATCGTCGGGAGCAGGAGGTCGGGGTCATCGACCGCAGTGCCGCGATCCTCACCGCCCTCCAGGATTCGCCGCTGACCGCCGCCGAGGTGTGCCGCCGACTCGGCTACTCGAAGTCGACGACCTACCGGCTCCTCGCCGACCTGCGCGCCCACCGGTTCATCGTCCGGGACTCCTCGGGGGTGCTGCGCCTGGGCCCCTTCCCCGGCCGGCGCAGCATCGCGACGACGAACTCCGTGCTCGAACACCTGCGCACGCTCACGAGCGAATCCGTGCAGCTGTGGATCCGCGTCGGCGAGGACCGCGTGTGCGTGCGCAACGTCGAAGCCGACCATGAACTGCGGGTGACCCGCGGGGTGGGCACGATCCTCCCGCTCGTCGACGGCGGGTCCGCGGCCCTGGCCCTGTGCGGACCGGGGAACCCGGCGGAGTTCTACGCGACGAAGCAGGCGCGCGTGCAGGGGACCGCCTCGGCGAGCGTGGCCTTCACGGTCGGGGCCACGGTCTTCGCACTCTGCGTGTCCTACCCGCTGACGAGGGAGCCGGACAATGTCGCAGGCGCCTACCGGGGTCCGGTGACGAAGGCCGCGACGGAGCTGAGGTCGCTGCTCGTCGACAGCGAGGAGCTCGCGGTGCTGCGGGACATCGCCCGCCTCGCCCTCGGCGCGCACGGCAACGGTACCCGGTGAGCTCGCCGGCGCAGCAGGACCTGATGAGGTCGCCGGCTCCGCGGCACCCGGTGCTGCCCCCGGCTCAGCGGCAGCCGATGAGGTCACCGCCGCAGGAGGACCCGGCGAGCCCGCCGGCGCAACGGGACCCGGTCCGTCCGCACCTCCCCGGTGCCCAACGGACTCACCCTGCGGCGACTCGCCGGATTCGTGGACGGTGCCGACCGGCGGGCTGCTCATGTGCTTCGATTCCTCTATGACTGCAGCCTTCGAGACCCATCGCGCCCGGCTCGGCGACGGAGCCATCTACAACGGACTGTGGATGATGTCGACGAGCGCGGAGCTCGCGACGATCGGCGCGGCGACCGGCTTCGACTACGTGTGCCTGGACATGCAGCACGGCTACATCCGCCCCACCGACATCGTCCGTCTTTCCGACGCGATCCGTGCCCACGGGCCGGCGCTCGTCACCGCCCGAGTCGCCGCCAACCGGTTCACGGAGATCGGGATGCTCGCCGACGCCGGCATCGAGGCCGTCATCGTCCCCCTCATCGATTCGGTCGCCGACGCCGAGGCGGCCGTCCGGGCACTCGACTACCCGAGCCGCGGCGGCGACCGGTCATGGGGTGCGACCGCGGACATCCTCACCGGCAGCGTCCGCGACTCCCGGGCCGAGCGTCCCCTGCTCTTCGTCATGATCGAGACCGCCGAGGCGCTCGCCTCCGTCGAGGAGATCTGCACGGTGCCCGGCGTCGACGGCATCTACGTCGGCCCCGCCGACCTCGCGTTCGCCGTCGGCGCGGTGCCCGGCCGGCCCAACGACGCCCATGCCGAGGCGCTCCTGCGCATCCGCTCGGCCGCCGATGCCGCCGGCATCGTGCCCGGCATCCACTGCGCCGACGGTGCGGAAGCCAAACTCCGGGAGGAGCAGGGGTTCCGGTTCATCACCTCGGCGAGCGACATCGGGGCCGCGGCCCGGGCGCTGCGGCAGGACCTCGACACCGCGAGGGCGTGACTCAGCGCAGATCGACGACGGTGCGCAGCCCCGGGGTGGGGCGCGCGAACTCCTGAGGCAGGTCATCGAGTCCGATGGGCCCGCCGAGGATGTCCTCCCACGGCATGTCCGCGCCGTCCCCGGCGAGGAGGTCCACGGCCTGCTGCAGGTGATGCGGTTCGTAGTTGTGGACGCCGGTGATCGTGCGCCAGCCGCGGACGATGTGCTCGGGGTCGACGGACACCTGCGGGCCGGGGGAGACGCTGCCGGCGAGGACCGCAGTGCCTCCGATGCCGAGCGCGTCGAGGCAGACGCGCACACCCGCCTCGGCGCCGGAGAGTTCGATGGCGACATCGACGTCGGTGGGGAGATCCGCGGTGACGAGTGTGTCGGCTCCGGCCGCCTCGGCGAGACGACCCCGGTCAGGGGCGGGATCGAAGGCGAGAACCTCGGCGGCACCCCGGGACTTCGCGGCGGCGACCGCGGTGAGCCCGAGCATGCCGAGCCCGTTGACGAACACGCGCCGGCCGGTGAGGTCACCGGCGGCGTCGAGGACGGCCATGACGGTGGCGACCGCGCAGCCGGCGGTCGCGGCCACCGCGTCGGGCACCGACTCCTGGACGACGGCGACGGCGACGCCGCGGGGGAGGACGATGTGGGAGGCGTACGTGCCGGACAGGGCCCAGCCCGAGGCCGTCGATTCGTGGCCGACCTTGGCGACCTGAGCGCATTTCGCGCTCAGTCCGCGCCGGCAGTTGGCGCAGGATCCGCACACCGAGGTGACGGCGAAGACGACGCGGTCACCGACCGTGAGACCGCCCTCGGTGGCGGCGACGCGGCCGACGCCCTCGTGGCCGAGCACCGAGGGACACGCGCCGGGCCGGTGGCCGGCGACGGTGTGGCGATCGGACCCGCACACGGTGGCCGTGGTCAGGCGGATGAGGTTCTCGCCGGCTTCCAACGTCGGTACCGTAAGGGTCTGCCGTTCGAAGCTGTCGCCGCCGAGCCAGACGAGGGCGTCGGCCGTCGATGGCGTGCTGGGCAGCGGTCGGTCGGCGGGAGCCGGCTGGGTGTCGGCAGACGCTGGCAGGGTTTCGGCAGGAGCCGGCTGGGTTTCGGCAGTCTGGGCTGCGGCGGAGGTCATGGTGTGCGGGGCGGGCGCGGTGCGGGTGTCGTCGCTCATATGAGTCCAGTTGAGCAGGCCGCATCCGCACTTGTCTACACAAGTGGCCGAAGTTCACGTATGTGCCACGATGATTTCATGCCCCGTTGCCGGCACTCTCGCCGTCACTCGGGAGAGGTCGGCGTGCGTCTCTCGATGAGCACGGTGTCCCGCCAGCGGCCGGCAAGCGGACCAAAGGACATGCGGGCGATGCGCTCGCGACGGCCGATCGCACGGAAGCCGGCTCCTTCGTGCAGGCGCAGGCTGACGGTGTTCTCCGGGAACACCGAGGCCTGAATGGTCCACACTCCCGCACGGTCGGCGAGGGCGACGAACGCGGCGAGCAGGCGCGCGCCCACCCCTTGCCCGGCGGCGTCGGGTCTGATGTAGATCGAGTGCTCGACGACTCCGCGGTAGACCTCCCGGGTCGACACGGGTGAGGCCGCCGCCCACCCGAGCAGCTGCCCGCGAGCGTCGACGGCGGCGAGCATGAGACCAGGATGTTTGCCGGCTGCGAATGCCTCCCAGGTGCGCGGCGGCTCGGCCTCGAACGTCGCATGTCCGGTGGCGATGCCCGCGCGATAGATCTCCTCGACCGCAGGCCAGTCGGCTTCGGTGAGCGGCCGGAAGCTCAGATCGCCGACGGTCGGATCGTCCGTCACCGGGTCAGTGCCTTCGTCGCCTCGGTGAGGGGGTCGGTGACCGCCTGGAAGTACGCCCAGCGCCCTCGCTGCTCGCGGGTCGCGAGACCGGCCTCGACGAGGAGCTTCATGTGGTGGGACACCGTCGGCTGGGAGAGCCCGACGGGTCCGGTGAGGTCGCACATGCACATCTCTCCGCTCGGGCTCTCGGCGATCATGGCCAGCAGCCTCACCCGGGTCGGGTCGCCGAGGGCCTTGAAGACCTTCGCCACCTGTTCGGCCCGCGCCTCGTCGATCTCGGCACTCGGGGCGCAGCACGCTCCGGAGGCCTCGGCGGCTTTCGTCGGAGCGGTCTGGGCGGCGGTGGGATCGTGAACGGCGACCATTGTCCCATTCTTCCTCACGCATTGACAGATGTCGATACGTCGGTCAGGCTCGAGATATCGACGAATGTCAATGCATGGAGGTCGGAATGAGTCCCGTCGTCGTCATCGGTGCCGGACCGCAGGGGCTGGCGGCTGCCGCGCATCTGCTCGAGCGCGGTCTCGAACCGCTCGTCCTCGAGGCGGGCGACTCACCTGCGGCGGCCGTTGCCGAATGGGGGCATGTGCGGCTCTTCTCCCCGTGGTCCGAGCTCACCGACGCCGCCGCGCGCCGCCTCCTCGAACCGACCGGGTGGAGTCTGCCCGAATCGGGATTTCCGACCGGTGCGCAGTGGATCGAGGGCTACCTCGCCCCGCTCGCAGAGGTGCTCGGAGGGCGGGTCGCCTATGACTCCGAGGTTGTGGGGGTGGGGCGGAAAGGGCGTGACCTCGCCGTCGACGACGGACGCGCCGAGCAGCCGTTCGTCGTCCATGTTCGTCGCGGCGACGGCACCGAGGCGCGGTTCGAGGCGCAGGCCGTCATCGACGCCTCGGGGACGTGGACGACCCCGAATCCGGCAGGCGCGGACGGGCTGCCTGCGCTCGGTGAGCGTGCTGCCGTGTCAGGCGGTCTCGTCGATTTCCGTGTTCCCACAGCCGCTGAGGCCTCCGAGTTCGCCGGCGGGCATGTCGTCATCGTCGGCAACGGGCATTCGGCGGCCACGGCGATCGGTCTCTTCGCCCGCGTCGCGAAGCGCGCACCGGACACCCGGGTGACGTGGGTGCTGCGCCGCGGGTCGGTGGGCAACACCTTCGGCGGTGGCTCGGGCGATGAGCTGCCCGAGCGCGGGGCGCTGGGGCAGAGGGCGAAGAAGGCGGTCGAGGACGGCCTCGTCGATCTCGTCACCGGCTTCCGCACGGAGGAGGTCGTCGTCGAGCACGGTCGCGTCAGCCTCCGAGCCGAGGATGGGCGTCGTCTCGAGCCTGCCGACAGGATCATCGTGCTCACGGGATTCCGTCCCGATCTCTCATTCCTCACGGAGATCCGCCTCGACCTCGACATGCGCCTCCAGGCTCCGGCCAGGGTCGCCGAGGAGGTGGACCCGAACATCCATTCGTGCGGTTCGGTCCGTGCGACCGGGGCCGCCGATCTCGCCCATCCGGAGCCGGGTTTCTTCATCGTCGGAGCGAAGTCGTACGGCCGAGCGCCGACGTTCCTCGCACTCACCGGGTTCGAACAGGTGCGCAGCGTCGTCGCCGAGATCGCCGGGGACAGAGAGGCTGCGGCCCGCGTCGATCTGGTGCTGCCGGACACCGGGGTCTGCGGCGGTGCGGGGCTCTTCGATGAGCCCGCCGAGGTGAACTCCGGGGCAGGCTGCTGCACGTCCGCGCCGCAGCCGATCAGCCTCGGCGAGCGGCCCCGCCGGTGAGCGGAACCGGCGGCCCGGAAGGGTGGTCGGGCCGGACTCAGCCGATGAGGTCGTCGACGAGGGCGGAGATGCGTCGGCGGATGTCGTCGCGGATCGGACGGACGGCGTCGATGCCCTGACCGGCAGGGTCGTCGAGGTCCCAGTCCTCGTAGCGTTTGCCGGGGAAGATCGGGCACGCGTCGCCGCAGCCCATCGTGATGACGACGTCGGAGGCCTGCACGGCATCGGTGGTGAGCACCTTCGGTGATTCGGCGGTGATGTCGATGCCCTCTTCGGCCATCGCCTCGACCGCGATGGGATTGATCGCCTCGGCGGGCATCGATCCGGCCGAGCGGACCTCGATGCGGTCCCCGGCGAGGTGGCGCAGGTAGCCGGCGGCCATCTGGGAGCGTCCGGCGTTGTGGACGCAGACGAACAGGACGGTGGGGGTGCGGTCGGTCATGGGTGCTCCTCAGGTGTTGTCGGGATTCAGTGCGGCCAGCAGGTCGCGGACGTGTGCTTCGATGTCGTTGCGGATCGCAGTCAAGCCGTCGGGGGAGGCCACGGCGGGGTCGCCGACTGCCCAGTCTTCGTAGCGCACTCCCGGGACGATCGGGCACACATCGCCGCAGCCCATCGTTACGACCACGTCTGCCGCACGTACGGCGTCGTCGGTGAGCGGTTTCGGATACTCGTCTCGAGTGGTCCCTTCGCCATCGATGTCGGCAAGCAGCCGCTGAACATTCGGGTGCACCTCGGCGGACGGCATCGATCCCGCCGACCGTGCGACGACTGCGCCGCCGGAGAGCGCGTTGAGGAGTGCGGCGGCGATCTGCGACCGACCCGCGTTCTGAACGCAGACGAACAGGACCTGGGGTGCTGCGCTCGACCGATCGCGTTGGAGGTCGCTCAGGCGCTGCTGGGCAAAGCGTTCGGTCAGCGGAATGAGGTGTCGAGTGAGTTTCGCCGACCGAGCCAATCCGGTGTAGGACTCGCGGACGAGAGCGGTGACGAGGTCGCGACTGAGATCGGGGTGACGGTCGGCGAGATCGGAGGCGAGGCGGCTGACGCTCGAGTCCAGGTCGTCGAGGGAGAGGTCGCGGAGTGCGCCGTCGGGTTGGACATCGGGTGCAGCGCCGCCGATGGCTGCCGGGGCAAAGGTGTCAAGCAGCGCTGAGACTGCTCGGCGTCTGGTGGGTGCGATCCGATACCACACCCACGTGCCACGGCGTTCGGAGTCTACGAGTCCGGTGTCCTTGAGGACTTTGAGGTGGTGGGAGATCGTCGGCTGGGAGACGGAGGCGAGATCGGCGAGGTCGCAGACGCACGATTCTCCCCGGGAATCGGTGGCGATGGCGGAGAGCATGCGCAGTCGAAGCGGATCGGAGAGCGCTTTGAGAGCGCCGGCCACGGTCGATGCTGCCTCGGGGTCGATGGGGTGGGCCGTCGATGGCGCGCAGTCGGTGCGGTCGGCGAGGGCGGTCGTGTCGGTCATGGCTTCCTCGATTCGGTGGCATAGGGGTCGGTGCGGAACCAGGCGCGGGCAGCCCAGAGTGAGACGTAGACGAGTCCGACGAGGACAGGCACTTCGATGAGCGGGCCCACCACGCCGGCCAGGGCCTGTCCGGATGCCGCCCCGAAAGTGCCGATGGCCACGGCGATCGCGAGCTCGAAGTTGTTGCCCGCGGCAGTGAAAGCGAGGGTCGTCGAGCGAGCGTAGCCGAGTCCGATGGTCTTGCCGAGGAGGAGCCCAGCGAACCACATGAGGCCGAAGTAGATGACGAGCGGCACCGCGATTCTCACGACGTCGAGAGGGTTCGAGGTGATCGCTTCGCCCTGCAGGGCGAAGAGCAGAGTGATGGTGAAGAGGAGTCCGTAGAGTGCCCAAGGGCCGATCGCAGGGAGGAAGCTCTCCTCGTACCAGACTCGTCCTCGACGCTTCTCGCCGATCCAGCGTGAGGCGAATCCGGCCGCCAGGGGAAGGCCGAGGAAGACGAGGACGTTGAGTGCGATCTGCCACGCGGAGATCTCGAGACCCTGGGAGTCCAGGCTGAGCCAGCCGGGGAGCACGGTGAGGTAGAACCATCCGAGGACGGAGAACGCGAGGACCTGGAAGACCGAGTTCATCGCCACCAGGACGGCGGTGGCTTCCCGATCGCCGCAGGCCAGGTCGTTCCAGATGACGACCATCGCAATGCATCTGGCGAGGCCGACGATGATGAGTCCTGTGCGGTATTCGGGCAGGTCGGGAAGGAATGACCAGGCCAGGGCGAACATGACCGCTGGACCGATGAGCCAGTTGAGCACGAGCGAGGAGATGAGGAGTCTGCGATCACCCGTTACGGCGGCGATCCGGTCATAGCGCACCTTCGCGAGGACCGGGTACATCATGACGAGGAGACCGATGCCGATCGGGACGGAGATCCCGGCGACTTCCAGATCGCTCAGCAGCGCCGAGAGCGCGGGGACGAAACGGCCGAGAAGCAGCCCAGCCGCCATTGCCAGTCCGATCCACAGCGGCAGCCACCGGTCGAGGGTGGACAGGCGTTTCGGGCTGGAGGGTGCGAGGTCGGCGACGTGGCTTTCGACATGTTGATTCGACATGTATCTATATTGACGAACATCTATACAGAGATCAAGCCGAGGTGAGGTCAGTTCTCCGATCGTTCATCTGACCAGAAGTTGATGCGCGCTTCAGGAGGAAGCGTGAGGTGATGATCAGTCCGAGGCCCGCGACGAACAGCACGATGACGATGATGAAGAGGCCGAAGGGGATGCCGTAGTCGTTGATCGAGAACTCCGCTCCGTTGACCGAGTGGCCGCTCCACACGATGTACGGAGGGATGAACGATTTCTCAACTCCGAACGAGGCTACTTCGTCGCCCTTCGCCAGCGGGGGATCGAGGCTCACTCCGCCGGAGTTCGACGCTGGGTACCACTGCATGTAGAGGAAGAGGTAGGTCCAGGGAATCGGCAGGCACGCCGAGGTGATCAGCCCAGTGCCCCATTTGCCTGCGCGGTGAACCGTGGTGGATCCGAACAGTCGGAGAAGTGCGCGCACGATCACGGCGATGAGAACGCCGATGAGGGTGATGACGCATGCGGCGACGAGGAGGAGTGAGAAGAGGAGCAGAAGGCTCGTGTCGACGTCTCCTGTCTGCATGGCGTAGCCGCCGTCGGCGCTGGTCCCTTCACACTGGTATCCGCTCCATCCGTCGCTGACGATCGTGATCTCATCCGGCTGAGCCATGTCGATGAGACCTCGGCAGACCTCTTCGGGGCCGCGCCTGCGAGCGTCCATGAGGGCTGCGAACATCCAGACCGATCGCACTGCGATGAGCAGCAGGGCAACGACGAGACCGAGGATGGCGAGGAGGCTCACGCGCTGCAGGACCGAGAGTCGCCGGAATACGCGCAGCGCCCAGCGGTCCCTGAGCTTCGTCCTGGTCTTTCCTGTCATGGTTTCGACCCTATCCGAGGGCGGCGTCGCGCTGACGAGGAACGACGGTTGGTTTGCTCACTGTTCGCCCAAGTCAATCGCGTGCGATGCGGGGGTCAGTCTCGACGGATGCCGGGGCCGCCTCGGCGAGGGGACGTATCGTGGGCACATGGCACACGAGCTGATGTTCGATCCCGACGATCTGGTGCTGGGGCAGTTCCGGGAGATCGCGTTGAGCTTTTCCGAGGCGCAGGAGAAGGTCTCCCACGGGCGGCCGACGTTCTTCACGAAGAAGGTCTTCGCGTACTTCGGTGCCGCGGAGAAGCACGTCACCGGGGAGCTGGAGCAGCATCCGCATGCGATGCTCGTCCTCCTCGAGCCGATGGACGCCGAGGTGATGCTCGAGCGGTCGGACACGTTCGTTCCCATGTACCTCGGTCCGACCGGGTGGATCGGCGTCGAGCTCGCTGACCTGGATGCCGGGGAGATCCGCGAACTCCTCGCCGATTCGTACCGCAGTACCGCGCCGGTCAGGCTCGCGCGGATGGTCGCAGACGATCCGGCAAGCGACTGAACGGTGCTGGCCCTGGCCGCGGCCGCCTCGGCGGATCTAGGGTGGAGGCATGACTGAGATTCCCACGCTCGATCTCAATGACGGCCGCGCGATCCCCGAGATCGGCCTCGGCACCTACGCGATGACCGGCGATGACGGTGTCGAAGCGATCGGCGCCGGCATCGAAAGCGGTTACCGACTGCTCGACACCGCGGTCAACTACGAGAACGAACGCGAGGTCGGTCGCGCCATCGCGGAGAGTCCAATCGACCGCGGAGACCTCTTCATCACGAGCAAGATCCCCGGTCGCCACCACGGCTTCGACGAGGCCATCGCAAGCACCGAGGAGTCGCTGGCCCGCCTCGGCCTCGACTATCTCGACCTCCACCTCATACACTGGCCCAACCCCAGTGTCGGCCGGTACGTCGACACGTGGCGCGGCCTCATTGAACTGCGCGACCGTGGCCTCGTGAAGTCCATCGGCGTTTCGAACTTCACCGCGGACATGCTCACCGAACTCATCGAGAAGACCGGCGTGACACCGGCGGTCAACCAGGTCGAACTCCACCCGTATTTCCCGCAGACCGCGCTCGTGGAGTTCCATAGGTCGATCGGCGTGCAGACCGAATCGTGGTCCCCGCTCTACCGCGACGGCGGGCTGTTCTCCGAAGATCCCGTCACCGAGGCGGCCCTGACCCACGGTGTCGAACCCGCCCAAGTAGTGCTGCGCTGGCACGTCGAGATCGGCAGCATTCCCATCCCGAAGTCGGCCAACCCCGACCGTCAGCGGCTCAACGCCGACATCTTCGGCTTCTCCCTGACTCCCGCCGAGGTGGCTGCCATCTCCGGTCTCGAGCGCGGCCGCATGAAGGACCGCGACCCCCTCACTCACGAAGAGATGTGAGCTGATCTCTCGCGTTCGACCCTGAGTCAGGGTCCAACTGTGTGTCACAGTGCTGGGCTCGTGCCACCACCGGACGTCGGACTGAGTGGGTAAGTTGAGAGAAGACCGTTCCGCCGCGCAAGGAGTACACGGCCGCTGTCGCCGCGCTCTGGGAGTGACCGGCGCTGACCGGCGGCTTCGGTCTCAACCTCGCCGAAGCCGCCGATGTCGCACCCGCGGGGTCAAGCCCCGGCGTCCAAGCAGGCTCGCCCAAGCAGCGTTGCCCAAGTCTCGTTGTCGGCGGTCATCGGAACGGCACATCGAGGTCACCTGAGCATGTGACAATGGTGGGCGTGAAGTGGGAGATGCGAAGCCGGAAGGCTCGGCGCGGCAGTGCTGCCGCCATCGCCGCCACCTTCCTCGCACTCACCTCCCACATCCTCGGCGGGGGCTCGATGCCCACGTTCCTCGGACTTGCCGTGCCCCTGGCGCTGTCGACCCTCGTCTGCGTCCTCCTCGCGGGCAGGCGCCTCTCGCTCACCCGTCTCTCGGCCTCCGTCTTCGTCAGTCAGGGACTCTTCCACGGGCTGTTCACCGTCTTCACCCCCATGCACACGATGGGCCCGACGAGCGCGGCCGACCGACAGGCGATGCTCCACAGCGGCATGCAGCACTCCTCCGGCACTGCATCCGGAACGGCGATGTCCGGCGGTGCGGGCATGGGGTCGATGCCGGGGATGGACGACCCCTCGGCGATGCTCCACGCGCATGCGAGCCCGCAGATGACGACGATGCACATCATCGCCGCGTTCGTCACGATCGCCCTCATCTACTGGGCGGAGGCGCTGCCGACGAAGCTCGCCGAGTTCGTCCGCCTCGTCCTCGGATCCATCGTCCCGGCGCTCTGCCGTCTGCGGGCGCTGCCGACACGACCGCGCGCCGTGGTCGCCCTCACCGTTCTCCTGCCCCAGTCACTGGGCACGATCCGCTCGCCGATCCTGCGGCGAGGACCCCCGCACCTGGCTTTCTGATCCCTTCCATCACCGACCGAACCGACCCGGCGATCCGCCGTGCCGTCCTCGGTCGCCTCAGCATGCCTGCCCGAATGCGGGCACGCGGCTGACCTCGACACTCACAGAAAGCCAGATCATGACCTCACCGTCATCATCCCTGCCCGAAAAGTCGGGCACCGACCTCGACCCGCCGGCGCAGCCGAACAAGAACTTCATTCCCGATTCACGCCGCTACCCGCCCGACCAGCCGGACCAGGCCGCGGGGCGGAGTAGGACCCAGCGAGCCAAGACCGCTCCCTGGTTCACACCCCTGCTGCGCCGACTCCACTTCTACGCCGGCATCTTCGTCGGCCCCTTCATCCTCGTCGCCGCGATCAGCGGCGGACTCTACGCGCTGAGCCCGCAGGTGGAGAAGATCATCTACGCCGACCAGCTCACCGCCTCCTCCCGCGGAGTCGCCCTGCCCCTGGCCGACCAGATCGATGCCGCCAACGCCTTCATCGGCGAGGGGCAGAGGATCAGCGCCGTCCGTCCCGCCCCCGAGCCGGGGATGACGACACGGGTGATGTACGCCGATGAGAGCCTCGGCGACAGCGAATCCCGGGCGATCTTCGTCGATCCCGCCACCGCCGAGGTGAAGGGCGACCTCACCGTGTACGGCACCTCGGGTGCCCTGCCCCTGCGGACATGGATCGACCAGTTCCACCGCAGCCTCCAGCTCGGGGACTTCGGCCGCTACTACAGCGAGCTCGCGGCCTCCTGGCTGGGCATCATCGCCGTCGCCGGACTCTGCCTCTGGATCGTCCGTGCACGGAAGTCGAAGAAGGCCGCCGCGGCCATGATCAAGCCCTCGAACAAGCACAAGGGCCTGCGTCGCACGCTGTCCTGGCACGCCTCTGTGGGTGTGTGGATCGCGATCGGGATGCTCTTCCTCTCCGCCACGGGAATCACGTGGTCCCAGCTGGGCGGGGACAACGTCTCGAAGCTGCGGGAGGCACTGAACTGGACGACACCGTCGGTCTCGACGGCCCTCGGCGACAATGCCGGTGCTGCGCCGAGCGGCGAGCACGCCGGTCACGACATGAGCGGCATGACCGGTGCGGGGGACCCGGCCGGCAACCCCGACCCCGCAGCCTTCGACATGTTCCTGTCCATGGCGCAGAACGTCAACGTCAACACCGGTCTCGTCGAGATCAAACCCCCGGCCGATGAGAACTCGGCGTGGGTGGTCCAGGAGATCCAGCGCAGCTTCCCCACCGAGGTCGACTCCGTCGCCTTCGATCCGACGACGATGGCGATCACCGACCGGGCCGACTTCGCCGACTTCCCCATCGCCGCGAAGCTCTCCCGCTGGGGCATCGACCTCCACATGGGGTCGATGTTCGGCCTGCCCAACCAGATCGCGCTCGTCTTCCTCGCCGCCGGCATCGCCGCGATGGTCGTGTGGGGCTACGTCATGTGGTGGCAGCGCCGGCCCAAGCACGACACGACGAAGCGCTTCGGCGTCGCCCCGGCCAGGGGCGCGCTCGCGCAGGCGCCCTGGTGGGGCGTGGCCCTGGTCGCGCTCGTCGCGATCGGCGTCGGGCTCTTCCTGCCGCTCGTGGGCATCAGTCTCGTCGGCTTCGTCCTCGTCGACGTGATCGTGGGATTCGTCGCCCGACGCAGGTCGCGGACGACCTAGGTCCCGGATCGGGTCCTTCTCCGGCCCGAGAACAGCCGGACGGTCCGAGCTGAGCCCAGCCGCCTCGGTGGGGGAATGATCCCCTCGCCGAGGCGGCTGTCCCATGTCCGGCCCGCGTCACCTCGGCGAGGGCTTCGTTCGGGGGACCCTTACCGACTTTGCGTCGACTCGGATGCGGTTCCCGGCAGCTTGACCAGGTGCCCTCGAACGGCGCCGAGGAATCGGTCGCCGAGAGGACTCAGAGACATCTCCTTCCGTTTCGCCCCGGTCCGGGGTGCGGCAGCTTCGGTGCTGGTCAGCAGTCAGGTGTTACCATGACGATCAATTCCGCTTCTGGTGGTATGGAGGATATAGCCATGAGTGACGGTTCGATGAACTCTGCACCTATTACCGCGGGCGTCACCGTACAGGTGTACGTGCCGACCAACGAGACTGCCACAGCACGATCGTTCTACAGCACGCTATTCGGTCGCGAACCGGAGTTCGAACCGCATGATGATTTCTTCGAGTGGTCTCCGATCTCAGGCCAAGAATGCTGGGTTCAGGTCGGAGGCAAAGCAGACGCAGCGCCTATGCACAATAGAATGCGATTCCGTGTGCACGACCTCCGTGCTGCACTGGACTTTCTCGACTCGTCAGGGATTGAGCATTCCGAACCCTCGCAGCTGCCTGAAGTTGTTGCGTTTGTCGACTTCTCCGACCCGTGGGGTAATCGGCTCGGCTACTACCAAGATCTAGTGCCCAGTGAACAGCAGGTGGAATACCGGGGAACTTCGGTCAACGACGATGCGCAGTTCATTGAGTATGAGGGATCTCACCAGAAGTAGCACCCTGGGAAGCCCCAGTGGCTCGTCCTTCCTGATCTCGTCGCCTCGGCGTTGACGATGGGGCCGATGTTCGTCGCCGGAACGCGCCTGACGATGACCGCGGTGCCGGAGGGGTCAGCCGGCACGATGGGCGCTGTGATGAACTCGGCCACCGAGATCACCGGCGCGATCGGCATCGGTCTCCTCAGTCTCGTCGCATCGGCCTCCGCCGGTCCCGGGTACGGTCGGGCGATCGGCTGCGGGGCGATCGTGCTCGGCCTCAGCGCCGGGATCGTCGGTGTGATGTGGGCCGTCCGCTGTCGGGGTGTCACAAGACGATGACAGTTGTCGTCGATTCCCACCATCGGCGTTCGTCTGCCGCATAGTCTGGGCACATGCCAGACGTCCTCGACACCAGGACCCCGCCGGGTGCGGATCACGGCTCACCGCGGGCCGGCAACGGCTGCACAGGAGCACGGGACGATCGACCGCCTCGGCGGCTGGCAATGCTGGTTCGTGGGGGGCCCGAACGGCACCGCACGAACAGCCCGAAATGGGGAAGCTGCGGGGATGCATCCGAGCGTACTCCGGGGAGGAGGCGCCAGTGTTGCCGCGAAACGCGTCCGCCTGAACCCTGGACTGTTCCATTGAACAATGAAATTGTTGTCGTGGCAACAAGTATCGGGAAGAGTTCACTTGCAGGGTCAGCGCAGCCCC
Organism: Brevibacterium ammoniilyticum; assembly: GCF_038429965.1. Taxonomy (NCBI): domain Bacteria; kingdom Bacillati; phylum Actinomycetota; class Actinomycetes; order Micrococcales; family Brevibacteriaceae; genus Brevibacterium; species Brevibacterium ammoniilyticum. Next base: position 91,808 of record NZ_BAABNP010000007.1, read on the forward strand.
TCACCACCAGCTGCGCACGTTCGTCACCATCTGTGCAGGAGTCGTCATGGTCGTCCCACCCCATTCGAACAGTCCGTCACCGTGCCCCGGCGCGGCCGGAATCGGAGGCCAGTGATGACTGAGACGACGCCCGTGAGCAGCATCCTCCGGCAGATCGCGCCGATCAAGATCGCCACGTGGCGGCTGGCGATGGAGAAGCACCAGGACTTCATGGCCCAGTTCGAGATCGCCTTCCGGGAGCGCCACAACCTCACCCTCAACGAGTTCGACACGCTCATCAACACCCCGCCCGATGAGCCGATCCGCCAACGCGACCTCCTCCAGTCGATGGTGCTCAGCCGCAGTGCGCTCTCCCGTCTGCTCCGCCGGCTCGAGGCGCGTCGGATCGTCACGCAGTCCCCGGATCCGGAGGATCAGCGCGGGGTCCTCGTCGAACTCACCGAAGCGGGCCGGAAGCTGCGTGAGGAGGCGGCGGAGACGAACGCGGAGGTCATCCTCGCCGGGTTCGCAGGCCTCACCGACGCCGAGGCGGAGACCGTGTTCGACCTCGTGAGCAAGGTGCGTCCCGTCCAACCGCCTCAGCATCTCGCCGAGGCGGACCCGGGGACGGACTGAGCCCGCGTCCTCAGCCGGCGGTCGTCTCCGTCGCATCGAACGGGTAGGTGCCGTCGCCCATGTCGGGGTCCGGGAGCTTGCCGTCGGGATCGGCGAGGCCGACGCTCAGCCCGTCGAGGCGCAGCCGACGCATCCCCTCGAGGACCATGCGACGGCCGACGTCGGTGAAGCCGTCGACCCGGGAGACGTCGAAGACCAGGGTCCCCGCGGTCGGGGCCGATTCCTCGAGGGTGTGGAGGATCGATTCGGCGCTGCTGAAGTTGATCGACCCCTGGAGGTCGACGACGACGCGATCGCCGTCGGAGCGGATATCGCGCACCGCGGCGGTGCCGGTCGGTTCGGTCTCCATGAGGTGGAGGCCCATGTCCTTCGACAGGCGGCGGAAGAGCTTGATCCCGCGCACGCTGTTGCCGTGCTCGTCGAGGCGCGGGGACAGGGAGCCGATGCCGATCTGACCGGGCAGGGCGCCGAGGAGACCGCCGGCGACGCCGCTCTTGGCGGGGATGCCGACCTCGGTGAACCAGGTGCCGGCAGCGTCGTACATGCCCGCCGCGGCCATCGCGGACAGCGTCTGCCGGGCGGCGTCGCGGCCGATGATCCGCTCCCCGGTGATCGGATGGGTGCCGCCCGGCGGCCAGGGTCGCCGTCATCTTCGAGATGTCCTTGACGGTGACGAGGATCGAGCACTGCGCGGTGTAGCCGTCGACGATCTCATGCGGGTCGTCGTCGAGGATGCCGTAGCTGCGCAGCATGTGGGCGATCGCGAGATTGCGGTCGGCGGTCTCGAGCTCGGACCGGTAGACCTCCTCGTCGATGCTCAGCTGCCGGCCGGCCAGGGCGGAGAAGAACTCGAGGGACCGCTCCACCCGGGCATCCCGGGAGGCACCCGGGGCGACGAGGAGGCTGTGCGTGGTCAGGGCACCGGCGTTGATCATCGGGTTCTTCGGCCGGTAGGTGCCCTCCTCGAGGGAGAGCATGTTGAACGCCGCCCCGGAGGGTTCGACGCTGACGTGGGCATCGACGACCTCAGCACCCCGGTCGGCCAGCGCTGCGGCGTAGGCGAAGGGCTTCGACATCGACTGGATGGAGAACTCGACGTCGCTGTCGCCGGCGGCGTACGTGCGTCCTTCGACCGTGGTCACGGCCACGGCGAAGCGGTCGGGATCGGCGGCGGCGAGGGCGGGAATGTAGTCGGCCACCGCGCCGTTGTCCTCAGTGCGAAGGGCCTCGAGGATCTCGTCGAGGTAATCGGGGATGGGCGTTCGCATCGGTCTCCCTCTCTGCGGACTCACTGCGGATCGGGGGTCTGGGGGCGCCCCCTGGACGCAACCATACAACTATGGAACTGTTGAAGAAGCAACGAATCGGGTCGCATTCCCCGGCGGCGGACACACCGCCTGCCGCCGCGGTCCGTGAAGAGAGGCAGGCCGCCATGAGCAACGTCGAAACCGCCCCCGACCAGGTGGTGTGCCGGTCGGGCAGCCTGCCGGACGCCCAGTGCGATCAGCGCGGACGCGCCCCTGTCGAGATCATCACCGCCCGTGACGTGCCCCTCGGCGGTCCCCGGGCGATGACCGTCCACCGCACTCTCCCGCAGCGGCAGCGGTCCCTCATCGGACCGTGGTGCTTCGTCGACCACTACGGGCCCGACGACGTCTCCGCCTCCGGGGGCATGGACGTCGCCCCGCACCCGCACACGGGACTCCAGACCGTGAGCTGGCTCTTCGAGGGCGCCATCCAGCACATCGACTCCGGCGGCAACGCCGGTCTCGTCCTGCCCGGGGAGGTCAACCTCATGACCGCCGGACGCGGCATCTGCCACTCCGAGGTCTCGACGACGGAGACGACGACCCTGCACGGCGTCCAGCTGTGGCTGGCCCTGCCCGAGAGCTCCCGCCACCAGTCCGAACGCGAATTCGAGCACTTCGCCCCCGAGGTGGTCCCCTTCGACGGCGGGGAGTTCCTCGTCTTCCTCGGGCAGCTGTGGGGACAGTCCTCCCCGGTGCGCACCCATTCGCCCCTCCTCGGCGCCGAGATCCGCCTGCAGCCGGGCGCGAGCATCGACCTGCCGGTCAGTCCCGACTTCGAACACGGGATCCTCGTCGACGCCGGCGAGGTGGCCGTCGAGAACGTGCCCATCCCGCGGGCCGGGATCGGCTACACGGGGATCGGGCTGAGTGAGATCCGCATCGCCAACCTCGGCGAGACACCGGCCCGGGTCGTCCTCCTCGGCGGGGAGCCCTTCGCCGAGGAGATCGTCATGTGGTGGAACTTCGTGGGCCGCAGCCACGAGGAGATCGCCGAATACCGGCAGGAATGGCAGGACGGCAGCGACATGTTCGGCGTCGTCGACGGCTACGTCGGACGCGGCGGGCCGGGGAGGAACGCCGAGGGGCTGAGCCGCCTGCCCGCACCCACCCTGCCCGACGTCCGCATCCGCGCCCGAACCAATCCGCCGCCGCAGGTCCAGGGCGGACCGGACCCCGACTCTGCCCGGCGGTGAGCTCTGCGGCAGCACGCCCGGGACCACCGATGAGCACGACCCCCACCATCCCCACCGCAGTGACAGGCACTGCAGAGAGCAAGGAGAGAACCATGAACGATGAACTCAAGGACTCCACCGGCGAAGAGGTCACCGTCGAACTCGACGAGCCCGGTCTCGCCTACGTCATCAAGGTCGCCGACGGTGAGGTCGCCGGCCGCGCCCACTACCTCGTGGGGGAGAACGACGAGAACGAGCGGATCTTCTATCACACCGTCGTCGACGAGAAGTTCGGTGGGCGGGGGCTGTCGAAGATCCTCGTCGCCGAGGCGCTCGCCGACTGCCGTGAGAAGGGTCTGACGGTCGTGGCGATCTGTCCGCTCTTCGTCAAGAAGCTGCGGGAGTCCGGGGACGACTACATCGCCGAGGGCGGGAAGTTCCGCAACCCCACCGCGGCGGACTTCGTCTACGTCGAACAGAACGCGTGAGCATGGGCGGGATGAACGCGAACCGACCCTTCATCGACAAGTCCCATCCCGAGGTCTACAAGGCCGCCGTCGCCGCCGCGAGCGCCACCCGCAAGGCGGCGGTCGAGGCCGGCCTCGACATCGGCCTCATCGAGCTCATCAACACCCGGGTCTCCCAGATCAACGGGTGTCACACGTGTCTGAGCATCCATGTGCCGGCAGCCAGGAAGGCGGGCGTCGACCAGCTCAAGCTCGACGTGCTCGCGGCCTGGCGGGAGTCGCACATCTTCGACGACCGTGAACGCTCGGCACTTCTGCTCGCGGAGTCGCTGACGAATCTCGACGTGCCCGTCGATCGGGATGAGATCGCCGCCGAGGCGGGACAGCACCTGTCGACCGAGCAGATCGCGGCCGTCGAGTGGATCGCGACGTTCATCAACGCGTTCAACCGCATCTCGATCGCGAGCAACCACCCGACGGTGGGGGCGAAGAAGGCCGCTCAGCTCGCGGACTGAGGGTCACGGGTGGCGGGTTGGTGGCGGGCTGGCGGCGTGCGCCGGTTGGCCCGTGGGGCCGGGGTTGGTGGACGCGGTCTGGGTTGGCCACTGGTGTCGGTGGACGCGGTCTGCGGGGTCGGCCGGCGCGGTCAACGGGGGCAGTCGGCGGGGTTAGTTGATGATCTCTGCGCCGTCGTCTTCGCGGATCGCGGCGATCCTCGCCCGCCACATGCGCAGGTCTGCGGGGCTCAGCCGTTTCCAGTCGGTGACTTCGCGGACGATGCGCAGCGGTGAGGTGCTCCGGTAGGAGCGGGTGGGGTTGCCGGGGAACTTCTTGTCCGTGACGTTGGGGTCGTTCTCGAAGGGGCCTGTCGGTTCGACCTCGTAGACGTGCGGTGCTCCGTCGATCGCGGCGATCTCGGCGGCGAGGCCCGCGCCATCGGGCAGAGCGGTGAAGTAGATGTGGTTCATGATGATCTCGGGCCGGTAGTTCGAGGCGAATCCGGGGCGAAGCAGATCGCCGGGGGAGAGGGCGGCCTTCGTGCCGTGGAAGAACGGTCCGTCGTCGAGGGGCTGAGCCATGGGACCAATATACTGACCTGACGATTCGTCCGTATGTACGGAGTCGAGCGGTGATGCGGATCCGCCGATCCGTCGGCTCGTGCAAAGGAGCCAGGTCTCGCCTATGTCCTCGGAGACGACACAGCAGCGGTCAGGTCCACCCGCCTCGGCGCCCCGATCATTCTCCGGCCGTCTGCGGCTCATCGGACCGGGCATCGTCCTGGCTCTGGCGAGCGTCGGGGCCTCGGACATGATCACGACGATGAACTCCGGGGCCGAGTACGGACTGGCGCTCATCTGGGTGTTCACGGTCGGGATCCTCCTCAAGTTCGTCCTCTCCGACGCCGTGTCCCGGTTGCAGATGAGCGGGGATCGGATGCTGCTCTCGCACTTCACGCGGTTCGGGGGACGGCTGTTCCCAGGGCTGCTGCTCGTCGCCGAACTCCTCGTCGGTCTCTTCTTCGGGGCCGGCGTCGTCGCGGTGGCGACGAACATCCTCCAGGCGATCTTCCCGGTGCTGCCGTTCTGGCCGACCGCGGTCGTCGTGCTGGCCTCCGCGGCGATCCTCGTGGGCATCGGCCGGTACGGGATCGTCGAGAAGGCGATGATGGGCTTCGGCATCATCATGTTCCTCGGGATCATCGCGCTCGCGATCTCCGTCTTCCAAGGTCAAGATGCGCAGGACGTCGCGGCGGCGACGATCGTTCCGGTGTTTCCCGAGGGGTCGATCATCACGGTGATGTCGCTCATCGGCGGGGTCGGCGGGGCGACGGGGATCCTCGCGTATTCGTTCTGGATCCGGGAGAAGTCGTGGCGCAGCGCCGACTGGAAGCCGGTCGTGCGCCTCGACCTGCTCATCAGCTACGGGCTCGTGTTCGTCTTCGCGGTGGCGATGAGCGCGGTGGGGGCGTTCATCCTCTACGGTCAGGGCTTCACGATCGCCGACAACGATGCGCTCTTCGCGATCGCCGAGAGTCTTGTGGGTTCGATCGGCGAGGTCGGGCGGCTGATCTTCCTTCTGTCGTTCCTCGCGGTCGTCTACACGAGCGTGCTCGGCGGGTTCTCCGGCATCGCCTACGTCACCGCCGACGCCATCCGGGTGCTGCGCCGCTACCCGCACCAGGACGAGCCGCGGTTCGAGATGTCGGCGACCTCTGTCGAGTTCCGCGTGGTCCTCATCTACCTCAGCGTGGCGACCTTGGTGATCATGGGGCTGGGCAAGCCGGTCACCTTGGTCCTCGTCTACGCCGCGATCAGCGCGTTCATCCTGCCCGTGCTCGCGCTCGCCCTCCTCGTCATCCTCAACCGGTCGTCCGTGCCGCAGTCGCTGCGCAACAGCTGGTGGTCGAACGTGCTGCTGGCCGTGTGCCTGGGGCTCTTCGGGTTCCTCGCGGTGCTCCAGGTCATCGAGTCCGTGTCGGGGTTCGTGGGGTAGGGGACTCGGTCCCTGATCGTCGGGTGGGGCGGCAGTGCGTCGATGCTCGCGCCGAGGTGGTTCGTCGTCGTGCGGGAGTCTCAGGATTTGCGGCCGATGACGATGAGCTGTGGGGAGTGGTCGTCGGCGTCCCAGTAGAAGAGCACACGCTTCCGGCTGATTCGGTATTCGTCGAAGATCATGCTGTGGCGGGCGACGGTCGTCGTCTTCGCGGGGTCGCCGAGCAGGTCGATGACGGTGTTGCGGGTGAAGGGAGCGGCCCCGTCGATGAGGGAGTTGATCCGCAGGAACGCGGTCGCGGGATCGCCGGTTGGGCTGCGGAAGTTGAGCTGCACGAAGCGGACTGTGGCGTCCGGTGTGAGGTTGATGTGCACGGCGCTGAGGTCGCTTCCGTCGATCTCTCCGCGGAGGTAGTCACGGTCGCCGATCTCATAGTCGGTGACCGCGACCGGACCGTCGACGAGCCGCAGGACTGTGAGGGCCTTCTCGTCGTCGATGGACGTGCCCAGTGCGGCAATGGCCCAGGTGAGATCACCCGAGATTCGGCGCTTGTTCTGGGTGTTCATGGCCGGTGCCGCCGAGGTGGTGGCTGGGGTGGTGTCGAGCAGTGTGGTGATGCGCGCGGTCTCTTTCGCCGCCGACGCTTTGAGAGCGTCGTGTTCTGCGAGGGCGTCCGCTCGCGCAGTCGCGTCGGCTTGATCTCGGTTGTGGGTGAACCGGGCGGTCTCCGCGGTGTCGCTTGACGGCGTGAGATTCGCGTGAGTGATGCGGTGGTCGTTGAGGAGTGCCAGGGCACGTTCGCTGACGAGGAGGTCGGAGCCTCGGCGGGCGAAGTCGGTCTCTTCTGTGGGTTCACGGTCTTCTGAGGCTGAGGCTGAGGCTGAGGCCGGCTCGGGGCTGGGGACGAGGCGTTCCCAGCGATCAGGGAAATCGGTGTTGCTCTCGGAGACGAACTCGGGTGACTTCGTGATGACGGGGTCGGTGCGCAGCTCGAACCCGGTGAGGTCGGAGGCGCGTAGTGCGTCGGCGAGCGTTCCGGAGACGATGAAGTCCGGTGCGACGCTGACGAGATCGTCACCGAGCCAGCCGGCGAACTCGCACCGCAGGGGATCGATCTGGGTGCTCGACCCGGTGGAATCTTCAGTCCATTGCGCACCCGGGCCGACCGTGCCGGTGGCTTCGGGAGACAAGGTGTGGCGGGTCATCGGTGGCTCCTCGGGGATGCGGGGTCACTGCGTTCAATATGAATTGAAACCTCCGCATGTCTGATCACCGAAGGCTCAATTTCCATCAGTACTAGATAAGTTTCAAAGTGGACTGACGACATGCCAATGATCGATCTTGGTCAGCTCCTATCCACTCGCCGTAGCGGCTTGGAACTCCTTATATTTGGTTTCCAGCAGCTCTTGATTGGGGCGGTCGCGTCGATGCGCTGGAACCTTCATGAGTTGCCGTCCGTGAAGGTCCTGCAGTCCGTGCCTGAGCATAGGCCCGTCGACCTCTTCGAGTAGATCGTGGCGGATCTGCACGACGGAGTCCGGGCGGATACCAAGGAAGTTGCGGTCGAACGCTGCGTGATGGATCTTACACATGGCAAGACCATTAGTCACTGCCGCGATTCCTCGTTCGTCTCGGTCTGGCACAATGTGCGCCGCGTCGAGCAAGCCGGGATGCCCGAGATTGCAAATGGTGCAACGGTTCTCATATGCAGAAAGAACCATCGACCTAAACGCTGGTTGGTGCACGCGCACCTTTGCCATGCGCTGGAGGTAACGACGAGTAACTTCTTCGTGCATTGACCCTTCCAGTTCAAATGCCGCAACGGAATCTTCGGCAGCAGTGAAGGCGAATTGCTGTTGTTCTGGCTCCTCAGCCACGATGAAGACCGGGGCGATGACTTGGTACCTGGCCGGATCCATCGCGACACCAAGGAACCAAATCAATGGCAAACGAAGATTCATGGCCTCTCGAAGGCCGACGTTCTCGGGATGATTCGGGTTTGTTCCACGCCACTTGTATCGGAAGAGGCCGTCATCGCCCGTCTTGTCCTCATATGGAGGTGGTTCCCCGGGCTTGGTGTACGCAGTGCGAAACGACAGCGCAGCCGCATAGCCGCGGGGCTTCCAAATGCCTTGCATGGGGGCTTGGAGCCGCACGGACTCGCCGGCAAACTGAAAGTCAAGGATGTCTTCTCGGGTTAACGGTTCAATGCCGCCGTCTGAACGCAGTTGCAACCAATCGATTGCGGCTTGTCGCAGCCCTCTCGGCTCAGCGGTCGGCATGGTGAGACTCCTCGTGAGGCACTTGCGACTGAGAGAGTGCAGAGATCAGCGAATCGACAATGGGCCAATCGGCAGGCGCCCAATCTAACGTGGAGAGCTGATCGACAGTGCACCAACGCATTGAATCGTGATCAGTGCTCGTACGAGGAGGGTGCGACACCTTCACGCGATAGCACGCTAAGTCAATCAGCGTGCCATTGCTCTTAGTGGTCTTGCGCTCAACCAGACTGAGTATCTGAGCGTCGAGCAGATCGAGCTCCTCCGCTAATTCACGCATGAGGGCCTGTTCGGGCGCCTCTTCAGTCTCAACCTTGCCTCCGGGAAACTCCCATTTGCCACCTTCGGCCTTTTGAGGTCGGCGGCGGCACGCAAGAAACTTGCCGTCGCGCTCAATTACCGCCCCGACAACTCTGAGCACCTCAACCATGACCTCATGCTATGTCAGATACTGCTCCAGCGACCGTCGAGAGCCGACCAATGTCCAGTAGCCTGGGCGTGCTTCTGCCGGACGAAGTTGGGATGTCGGATTACGCACCGATGAAGACGACTTCGCTACCTCACGTCCCCTGCAGCTCCAGAGCCTCCCACGCAAAGGTCGCGACCCAGTGCGATGACATGTACTCGTCGGACACTGCGGCCTCGAGACCAGGCGCCATCAATGCTTCGACGCGAGTGAGCATGCCCTTGGCCAAGTGATCGAGATCTTCGTTACCGGTCTTATCGGCGATCGCCTCGAGGTGCGGGGCCAGCCGCATGATCGAGGCCGCGACCGACAGCCCCAGCCCGTAGAGGTGGCTCTGGTATCCATCGGTGGGATCGAGCACCTCGACGGGCGTGAGTGCCGGCGACTCGGGTGAGAGCTCGGAGAAGAAGCCGGGCAGCCACACGGCGAGCTCGTCCTCGGTGAGGAGCTCGGTCATGAGGTCGGCCTCGCAGAGACCTGCCGAGAGGAAGTCGTGGCCGCTCCGCTCCTGCGTGAAGTTCCACGCCCGATCCTCGGCGTAGAACCTCCTCGCCACGCCCGCGATGACGTCGACGACGTCCCGCCGACCCTGCGCCCGCGCGCCGAGGAGAATCCTCCGCAGACCGAAAGCCGTATTCGTATGCACTCCATGACGCACTGGCTCCGGAACCTTCGGCAGCCACTCAACCGTGAGATCGAAGACTGTGTCGGCGAGGATCTGCGCATTCCCAGCCAAGTCACGCAGCTGCGGATCCTCACTGGTCCGCAGCGCCTCGGCGAGTTCGACCGCCCACGCCCACCCGTACGGACGCTCCCAACTCCGGTTCTCCCGGAGGAACCATGCCTCGGCATTGAGCTTCGCCTCATTGAGATGCGAGTGCAAAAGCTCGATCGCCTCATCCCGCCACGACGCGTTCTGTGCCACTTCGGAGCCGAGCAACTTCACGAGCAGATAGTGCATGTGCACGCTCGAGTGCCAGTCGAACGAATTCGCGAACGCCGGATTCTTCTCACTAGCCGGCACGATATCGGCGAGACTGTTCGCCACATGATGCGAGGCGTACGGGTAGTCCTGCGTGATGTTCGTCAGCGCGACTCGGGCGAACGGGTCGACGACGTCGTCGGGAGTGGGCATGCGCGGGTCCTCTTCTCAGGCGGTCGGCGTCGGAGTCGGACAGCCGTTGGCGAGCCGCGTCCTCCGCACTGCCTCGATTCTGTCACTACTTCGCCGTGGTGTGCTTCGCGGTGGCGGGGTGGCGACTGGCAATTCGGGACAACCCTGCCGCGACGCCGAAGCATGGTAGTTAGGCCCGACAGCAATGAAGCGATAACGGATCGGCCGGCCGCGCATCCCCGGCGGCGACTTCGCCCCCGAAGCCGCCGACTAACAACGACGGCCGGTCGCTTGCGGTGGGGAGGTGACCGGCCGCCGAATACAGGGAGACAGCTCAGGGGAAGCCGTGCCAGGGAGACCGCTTCAGGGCATGCCGCGCCGAAGCGCCTCTATGCCGTGGAGCGTCAGCCATTTCTCGGTGGCTCCGCTGGCCGAGACCGTCGCCCGCTCGGTCACCGTGATCACCGCGCTCGCCGCTGTCTTCGGGTACTCCCCGGCGGCTGCGCTGGCGAAGGAGGCGCTCGCCTCGGACGGGCGGGTCGCCGATCTCGTCGAACGTCAGGGGCTGCTCGAGGCGGCCGAGCTCGAGAAGCTGCTCACGCCGTCCCGGCTGACCGGGGTGTGACGGGCCGAGGGGTGTTTGGGGCGCGGGCTTGCTCTGGCTGAACCCGGGAGAACGTGGGTAGGGTGTGGGCATGGTTTCGCACAACGAGGCGCGCGACTCCTCCCAGCGGTCTCGACACAGCCGAACTTTTCGTTCTCTTCAGCGGTCGGACGCGATCCGGCATGAGCTGGCCAAGATCATGAAACGAGTCGGAGCCGTAGCCGGTCCCGGCCGACACAGCTTCGCCGACGGTCTCGAAACCCATGACATTGCGAGCATGGCGGTCATCCGGCTGGCCTCCGTCATCGAGCGGGGCGATTTTCCCTCGTCGAAGCCATTGCTCACGGTCGAAGAAGCGGCGGAAATTGCGGCTGCGCGAGAGATTGCCATGCACGGTGGTGCTGATGCCATGGATGACGACCTGCTCTGGATCGTCGTCACTCAGCGGATTCCGGCAATCGTCTGTCGCCTCCGCGGACTCCTCCCGGCTCCCTGAAGCAATCAGTATTCGCTCTGCGGACGCTGCATAGGCGAAGAACCCGATTCGTCGTCACTGAGCCGGCTCAGCTCCTGCCGTCGAACAGGTCTCGGATGTCCTCGGCCGTCACGGCCCGGCTGAACGCCTGACCGCTGGCACTGGCAACTCCGGCCGCGCCAGCCCCAGCGCCAGCATCCCCCTCCGCCTCGGTCATGAGGTCGGCGAAGAGCTCCGCCTTCCGCTCCTGCAGGCCGAGCACCTTCTCCTCGACGGTGCCCTCGGCGACGTACCGGTAGACCATGACGTGCTTCGTCTGACCGATCCGGTGCGCGCGGTCGATCGCCTGATTCTCCGCCGCCGGATTCCACCACGGATCCATGAGGAAGACATAGTCCGCCTCGGTGAGGGTGAGACCGAACCCGCCGGCCTTGAGACTGATGAGGAAGACGGGCGCGGTCCCGGACCGGAAGGCCTCGACCACCTCGGCGCGATTCCGGGTCGACCCATCGAGGATGACATGCGGGATCCCCCGGGCACCCAACTCCTCGGCCACATGGTCGAGGAACGAAGTGAACTGGCTGAAGACGATCGACCGGTGGCCTTCGGCGACGACCTCGTCGAGACGCTCGAGGAGGGCCGAGAGCTTGCTCGAGGGCACCTCGGCGTGCTCGGCGTCGACGATGCGCGGGTCGAGGGCGAGCATGCGCAACAGGGTGAGCGACCGGAAGACGATGAACCGCTGCCGGTCGTAGTCGCTGTCGATGAAGCCGAGGACCTTCTTCCGCTCCTTCTGCAGGATCCGGTCGTAGAGCTTCCGATGCGCGGCGCTGAGCTCGATGGTGATGACCTGCTCCTGCTTCTCGGGCAGATCGGCGGCGACGAGATCCTTCGTCCGCCGCATGAGGAACGGCCGGATCCGTCGCTGAAGCCGCTGCATCCGGCCCGGATTCTCCCCGGACTCGATCGGTCGGACGTACTCCTCCTCGAACCGGTGCGGGGACGGGAACAGACCCGGCGCCGAGATCGCGAACAGCGACCACACGTCGCGCAGCGAGTTCTCCAACGGCGTTCCCGTCAGCGCCAGCCGGAACGGCGCGTCGATCGACTTCGCCGCCTGATGGACCTGCGAGGTCCGGTTCTTGACGAACTGCGCCTCGTCGAGGATGAGCCCCGACCATGTGAGCCCGGCGATCTCGGTCTCGTCGAGGCGGAGGATCGCGTACGAGACGACGATGACATCGGCACCGGCGACCACCTCGGCGAAGGAGGTGCCCCGCTTCCTCGTCGACTCACCGATGACGCGAACGTCGAGGTCAGGCGTGTGCTTCGCGGCCTCCTGGGCCCAGACGGGGACCACCGAGGTGGGGGCGACGACGAGGAACGGCGGCTCGCCCGACCGGGGCGCGGAATCGCGATCGTCGGGTGATCGGCTCACGGTCGTCGGGCTTGCGATCGTGCGGCTCTCGGTCGTCGGGCTTTCGGTCGTGCCGCTCCCGGTCGGGCCGCTCCCAGCCGTCCGGCGGGCGTAGGCGATGAGCGCGAGCGTCTGCAGGGTCTTGCCGAGGCCCATGTCGTCGGCGAGGATCCCCCCGAGGCGGCAGCGGTGGAGCAGGGCGAGCCAGCGGAATCCCTGCACCTGGTAGGGCCGCAGCCGCACGCCGCCGAGGTCGGGCACCTCGGTGTCGGGAAGCCGGTCGAGGTCGGTGAGCGCTTGGGCGGACTCGCGCCAGGTCACGGCGGGTTCGGCTGCGTCGGCGAGGTCCTCGAACTCGGACCACAGACCGACGTGGAGGCGGCTGATCTTCGGGGACTCCGGTTCCCACTCGTCGATGAGGTCCGCCTCGGCGAGGAGGGCCTTGATCCGGTCGAAGACGGGACGGTCGAGGGTGAGGAACGAATTGTCGACGAGCTTGAGCTTGCGCATCCCCTTGGCCAGCGCCGTGAACAGCTTGACGAAGGGCACCGACTTGCCGCCGATGCTGATCTGGAAGCCGAGCTCGAACCAGTCGGTCTTCTCCGACTCGACCGAGGTGATCGTCACGCTCGGCTCCCCACCGAGCTCGCGGTAGGGCTGCTTCTTCCCGCGCGTGATGACGTGGACATGGTCGATCTCCTCGAGGCCGGGCAGCACGTTGGCGACGAAGTCGGCCGTGTCCGCGCCGTCGAAGTCGAGGTCCGTAGGCACGGTCGGGAACTCGGCGCGCGGGTCGGCGGGGACGAACCGGGCGAGCACAGTGGTGACGTGGGCGAGGACCGTGTCCTCGTGCTCGAGGTCGCGGAGTTCGGCGGCCGGTGGGGTGGCGAGGCTGTTCGCCGAGGGGGCGTTCGCCGAGGTGGTCCCGTTCGCTGCGATGTGCCCCTTCGCCGAGGTGGTCCCGGTTCTTCCGGGCCGCCGCACCGGCAGGGTCCGGCGGGGACCCGAGTACTCCCAGTACCAGCGCAGGTTGAGCCGGTCCTGCGCGCCGAAGGTGAGGAAGAGGACGAGGCGCGGGTCCCGGTAGCTGGGGAAGCGGACGGATTCGTCGGTGCTCACGACCTCGGTGCTCGTGCGCAGCAGTGGGTAGTACTCCGCGAAGAACTCCTCGGCCTCCGCCGTCGGAATCGTGATCGGACCGGGGGAGGAGAGGACCGGAAGCGCCGAGGCGGTCGTCGGCTGCGCGGCAGGGGCGAGCGTGACCGTGAACCCGGTGCGGGTGTCGACGCCGAAGTACCCGTGCGTCCAGATCGGCTTCGCCAGGCCGGGCGCGAACTCGCGTTCGTCGATCGTCACGTGAGGCTGCACGCGCAGCCCGCCCGGACCCTTGCGCACATCGATGATCGCCTTCGCCTCGCGGCCGATGCGGACGTCCATGCCGGGGTTGACGCCGACGAAGGCGATCCCGAGATCGGCTCCGTGGGCGAAGACGTCCCAGATGAGGGAGGTATGGAAATCGCCGAGGTGGTACGGCGCCCCATCGGGTGTGAAGTCGGTCTTGTCCCGGGTGCGCAGGCCCGCGAGCTGCGAGAACCATTCCTGGTGACGAGAATCGACGCCGAACTGGGAGACCATGCGGTCGATCGTGCGCCAGCTCAGCGACTTCTTCACCCAGTTGCCGGACTCGCTGAGGACGAGCGGGCGGATCGCGAGCGACGGGTTCGCGCCGGGGCTGACCTCGGCTCTCGTCAGCAGGGTCGTGTGCTGGGGTTCGAACCACGAGCGCGGGACGACCTCGACGAGCTCGAACCCCAGGGCCACGGGCGTGTGGTCCTGCGGGGCCGCCTCGGCGAAGGAGGCGAAGGCGGTGCGCCAATCACTGGGCGCTTTGGATGTGGACCGGGTCGCGGTCGACGCGGCTGCACGACCTCGCGGAGGCGGGGGCGTGGTCGGTCGGTTCGCGGTCACCAGCCCATCCTCTCACTGCCCGATGACACGAGTGGATGCCGTGCCCCACACGGGCACGAAGATCTACTCCCCGCGCAGCTCACCCCAGGCGAAGGAGGATTCGGCGACGAAGTCCTGGAGGTCGCTGAAGAAGCGCTCAGCCATGTCCGCGATCTCCTCCTCGGCGCCGGCCAAAGGCACATGGAGCGCAAGCTCGAATTCCTCGCCGCACGCAGTGACACGGACGAGGAGGAAGTTGCGTCCGCGGGGCTCTTCGACGAGGTCGAGCCTGTCGAGTTCGCCCTCGCGAAGGATCCGGTCGATCGCCGGCTGGACGATTCGCTCCATGATCTGATCGTCACGCAGCCGCGGGGCTCTGGTCATGCCCCCACCGAAGTCCCGGAGCGCGCGGGCTGCTTCGCGACCTGCACAGCATCGTCCCTTGTGCCCGGCGCGAGAAGGACCTCCCCGTACGATGGACAGGGTGAACGCCTCCTCCGACCGATCCCACACGTCCACTCCGGCAGTGCTCGGAGCGCTTCTCCTTGCCGCTGCCCGGCTGGCCGAACCGCCGTTCGACACGTCCGCGCAGACGTCGGCGCGCTCGCTCAGCGACCGTGACACCGACATCGTCGCCGAGGTGGAGGCCACCTTGGAGGCGCAGTTCCCTGAGGATCCGGCTCCCGTGAAGCGCGCCGTCGCCGAGCTGGCCGCAGCGATCCACTTCGTCCGTGGCCGGTCGCAACCGCCTGGACTGCCCGCTGCGAAGTACGACCGAGAACGGACGAGGCTGCTCAACGACATCGGTGCCGATTCGGCGAAGGGCGCAAGCATATGGCCGCCGACGAGCCAGACAGCCGTCCAACGGTTCGGCTCGTGGAACGACGCGCTGACCGCCGCAGGCCTGGCGACGAGCAGCGTCGGGCGAGCCAAAGGCCAACTCCGCTTCGACGCCGACGCCTACGATGCCGCGATCGCCGCATTCGTCGCCGACTGCGAGGCCCGCGGCGTTCCCGCCACCTACAAGGAGTACGGTACCTACGCCGGAGAACACAAGGGCGACGTCCCGTCGGCGGCGGCCGTGCGGAAGTTCTACGGAAGCTGGAACACGGCTCTCACCTCGGCGGGGTGACCATCCGGTCGTGTGACGACCAGCTGCGGACCGGAAATCGAAACGACAACATCACTTGGGGAACAATCCGGCAAAATTCCTTGCGGAAAGTGCGTGAGGTTTGTAGTCTCTGAACGTCTGTATTGATGGAACCGATCGCGGTGGGCGTCCTGCCCGTCGAAGATCGGTCACGGAATCGAAGGGACGGAATCATGGTTGTCATCGGTTGGATCATCGTCGGACTGCTCGCGGGTGCGCTCGCGAAGCTCATCCTGCCCGGTAAGCAAGCCGGCGGGTGGATCAGCACGATCATCCTCGGCGTCATCGGCGCCTTCGTCGGCGGACTGCTCTTCGGTCTGTTCGGCGGCAAGGGAATCGGCGCTGTCTTCTCGGATCCCTGGTCGTGGGGTTCGTTCTTCATCGCCGTCATCGGCGCGATCGTCTTCGCGTTCGTGTGGGGACTCATCACGAAGAACCGCGGCGCCAAGACCGCCTGAGCGCGTCCCGGCCGGCACGCAGTCGGCCACAGCAGCACTGACCAATCACTCGAAGCGAAGGAGAATGCAATGAGCATGAAGGACAAGTTCGACAACAAGGCCCAGGAGATGAAGGGCAAGGCCAAGGACGCCACCGGCAAGCTCATCGGCAACGAGCAGATGCAGGCCGAGGGCAAGGCCGACCAGGCTGCCGCCGGCACCAAGCAGGCCGGCGAGAAGCTCAAGGACACGTTCAACGACGTCACCGACCGTCGCTGATCTGGCGGCAGTCGAGCCGGCGCTGAATCGCTGATTCGGCGATCAGACGCCCACGGATGTCCTGGCGGTCGCGCTCAGCGCGGCTGACCGGAGATCGCCGAGGCGGGAGCACTTCGAGTGCTCCCGCCTCGGTCTTTGTGTGCTGGGGGCTTTGCGACGGCTGTCTACCGGGTCGCGGCGAACAGTGCGAGGGCTGCCTGGTTGCGGTACCCGTTCTGCGGGGGTGTCGCGGGCCCGGACTACCGGGTTGCAGCGAACGCTTCGAGACGGCGGCAGGCTTCTTCGATCGTCTCCGGTGAGACCGCGAACGTCAGCCGCAGGTAGCCTTCGCCGGCGGGACCGAACGCCGAGCCGGGGATCGTCGCCAGACCGTGTCTCTCGAGCAGAGCGGTGGCGACCTCCCATGAGGTCATGCCCCAGTCCTTGACATTGGCGAACGCGTAGAACGTCGCCTCCGGTCGGAGCACGCTGATCCCGTCGATCGCATTGACGCGGTCGACGATGAGGTCGCGGCGCTGGGCATACGAACTCACCATCTCCGCGACGACCGACTGCGGTCCGGTGACCGCGGCGATCGCCGCCTCCTGGACGAATGCCGGAAGACTCGAGGTCAGGCCCTCCTGGAGCAGCGGCATCGGCGGAATGAACGCGGCCGGGCCGATGACGAAGCCGCACCGCCACCCGGTCATCGCGTACGTCTTCGAGAAGCTGCCGACGACGAGGAACCGATCGAAGCCCGGACGCACCTCGGCGATCGAGGTGAAGGTCGCGTCATCGAAGACGATCTCGTCGTAGACCTCGTCGGAGATGATCGTGAAGCCGAACTCGTCGGCGAGATCGGCGATCTGGCCGAGATCCTCCCGGTCGATGATCGACCCGAGGGGGTTCGAGGGGCTGTTGATGATGATCGCCGCGGTCTTCTTCGTCACGGCCGCCCGGACGTCATCGGCGTGGACCTTGAACCCGGACTCCTCGGTGACGGGAACGGGCACGGCGATCGCGCCGAGGCGGTGGATCTGGCCCAAGTAGTTCGGGAAGCTCGGGTCGGCGATGATGACCTCCTGCCCGGGCGAGACCGTCGTGTCGAGGGAGAGTGTGAGCGCCTCCATCGCGCCGAAGGTGATCATGACGTTGTCGGCGGTGACCTCACGGTCCCAGCGCACCGAGTACTTCCCGGCGATCGCCGCGCGCAGGTCAGGCAGGCCGGCATTGGCGACGTACTTCGTCTCGTCGTTCTCGATGGCGCGGATGCCGGCCTGCTTGATGTGCTCGGGCGTGGGGAAGTCGGGCTCGCCGACGGTGAGTTTGACGGCCTCGGGATAGTTGAGCGCGATGTTGAACATCTTCCGGATGTCCGAGGCCGGATAGGTCTGCGCCATCGGGGAGATGCGGCGGTACGGGTCGGTCATGGTTGCGCTCCTTCGTCGGGGTGTCTTGAGGGTGGTTCGGGCGTGGTCCGAGTGTTGTCCAGGTGACTCGAGTGTGTCAGATGGGGCGAATGAGGGCGCGGACGTCCGGCGCGGTGCGAATCGAGGACGAAATCGGGCGTGATTGTCGAATGACCCGGCGCGAATCCAGGACGCTGAGTGTCGATTTCCGCGACCAGAATCGTCACTCAGCGTCCTCGATCCGGGGCGTTCGCCCAGACCGGGGCGTCAGCCTGCACCGCCGCACCGCCGCGCTCGCCCGCACCGCAGCAACCACCCGCACCGGCACCAGCCCAAGCTCCCTACTCCGCGAGCCCCGCCAACCTTGCCCCGAAGCGCGCGAGCAGGCTCGTCTTCTTCGCGTCGGTGATTCGCTCCCAGTCGTCGGCGATGTTGAAGATCTTGTACATCGAGCGGATGCCGAGCCACCGGATCGGCTCGGGCTCCCACTGACCGGAGACGTGGTCGTTCCACGGCAGTGCGGTCAGGGCCGTTGGTGCGCCCGCGGCGCGATCGAGCAGGGTCTTCGCCGCCAGATGCGTCGCCGTCACCCCGTGTCCGGCGTACCCGCGGGCCACGCCGATGCGCTGTTCGGGATCGAAGAAGATCCCAGCGCACCAGTCACGGGTCACCCCGAGGGCACCGCGCCACGCGTGGGCGACCTCGAAATCGAGGGTCGGGAAGAGCGAGGACAGGCGGGTGCGGAGGAGGTCCACCACCTCGGCGGGGACACGACCGTCACCGGGCAGGCCCGAGTTGAACGCGTACGGCGCGCCCCGCCCGCCGAGCGCGATCCGATCGTCGGCGGTGCGCTGGGCGTAGATGAAGGTGTGGGCGGCGTCGCCGAGGCACTCCCGGCCCGCCCAGCCGATCTCGCCCCAGGTCGCAGCCGGCAGCGGGTCGGTCGCGATCATGGAGGAGAAGACGGGGATGACCTGGCGTCCCTCGAGGCCGGGCAGCTTCCCCGACACCGTGTCGGAGTACCCTTCGAGGCACACGAAGATCGTCTCGCCGTTGACCGGCCCGCGGTCGGTGACGACCGTGCCCGTGCCGATGTGGGCGGCCGTCGTGCCCTCGCAGATCGTCACCCCCTGCGCGCGCAGCACGCGGGCGAGGCCTTCGACGAGGAGGGCGGGGTCGATGCGGGCGGTGCCGGGAACGAAGACGCTGCCGCGGGCGCCGTCGACGTTGATCCGGGCGCGGGTCTCGGCGGCGTCAAGGACCTGCATGTCCGCAGGTCCGTAGCCGTATTCGCGGTTGGCCTCGATGAGTTCGTGGATGCGCGCCATGCCCGCCTCGGACTGCGCGATGTCGATGTGGCCGCCGCGCACCGCCTGCGCGTCGATGCCCTCGACCTCGAGCGTCTCGAGCACCTCGTCGATCGAGTCGAAGAGCGCCGACTGGAAGGCCCGCACGCTCTCGATCCCGGACAGTCCGGCCGAGCCGACCGGCCCGTCAGGGTCGTCTGTGCGGGCGCGGTCGACCGCCTCGGCGAAGCGGGCGCGGTTGCCGGGCATGAGCGTCGAGAGCCACCCGCCGTTGCGTCCCGAGGCACCGTAGCCGACGGTGCGCGCCTCGATGATCGTGATCGCCCAGTCGGGGTGGGCCTGCCGGGCGCAATAGGCCGACCACAGCCCGGTCATTCCGCCGCCGACGATGACGAGGTCCTGCTTGCCCGCGGGCAGGGGCGAATCGATGGGCTCGGCCGGCGACTGCGCCAGCCAGAAGGAGGCCTCGCCGTTGAGGTAGGTCACTGGACAACTCCTGTTTCCGTGCGCGATCACCTGGTGTGACCGTACGGAATCAGTTCTATCCCATCGTCAGTTGCGATGTAAATGGTTGTAAGTGCGTGTATTGGCATATGAAATCGCCGAGGTTGCCCCCGGATTCCGTGTCCACGACAGTCCCCGTCTGGCTACACTGGGTCCATGAGCGCAACGGAGCCGATCGACACCCGCACCTTCCCTCTCGAGCACGAGCTGATCGAGGACTGGCAGCGGATCGCCGCCGATGCCGAGAACGCACCGGCGACCGGTGCGGCGGCGAAGGATGGCGAGGCGGCGGGCGGAGCCACCGACTCGGCGCCGGGAGAGGCGACCGAGACGACGACGGCGTTCGCCGAGCTCGGATCGATCGCCGGCGTCGACTACGGACTGTGGGAGATGAGCGTCGGCGCGATGCGCGACATCGAAGGCGAGGAAGTGTTCCTCGTCATCGACGGCACCGGGCGCATCGAGTTCGACGACCCCGAGCAGTCGAGCATCGGGCTCGCACCCGGTTCGCTCGTGCGCCTGACCGAAGGCATGAAGACCCGCTGGTACATCGACGACGGGCCCCTGCGGAAGCTCTTCATCGCTCCCACCGAGGAGTGACGCTCAGGCTTCGGGGCTGACCAAGAGGCGCGCGTTCGCGCGTCAGTCACCGACCGCTGTTTCGACGGCGGTGCGTTGGGCCAGGGCTTCGATCGTCGACACTGCACCGGTGATCGCCAATTCGAGCCCCCGGTCGGTGCGTTCGTCGTCATCTCCGGTCGTGGCGGCCCGACGCAGGAGCGGGACATCGCAGTCTCCGGGCTGCCACACCGGCACAGGGGCACCGCGGTCCAACGCCGAGCCGAGCACTATGGCATCGAGCATCGAAACGACATCGACCTGTGTCTCGGTCGGAATGCCGATCTCATCGAGGATGGCGAACGCGACTTCGTAGATCCGCAGAGTCGGCAGATCATCCACGGGAGAGCCTGCGAGCAGGGGCATGGCCGCAGGCAGTGCCGCCATGCTGGACCGGTAGCTGCGGATCCAGGAGCGCATGCGGTCCTGCCACGGGAGGTCGCCCGCTGTCGCTTCGGTGAGGTCGATGCGACCGTAGAGCGCTTCGCGCATGAGGTTGATGATCTCTCCTCTGCCGCCCTTGACGTGGTGATAGAGCGAGGATGGATTGACGCCGAGTTCGGCTGCGATTCCCGGGATCGTGAAGTCGTGCTCGCGCTCCACCATTCTCAATGCCGCCTCGGCGATGATGCTGGGGGAGAGGATGTTCTTGCTCGGTCGCGCCATACGGTCATTCTCTCAAAGCATCGGACCGGTGAATGCGAACGCATCAGTGGACGATGACTGTGCGCCCTCTGCTGCCGGCGCGCATGGCCGCGAACGCCGAGTTGACCTCGTCGAGCCGGATGCGGTCGGTGATGAGTCGGTCGATCGGCAGCTTCCCCGCAAGATAGAGGTCGGCCAGGCGAGGGAAGTCGCGCGCGGGCACCGTGGAACCGTAGTTCGACCCGACGAGGCGCTTGCCCTCTTCGGCCAGATGCAGCGCATCGATCGACACGGGATCATCCTCAGGTGGAAGACCGACGATGACGGCGGTCCCACCTGGTGCCGCGCACGACGTCATCAGTTCGATCGTCTCGCGGCGGCCGATCGCTTCGAATGCACAGTCGACTCCGGTCCCTGTGATCTCCTTGACCTCCGTCGCCAGATCAGGTCCCGAGGTCAGGGTGTGCGTCGCACCGAATGCCGCAGCGAGAGCGAGGGCCTCACCCGAGACATCCGCGGCGATGATCGGATTGGCCCCGGCAAGAGCCAAGGACATGATGATGCTCAGCCCGATCCCTCCCGCGCCGATGACCAGTGCCGACTGACCGGCAGTGACGTCTCCGTCATTGACGACCGCGCCGAATCCGGTGGCGATGGAGCACCCGATGAGCGCGGCCACGTCGAACGGCACGGCATCGGGGATCTTCACGGCTGCCTGTTGTGCGACGACCGTGTACTCACTCATCGAGCCGACGGCGAGGTAGGGAAAGACGGAGCCGTCGCCGCGGGAGAACGCTGTGGTGCCATCGGGCAGAAGACCGTCGGACGCACCGGACCCCGTGCACACCCACATGCGACCTGCGCGGCACGCCGCGCAGTGCAGGCACGGATAGAACCAGCTGAGGACCACGTGGTCGCCGACGTCGAGATCTGTCACTCCTGCCCCGATCGAGACGACGGTTCCGGCTCCTTCGTGTCCCATGACCGTCGGACTCGGCAGATTCCAGTCACCGTCGAGGACGTGGCGATCAGAGCCGCAGACTCCCGATGCACCGAGCTTGACGAGCACCTGGCCCGGACCGGGGTCTCGAACGACGACCTCGGTGATCTCGAGTTCGGGGCCGTCGGTGTGGACTGCGGCGCGTGAGATGGTGGGCATTCGTTCTCCTAAGACGCATCGGTGGGAAGGTCTGACCGCACGACGTCGTCGAGTCTCATCGGGGCAGATGACGGGAGGCGTAGGCGACTCTGAAGATGACCAGATAGACGATCGCGGCGAGGATCGCGGCCGGCAGCGATGCGGTGATGACCGAGAACGCCGCGGCAGTTTCGAGCGTGACCGGGTTGTAGAGCCACAGATAGAACCCAGCGCCGACGAGGACTGCGACGATGCCGGCCCAATTGATTCCGCCCGTGTAGGCGTAGAGCCGTCCGGCACTTCCGAGATAGAGGTCGCGGAGGTCGATGTGCTGGCGGCGCAGCACGAAATAGTCGGCGAGAGCCACTCCGCAGATCGCGGTGAGGAACGCACCGGAGAACGAGACGAAGACCATGAACTGCTCGTACATGAACTGGGGAAAGAACGTCATGATCGCGGGAACGACGAAGAAGGCGGCTGTCAGTGCTTTCCATGGGACTCTGCGCAGTGCCGGACCGGCGGACTGCCGGATGGCGAGGATCGTCGAATAGACGATCGAGGACATCGACGTGATGTTCGCGAAGCCGATGAAGACGAGGACCGCGATACCCAGGATCGGCCCACCGAGGGGCACCATCCAATAGGTCGGGTCGGAGTCGCCGATCGTCAGCGCCGCCGCCATCCCGACCGCCTGTGCGATGAGGGTGGCGAGGAAGAGCCCTCCGAAGGCGGGCCAGACGGCGGCCCTGCGGCTCCTGGTCATCCGAGCAAGCGAGCCCATGACCGGATACCACGAGACGTCGACCCCGACATTGAACTCGACGGCGACCATGAAGTTGAGCTGCGGATCGTCGAACGGGGCCAGCGGCGAGGCCTCGCGAAGCGTATCCCATGAGGTCGTGGCCACGAGCACGATCATCATGATGACCGTGATGATCGCCAGCCCCGGCGCCACGTACTTGTTGAACCTGCCGATCGTCACCGGCCCGCGGGAGAGAACGAACCAGGCGATGCCGATCGCGACGAGGCCGCCGACGGTCACCAGGGGACCGTACTGGTCGAACTCCGTCCCGATGAGCGTTCCGGCGACCTGACTCGTGGCTCGGCCGGCCATGACGGCCAGCAGAGAGGACCATCCCATCTCCGTGACGAGGATGATGGTGAAGACGATGAGGCCCACTCCGACGACGCCGAATGCGCCGCGCAGCAGCGTGTACTGTTCGGTGCCGTAAAGTTGCGAAGCCGGGATCGATGCGAGCACCATGAAGCACAGTCCGATTGCGTTGCCGATGATCATCGCGGCGACTCCGTCGGCGAATCCGACGAGCAGCGCAGTCGACCCGCCGACGAGGAACGCCCAGGTCGCGATCGCCAACGCCGTGTTCACCCATGCGAAGTCCCAACCGGACCATGTCCTCTCCGACTTGAGGAGCGGAAATGTGCCGTAGATGTGTTCCTGTCGCAGCTCCGGGCTCATCGACGGCCCGTTCGATGCGGTGTCGCCGAGTGCGTTGTCCACGGGCCCGTTCACAGCGCCACCACCGCAATGCCGATCACGCATGCGGCGACGCTGACGCCGACGTAGACGGTCAACTCTGCGACCGAGAGGGGAAGCCTCGAAGAGTCGGAACCTTCGGCTGCGTTGACGATCTCGATCCTCCGTTCGATCTC
Source organism: Brevibacterium ammoniilyticum (assembly GCF_038429965.1). Classification (NCBI taxonomy): domain Bacteria; kingdom Bacillati; phylum Actinomycetota; class Actinomycetes; order Micrococcales; family Brevibacteriaceae; genus Brevibacterium; species Brevibacterium ammoniilyticum. Next base: position 115,304 of record NZ_BAABNP010000007.1, read on the forward strand.
GGCGGCGACGGAAGGCGATGTGCCGTTTCGGGCCATGGCGGACACGAAGTCTGCGTCGTGGTGCGGTGTCATCGGTGACTCCTTGGGCTGTTGTGCTCGGTGCGACCGTCCGCGCCTCCGTCGTCGGAAGCGCTCGGCAAACCAGATCCGGCGATAAACCAAATGTGATTTGGTTTACAATTGTTGCGTGACGGGGTACTGCCGTCAATGGCGACGGCGAAGAAAGTTCGCCGAATCGGAGGAGGGGACCATGGCGGACACCACGTCGGTCACTGTCGGCATCGTCCAGGCGGCCGCGGTCATCGGAGACATCGACGGTAACCTGCGGACGCTGCGTCAGGGGGTGAACGCCGCCGCTGAACTGGGTGCTCAAGTGGTCGTGACCCCTGAGCTCTTCGCTACCGGATACGACCCGAGAACTGCCTGGACGCACGACGGCAATGCGATCCGCGACGAGATCTCGGTTGCGGCGCGAGACGCGGGGGTCGCCGTCGTGGCCTCAACGGTCGACGAGAGTTCTGACGCTTCGGGGCGTCGCAGGCACATCGCCGCGTCGTTCTTCGACGAGGCCGGGGAGGAGATCGCCCGCATCCGCAAGCGGCACCTGTTCGACATCGAGCGCAACTACTTCACCCCGGCGGACGGCTACGGCGAGGTCTTCGAATGGCGAGGTATGCGCTTCGGAATGGGCATCTGCTATGACGTCGAATATCCCGAGTTCGTGCGCACGCTTGCGGTCAACGGTGCGCAGATCCTGCTTGTGCCGACTGCTGTTCCGAAGTCCCCAGACGGAGGAGGGGCGCTCGCATTCTCGGCATCGCAGTCCTCCACCCTGCTCGTCCCTGCCCGGGCACTCGAGAATGGGGTCGCGATCGCCTACGCCAATCACTGCGCCGACGAGTTCACAGCCCACAGCTGCATCGTCAATGCCAACGGACGCTTCGTCGACCTCATCGAAGACGGCGCCGGGATAGCGGTCGCTGAGATCAGTGCGACCTCGATCGCCGAGGCGCGTGCACTCAATCCGTATCTGACTGACCTGGAGCGGCTGCTCGGGTGATCGAGTCGATCGCGTGACTCATCGTGTCACTCGATCGATCGTGCCCGCGCGAAGCTCGACCACGCTTGTGTGACCTGTCCGTCGCCGCACGCGCTCGCCCTGCCTGAGCCGCGCCCGCCGGTGCCCGCTGCCCGGCTCGTCTGTGCCGTGTCCTACCCGCCCGCGTCCGGTCCCCCGGCGCCCGGTCCGCCGGACTCCGGCTCAACCGCCTGCGCTCGCGTCACCACCTCGGCGATCGCGGACTGGTCGGCGATGACGAGGCGCAGGAGCACCTCGGCGAAGGTGTCCGGCTGGACGCTGTGGAGGTCACGGGGCCAGAACATCGCCTCATTCGCGATCGCGTCGAAGAGTTCGAGCACGGCCTTGGGGTGTCCCGGGAGGAAGACGCCGGCGCGGATTCCGCGCTCGAGCACGGCCTCCATCGTCGACCGCCCGGCCTCGACGGCAGCGCCCCATTCGGGGAAGAGCTCGGCGACGGCAGGGGGCAGGCGGAAGAGCCAGCGCGTGTCGATCGTCTCGTTGAACTCGACGATCATCTCGTTGCGGAACAGCCGGTAGAGATCGAGCGCGGGATCGTCCTCGGAGTGCTCGAACTGCCCGGTGAGCAGGGTGGTCGGCGCCAGGCGGGCGGCGATGAGCTCGTGCCCGATCGCCTCCTTGCCCGCGAAGTAATGGAAGAGCGAGGGCTGCTTGATCCCGACCGCCTCGGTGATCGCCCGCGTGCTCGCCCCCTGGTAACCGAGTTCGGAGAACAGCCGCGCCGATTCACGGAGGATGCGATCGCGCGTATCGCCCGTCGTGTCCGCGTTCCGCGGTCTCGCCATCGTCCCTCCCTTTCCGTGCCCCCAGCGTACGGGGCCGCCGAGGTGCGCCGGCCCTGCGGGTCCCCCTGACCGTTCCGGCCGCGGCCTCACCCGACGGCGGCGACAACCGTTCACCGACAGTGCATCCGCTCGGGGTACCCAAATGCCCTATCGGGTGATAGATTACCTTCTAACCTATCGACCGATAGGTTAAACGCCGGGCGGACTGGACCGCACGGCGCCTCCCGACCATGAAGGGACCGCAACGTGGCTCTCCCTCCCGAACGGGCAAGGGGCATCGGCACCCCCGGCCTCGTCTTCTTCGTCCTCGCGGCAGCGGCGCCGCTGACGATTCTCGCGGGCTTCGTCCCCCTCGGCCTGCTCGCCGGCGGCGACGCCGTCGTCCTCGGCTTCCTCTACCCCGGACTCGTCTACCTCCTCTTCGCCGTCGGCTACACGACGCTGGCCCGCCACATCCCCGGCGGCGGCGCATTCCTCACCTACATCGCCGCCGGACTCGGCGCGCGCACCGGTTCGGTGGCAGGGATGATCGCCTATGTCGGCTACCTCGGCGGGCAGATCGGCTTCACCGCCTCGGCGTCGGTCTTCGCCTCCTTCACGATCGAGACCTTCATCGGCATCAGCCTCCACTGGCTGCCGATCGCCGTCGTCATCACCGTCCTCGCCCTCACCCTCGGACTCCGGCGCGTCGGCGTCGGAGCGGCCACCGTGGCCGTGCTCCTCATCGCCGAATGCGCGATCATCGCCGTCTTCGCCGTCGCGGTCCTCGCCAATGGCGGATACGAAGGCCTCACCCTCACCGCCTTCGCCCCCGGCAAGTGGGTGAGCGCGGCGCTGCCCGGAGTCTTCGTCCTCACCTTCGTCGCGTTCGTCGGCTTCGAGCAGACCACCGTCTACCGCACCGAGACGCGCGATCCCAACCGCACGATCCCCCGTGCCACCTACCTCGCGGTGCTCGTCCTCCTGGTCGGGTACACGTTCGGAGCCTGGGTGGTCCTCCAGGCCGCCGGCCAGTCGCGCATGGACGCCCTGCTCGCCGGCGACCCGTCCGAGCTCGTCTTCACGCTCAACGACGAATTCGTCGGTCCTGCCGCGACGGCGATCATGCTCGTCCTCGTCGTCACCAGCTTCTTCGCCGGCGTCATCGCCCTGCAGAACACCTCGGCGCGCTATCTGGTCAATCTCGCCCGCGGCGGACTGCTCCCGCAGCCGCTCTCCCGACTGGCCGCCTCAGGGAGTCCGCTGACTGCGAACTTCATCCAAGCCGGTCTCGTCCTCATCGCGCTCGTCGTCTTCGCCGCCGTCGGTTCCGATCCGTACACGCAAATCGTGACCTGGACGAACACCCCGACGATCGTCGCCGTCCTCGTCCTCCAGATCCTCACCTCGATCGCGGTTCTCAGCTATTTCCGCCGCGACCGCCGTGGGGAATCCCGGTGGGCGACGAGACTCGCTCCCGGTCTCTCGGTCGTCCTCATCACCCTCGGCCTCGTCCTCCTCATCGCGCGGATGGGGGCGCTCACCGGCCTCGGTCCCGTCGGCAATGCCTGCGTTCTGGCTCCGCTCGTCGTCGCCGCGGTCTACGGCCTCATCCGAGCGCGGTACGTACATCCCGACCGAGCGACACTGACCACTCTCGGTGCCGACGAGACCGACCTCGCCGAGGCGGACGGCTTCGTCGGGACTGACCCCGCCCTCACCCCTCACCACCCGAACGCAGATCACCACCGTCGCACAGAGAGAGAAGGATGATGAACACTCACATCGACTACGCCTGGTCGACACCGAGAGGCCTTGTCGAACGCCCCGACGAGTACCCCGGCACCACAGAGCTGTGGGGATACTCCGACCGATTCGCCTACCGGCAAGGGGAGCAGGTCGACCTCAGGGTGCACACCACGGCGCCGAACTTCGCCGTCGAGATCATCCGCGAAGGCGCTCGCCCCGAGACCGTGTTCACCGCCTCCAACGTCCCCGGCACCCGGCAGAAGACGCCCGCCGATGCCTACGCGACCGGGTGCGACTGGGCGACTTCGCTGACGATCGACCTCACCGAGGAGTTCGCTCCCGGGTACTACCTGGTCGTCTTCCGCACCCAGGACGACGACCACGGGCGCGAGATCGAGCAGGAGTCCTTCTTCATCGTCCGGCCGCAGCACCCCGCCGACGTCGACCTCCTCCTCGTCCATGCCACCTCAACGATGCTCGCCTACAACGACTGGGGCGGCGGCAACCACTACCGGGGGCTGCCCGACGGTGACCGCAACGACATCCCCTCCCCGTACTCATCGATGCGCCGACCCATCGCCCGGGGCATGCTGCGCAAGCCCATCGGTGCCCCGCGCAACGCCCACACCGATGTCAGCGTCCCGATCGGCTGGGAGCCGCGGCACCCGACCTACGAGTGGGCGTGGCAGCGCGGATACTCCCGTCACCACAACGATGCCGGGTGGGCGAATTACGAGAGGCCCTTCACGATCTGGGCCGAGGAACAGGGCTACCGCGTAGGCCACATCACGCAGGTCGAACTCCATGCCGAGCCCGACTGCCTCAACGGTGCTGCGACCGTCGTCATCGTCGGCCACGACGAGTACTGGTCGTGGGAGATGCGCGACACCCTCGACGCCTATGTCGATGCAGGCGGTCGGCTCGCCCGATTTGGCGGCAACTACGTGTGGCAGGTCCGCCTCGACGTTGAGACAGGCGTTCAGACCTGCTTCAAGGATCCGAGCGCCGACCCGCTCCGAGCCACTGATCCGACCCGAGTGACCACGGCCTGGGATGCCCCGGAGATCGGGCGTCCTGGCGCGGAGACGATGGGGCTGACCGGTCTCGGCGGAGCGTACATTCGTTATGGTTCGGCTGTGCCTCGAGGAAGCGGCGGTTTCACCGTCTATCGGGAGGACCACTGGGCACTGGATGGCACCGACCTCTACTACGGTGACGTGTTCGGTCAGGCACCACTGTGCATCGCCGCGTTCGAAGTCGACGGTTGTGACTACACTTTCCGTCACGGGTTGCCTTATGCCACCGGTGCTGACGGTGCCCCGGAAAACCTCGAGATCGTCGCCATGTCCCCCGCGGTCTCCGGGGGAGTCGATCGCTGGGGCGGACGGGTGCCGATCGGTGCCCCGGCTGCCGAGATCGAGGACCTCTTCGCCGGCATATACCCCGACGGGATCCCCTCGTACCGCCAGGGCAGAGGCTATGGGGCGGCCATGGTCGTCTCTTTCACCCGCGGGAACGGTGAGGTGTTCTGCGCGGGCACTACCGACTGGCCCTACGGGCTTGCTGCGAACGATCCCTTTGCCACCACGATCACGCGCAACGTCCTCGACAAGTTCATCGCCGCAGGACGACAGAGCGGACAGGCTCAGACAAAAAACGTGAAGGAGCATCGATGAGTTCAGCAGATGAGGTCCAGACGCTCACCGACGATCCCGAGCGGGCGGTCGTGCCGCCGCTTGCGGACTATGATGCGCATTCGGAGGGCTGGACGGAGACGGAGTTCCGCGTCGAGACGGGGCCGAACTCGGTGGCCGGTCGGTGGGAGGGCGAACCCGGCTGGGTCGAGTTCGCCTCTTGGCCGTACCGGGAGTTCTGCGTCATCGAAACCGGCCGAGTCGCCGTCGAGGCCGCCGACGGCAGCCAGCGGTACGAATACGGGCCGGGAGAAGCGTTTACGATCCCGCAGGGCTTCGCGGGCCGGTGGGTCACACTCGAACCGACTCGGAAGGTCTTCATCGGCGTCACCGAATGACCCGGGTGGTGAACGCCCCCGGCCGCTGAGCCGCGGACACGGCCCTTCGGCCCTTGACGCAGTCGTTTATCGTGTGAGGTAGGCAGGCGCTTCGCACACGCAGAGCGCCGCCTCCCACCAGCTGCATCACCGCCCTCCGGCATCGCCGCCGGGGGACGGTCGTTCGAAGGAGCCGCCGATGAAGACCGCACAGCGTTTGCACGATCTGGGCACCGAGACCGCGTTCCGGGTGGCGCAGGCCGCCGCCGACTGGAGGGCGCAGGGGAATCGGGTATATCCGTTCCACCTCGGCGATCTCGACTTCCCCATGGCCCCGCACATCGTCGAGGCGATGGATCGGGCGATCAAGGACGGCAAGACCGGGTACTGTCCGGGGCCGGGGATCCCCGAGCTGCGGGCGGCGCTGGCCGAGGACATCGGGTCCCGTCGGGGTCTCGACATCGATCCCGCCGAGGTGGTCGTGACCACCGGCGGCAAGCCCGTGATCACGAAGTTCCTCCAAGCGGTCATGGATCCCGGAGCGTCCGTGCTCTACCCGAATCCGGGGTTCCCGATCTATGAGTCGCAGATCGAGTACCTCGGGGGTGAGGCCAGGCCGTATCGGTACGTTCCGACCGAGGACGGGTTCGCCATCGACCTCGACCATCTGCGGGATTCGATCGACGAGTCGACCGTGGCGATCATCTACAACGACCTGCAGAATCCGATCTCGGCGGAGTCGACGCCCGGTGAACGCGAGGCGATCGCGCAGATCGCGAAGGAGCATGACCTGTGGGTGCTCTCGGACGAGGCGTACTTCGAAATGCGCTACGGCGGGCGGTCCGAGTCGATCGCCGCGCTGCCGGGCATGCGCGAGCGCACCGTCATCCTCTACACGTTCTCGAAGAAGTTCGCGATGACCGGTTCCCGGCTCGGGTGCGCGGTCGCTCCGCGGGAGGTCGCCGAGGCGATTTCGACGATGAACACGAACGACGAATCGTGCACGACTCATTACGTCCAGTGGGCGGGGATCGCGGCCCTGCAGGGTCCGCAGGAGCCGGTCGCGGAGATGCTCGAGGTCCTCCGCGCCCGCCGCGACGCCGCGTGCGCGATCATCAATTCGATCCCCGGCATGGAGGTGGCCGTCCCGGAGTCGACGTTCTACATCTTCCCCGACGTCACCGAGGCGATGGCGGCGAAGGGCATCGATTCGCTCGCGGAGTTCTCCACCGAGGCCCTGCATGCCACGGGTGTCTCCTTCTGCACCCGCGAGCACTTCGGCCGTCCGCAGCCGGGGGAGGACCGGAAGTACATCCGGCTCGCCTATTCGGGTATCAGCGAGGACGACATCGTCGAGGGTCTGACGAAGCTCAAGGACTGGGTCGAGGCGGGGTGAGCGCATGAGCGCATCGTCGAAGCTCTGGGCCCTGCCAGCCACCAAGGTGCTCGCGAAGTTCCGCACGAAGGAGCTCTCTCCGGTCGACTACCTCACCGCTCTCACCGAGCGCATCGAGGCGAAGGATCCCGACATCGGAGCCGTCACGGAGATCCTTCCGGAGGCGACCGCCTCGGCGAGGGATGCGGAGCGGTTCTATCTCAGGACCCGGGCAGACGATCTCGACGACATCCTCGCGATGCGGCCGCTCGTCGGCCTTCCCGTCATCGCGAAGGAGAAGCACGCGATCGTCGGGCACACGCTGACCCAGGGCCTCCTCCACGAACGCCGGACCATCGCGGACAGGGACGCCGCCGTCATCCGCCGCATCCGCGACGCCGGCGGCTACATCCACGCGCGGTCCACCTCACCGGAGTTCAGCTGCGCGACCGTCACCCACTCGCCGATGTGGGGCGTGACGCGCAACCCGTGGAACCCGGACCTCTCCCCGGGCGGGTCCTCCGGCGGGTCGGGTGCCGCGCTCGCCGCCGGGTTCGCCCCGTTGGCCACGGCCTCCGACATCGCGGGATCGACGCGCCTGCCCGCCGCCTTCACCGGCACCGTCGGCTTCAAAGCCCCCTACGGCCGCATTCCCGGCGCCCCGCCGCTGTCGGCGGACTGGTACCGCGGGGACGGGCCGATGGCCCGCACCGTCGCCGACACCGCGCTCCTCGCCCGCGTCATGGTCGGTCTCGACCCCAGCGACGCGGCGACGATCGACTCACCCGATTACCTCGCAGGCTCGGACCGCACCCCCGCCGAGGTGGTCGAGAGCCTGCGCGGCCTCCGCGTGGCCGTGTGCCTGCGGCTCGGCGACTTCCCCGTCGGCGACGACATCATCCGCAACACCCGGGCAGTGGCCGCCGCTCTCTCCTTCGCCGAGGCGGAGGTCGAGGAGATCGAGGTGCCGTGGACGAGCGAGAGGCTCTTCGAAACCGCGGCCACCCACTTCGGGGCGATCCTCGCTCCCGCGATGCGCGCAGCCACCGCCGGACACGAGGACACCCTCGCCGACTACACGCTGCAGTTCATGATCGACGCCGAGGCGGTCGCCGCCCGCCGTTCCCTCTACGAAGGTCTCGTCATGGAAGCGGAGATCCAGGCCGAGCTCACCACGGCGATGGCCGGGTTCGACGTCCTCCTCACCCCCACCTCGGCGGTGGCGGCCCTGCAGGCCGATGCGAGCTACCTCGACGGGATCCGGATAGGCGCAGACGGCATCGGACGGGAAGGCGAGGGTGCGGGATTGCGTCTCGAGCACTACTGGCAGGCGCACATGACGGTGCCGTTCAACATCTGCAACCGGGTGCCCGTGGTCAATGTGCCCTCGGGGATGGCCGACTGCGGGATCCCCACCGGCGTCCAGGTCGTCGGTCGCCCCTTCGACGATCGCACGGCCTTCACGGTCGCCTCGGCGATCGAGCTTCTGCGCCCGTGGACGGGGCTGGCCCCGGAGTGAGTGGAGGCCGGCGCGCGGACTGGCCGGTGGGGCCAAAGAGCCCGCACTGGGTTGAAGGACGGGAACACGTGCGCCGGGTTGCGGGCTGAAACGACGTGCAACGGTCTGGGGGAGGGGGCGTCGACGTTGTGGGCACGTTCCTCTGACGCTGCACGGGAGGTCGACTACTGTGAGCAGGAAGAACCGCAGCGACGCCGAGCCGGAGAGATGCCGACGATGAGACGCCGACACAGTCAGATGATCACGATCTCCGACGATATGCGCTCGAACGTGAGCATCCTGCCGGCCGCGGTCGTCGGCGCCATCGTCGTCATCGGCTTCGGACTCAACCCGCTCGGACCCAAGGATTCGCAGCTCACGGATGTCTCCGAACGGCTCATCGAGATCTTCCTCATTGCCTGGCCGGTCTACGCCCTCGTCTACCTGCTGTGGACGCACGCAGGTCTCAAGGACCTCGACGAGACCGAACTCGTCGTCCATTCCCGGTGGGCGCTCGCCCGTCGGCGACGCTGGTGGGCGATCCTCTTCAGCACCGGGGGAGCGGTTTCCTGGACGACGGTCGCCGCCTTCGTCGCGATCGTCCTCAACGTCTACCTGCTCTCGTTCGGCGCCAGTGACAAGGGCGGCCTGGCGGCTCTGCTAGGGCTCGCCAACGTCGTCGCCTCATGGGCCGTGATGGTCTACTCGTTCGCCTTGGAGTTCATGCGCCTCGACCTGCGCGAGGGTGGAAGCCTCGGTGCGCGCCACCTCGAATTCGACATGGACGCCGAGCGGACCTTCGGCGACTACCTGACGTTCGCTGTGCTCTCCTCGACGATGACCGCGGCCCTGCCGGGCAGGGCGATCACCCGGGCCGGGTGGACGCTCGTGCGCAAGAACGTCATCGTCGCCTTCGCGTTCAACTCCGTCGTCGTCGCCACCCTCGTGTCGATGATCCTCTCGTACGTGACCATGTGAGGGGCGGGTTGCGCCGCGAGTCTGGGAGAGGCGATCTGGTGGGTGGTGCACGGGAGATCATAGCGCCCGGGCATGCGGGGCCAGCTCGCGCGGGGGCGACTTCGGCGCGAGGAGAGTCGCGCGTGGAAGGCCGCTGGGCTGCACAGGAACGTTCCACAACCCGGCCGCGCAGATCCGGCCCACTTGAGTGTGGAGAGCTCAGTTCACGAACTGAGCTCTCCACACTCAAGTGGGCTCAAGCCAGATCGGGGAGCTGATGCCCGCCCGGATCAGCGCTCGGGGTCGAGGACGAAGTCGTAGACGGTGTACTCGCCTTCGGCATCGGGGTTCGGCTGCGGGTCGAGCATGAGCTCGGGCTTGACCGCCGAGGCGATGTCGTCGTTGTTGTGCGGGTCACCGGGGAAGTACAGCTGCGAGGTGATGAGCATGTGCTCGGGCGCATGCACCTTGAAGTGCATGTGCGCGGGCCGCCACGCATGCCACCCGGCGGCCTCGATGAGCTGCCCGCACGCACCTTCGGTCGGGATCTGGTAGGGCGCGGGGCGGATCGTGTGGATCTCGTACTCCCCGTTCTCGTTCGCGACGAACGTCCCCCGCAGGTTCCACTCGGGCAGTCCGGGAGCGAACTGCGAGTAGAAGCCGAGGTTGTCGGCATGCCACAGCTCGAGCTTCGCGCCCGGCAGCGGTTCACCGGAGACCGATTTCACCTGGCCCTTGAACACGAACGGAGTGCCGGGCTCGTCGGGGCGCATGGGAATCGTGCCGTTCCACTCGAGCTCCGGTGACCCGTCGAGGTAGTACGGGCCTTCGATCGTGCCCTTCGACCCCTCCCGGTCGGCGTTCGCGACCTCCTCGACGGAGTGCTCGAGCCAGACGTCGAGGAACAGGGGCCATTCCCCGTCCTCGCCGACCTTGATCAGCCACGCCTTGAACGCGTTGTACTCCTCGTAGCTCATCTGCTCCTCGATGACGAGGTCGTTGAGCGCCTTGATCGCCTTGCCGGCGAGCCGGTCGACGCGTTCATGGTCGACGACGCCGGTGCTCCCGGCCTTCGCCTGGCGTTCGGCGAAGCGCGCCGAGGCGTTCGCGCCGGAGTCGGCGGCCTTCGCGGTGACTTCCGTTTCGAAGCTGTTGACTGACATTGTCTCTCCTTACGATAGGGCTCCGGCAGGCCGCCGGTGCCGGGGGTCGCGCTGGCCGGACTCGGGTGAGCCGACTCGCGCAGACCCGTCAGATATGGGATGGATGGGTGGCCAATGGGGTGACATGGATGCGCATATGGGGGAAGAGGGGAAGGCCGCCGAGGAGGGTGTGGAGTTCGTCGTTGTCCGCGACGTCGAAGATCGAGTAGTTCGCGTACTCGCCGACGACCCGCCAGATCTCCTTCCAGCGTCCGTCCCTCTGCAGATCCTGCGAGTAGGCCTTTTCCCTGGCCAACAGGTCAGCGGTGTCCTCAGGCGACAGGTCGGTCGGCAGAGTGACGTCCATTCTCACGAGATAGAGCATGGCGCTCCTTTCGGGTTCGAGGGTGAGTGGTCAGTGGGTGAGCGGATGTGCGGTCGCCGGTTAAGTGGTCAGCGGGTGCGGGGCCGGGGCCCCGTCCCTGGTCAGTCGATGCGATAGTGGGCGAGCTTCTCCTCGTCGATGATGGTCCCGACCCCAGGCACGGTCGGGGCGAAGACCCGTCCATCGACGATCTCGAGCGGTGAGGCGATGAGGTCGTCCGACATGTCGAGGAAGTTCGACAGCTCCGCCGGATACCTCGAGGAGTGCTCGAAGGCCGCCCCGAACGTCACCGTGGCGATGCTGCCCAGCTGCGTGTCGATCTGGTTGCCCATGAGCACATCGAGCCCGAGCGCCTCGGCGAACGCGAGCACCTTCTGCGACTCCGTGAACCCGGTCCGTGCCGTCTTGATCGACAGGGCGCTCGCCCCGCCGGTGTGGATCTCCCGGGCCGCCGCGCCGAGGTCGGGCGTCGATTCGTCGGCGACGATGGGGATCGGGGAGGCCGCGACGAGTCGCCGCCGGCCGAGCACCTCGGCGGCCTCGTTCGGCTCCTCGAAGAACCGCAGATCCAGGCCCTCGGTGGCGGCGAGCATCTGTGCCGCCTCGGTGGCCGTCCACCCCCGGTTCGCGTCGAGGTAGAGGAGGACATCGTCGCCGAGGTGCTCCCGCAGTGCCGTGACGAGCTCGACGTCGAGGGACACCGGACGCCTGCCGACCTTGACCTTGAAGGCGCGGACCCCCAGGTCGGCGACGAAGCGCTGCGCCTCCTCGACGGCCGCCTCGGTGGGGGAGAAGCCGATCATGTGGGTGACGGCGAGCGAATCGCAGTACCCGCCGAGGAGACGGTGGACGGGAGTGTTCAGCGCCTGCCCGATGAGGTCCCAGACGGCGATGTCGATCCCTCCCTTCGCCGTCTGGTTGCCGACGGTGCGGCCGAGTGCCGCATGGATCCGGGCACGGTCGAGGGGATCGGTGCCGATGAGCGCCGGTGCGAAGATTCTGCCGATGACGCCGATGACGGAGTCGATGGTCTCGCCGTAGGTGTAGGGGCGCGGGGGGATGTCCGCGCACCCGACGAGGCCGGCATCGGTGCGGATGCGCAGCAGCACGTGCTCGATGTGGTGGACCTCGCCGCTGGCGAAGCGCAGGGGTTTGCGCATGGGGATCCGGTAGGGGATCGTCTCCACCTCGGTGATCTTCACGATGAGGTCTCCTCTCGGTCGGCGACGACGCTAGGTCCGTCGATGTGCTGTCCGGCGTTGCGTCCACTGTCGTGGTGTCCGCCGACGCCGAGGCCGTCGGAGATGAAGTCGGTGACGACGTCGGTCATGATTGCGGCCATCCGGGTGATCGCCTGCGTCTCGTCATCGGCGCGCCAGATGAGCGAGAGGTCGGTGCTCGGGGCGTCGTCGATCGCGCGGAACCACACGCCCGGGATGCCCAGCGAGGTCGCCGTTCCCGGCACGATCGCGGCCCCGAGACCTGCGGCGACGAGCGACATGAGCGTCGAGGTCGCCGACGCGCGGATCGCATAGTCCGGTCGCAGTCCCCGCTCGCCGAGGTGGTCCGCCGTGGCCATCGACATCACCGAGTTCTCGGGGTAGCCGACGAGCGGGTGGGCGCCGACCTCTTCGGCGGTGACCGTCTCCGCCTCGGCGAGGACCGAGCCCGCGGGCACCGCGAGCACACAGACCTCGCTGCCGATCGTCCGGCAGGTCAGCTCCTTGGCCGCCGCGGTTCCGCGCAGCAGGGCGATGTCGATGCTGCGGTCGAGGGTCTGGGTGGTCAGCTGCGGGGTGATCATCTCCCCGCTGACCGTGAGCTGGAGGCCAGGGGCTGCGGTGGCCGTGCGCCTGACGACCTGCGGCATCACCCCGTACGTCGTCGAGCCCGTGAACCCGAGCCGCAGCGGGCCCTGGAGGCCCGCGCCGATGAGCCCGACCTCCTTGCCGAGGGTGTCGATCTCCGTGAGCACCCGGTCGGCCTCGCGGAGCAGGTGTGCGCCGGCCGCGGTGAGCGAGACCGAGCGAGTGGTGCGGTTGAGCAGGGTGGTGCCGAGCTGGCGTTCGAGCTTGCGGATCTGCTGCGAGAGGTACGGCTGGGCGAGGTTGAGGCGCTCGGCGGCACGCCCGAAGTGCCGCTCCCGGGCGACCATCGCGAAGTACTGCAGCTGGCGGGTCTCGATCATCAGGACGCGCCGGTGCAGAGTCGAGCGGTGGGAGCGGTGAACATCGTCGTTCCTCTTCGGTGTCGTGTGGGTGTTCGGAGTCGTCTGACCGCGCAGGGTCGTCTGACCGCGCAGGGTCGTCTGACCGGTGACGGGCGGACTTGGCTGTGTCCTTCACGGTAGTGCGACGGCGATCACATATACAGGGCCGAAAAGTACTTGATTGAGAACTCACAGGCATGAATGGGGAGAGCGGGGTTGCCCGGGGTCCGCTGGGCGTCGCCCGGTTGCAGGGTACCCGGCCAACCGGCCGCGCAGCGCTTCGCCGCCGGTCTCCTTCCGGGCCGCTTCGCCCCGCCTCGTCACTGCTGTCCGATATTTCGGACAGAACTTGATCCGGACCACTTCCCCTTCCGCCGCCAGCGGTGACAATTGAATGTGTAGTCAGAGACGATGCCGCGGCCGGCGCACAGCCGACCCGACACGATCGGCGATCCGCTCCCTCGGACACCCGGACCCGTCCGGAACCCCGAGCCCCTCGGTCACCCGAGACCCTCTGCCACCCGAGGCGGAAACGCCGCCGCCGATCACAGAGACCAACGGTCCCACCCGTGCTGCTACCGCGCGGGCCGGGACACAGAGAAAGGGAGTCATATGACCGCCACGACCGAGAGCACCGGGTCGACCACCTCGGCGACGAAGCCGTCGTTCACCCAGCACGACCCCACCCGGGTCATCCGCGCCGACCGCGGCACCGACATCACCGCGAAGAGCTGGCAGACCGAAGCCGCGAAGCGGATGCTCATGAACAACCTCGACCCCGAGGTCGCCGAACGCCCCGAGGACCTCGTCGTCTACGGCGGCACCGGCCGCGCGGCCCGCTCGTGGGAGGCCTACGACGCGATCGTGCGCACCCTTGACGACCTCGAGGACGACGAGACCCTCCTCGTCCAGTCCGGCAAGCCCGTCGCCGTGCTCCGGACCAACGAATGGGCCCCGCGCGTCCTCATCGCCAACTCCAACCTCGTCGGCGACTGGGCGAATTGGGAGCACTTCCGCGAACTCGAGGCCGAAGGCCTGATGATGTACGGCCAGATGACGGCCGGATCGTGGATCTACATCGCCACCCAGGGCATCCTCCAGGGCACGTACGAGACCTTCGGCGCGATCGCCCGCAAGCGCTTCGACGGCACCCTCTCGGGCACCCTGACGATCACCGCCGGCTGCGGCGGCATGGGCGGGGCCCAGCCCCTGGCCGTCACCCTCAACGGCGGCGCCTGCCTCATCATCGACGTCGACAAGACCCGCCTCGACCGTCGTCAGGCCAAGCGCTACCTCGACGAGGTCGAGACCGACCTCGACACCGCGCTGGCCAAGGTCATCAAGGCGAAGAAGAACGGTCAGGCGCTCTCCGTCGGACTCGTCGGCAACGCCGCCGAGATCCTCCCGCTCATCCTCGACCGCCCCGAGGCAGCCGAGGTCGACATCGTCACCGACCAGACCTCGGCCCACGACCCGCTGTCCTACCTGCCCATCGGCGTCAGCCTCGAAGACTGGCAGACCGAGGCCGAACAGGATGCGGAGAAGTTCACGCTGCGCGCCGAGGAGGCCATGGCCAAGCACGTGAAGGCGATGGTCGAGTTCCAGGACCGCGGCGCCGAGGTGTTCGACTACGGCAACTCGATCCGCGACGAAGCGCGCAAGGCCGGCTACGACCGCGCCTTCGCCTTCCCCGGCTTCGTCCCCGCCTACATCCGCCCCCTCTTCTGCGAGGGTCTGGGACCGTTCCGCTGGGTTGCGCTCTCCGGCGACCCGAAGGACATCGAGGTCACCGACGCCGCGCTCAAGGAGCTCTTCCCCGAGAACGAGTCCCTGCACCGCTGGCTCGACGCCGCCGCCGAGTACGTCGAGTTCGAAGGCCTGCCCGCCCGCATCTGCTGGCTCGGCTACAAGGAACGCCACAAGGCGGGCCTGCTGTTCAACCAGCTCGTCGCCGAGGGCAAGGTCTCCGCGCCCATCGTCATCGGCCGCGACCACCTCGACTCCGGCTCCGTGGCCAGCCCCTACCGTGAGACCGAGTCGATGCTCGACGGCACCGACGCCGTGGCCGACTGGCCGCTGCTCAACGCCCTGGTCAACACCTCTTCGGGTGCGACCTGGGTCTCGATCCACCACGGCGGCGGTGTCGGCATCGGCCGTTCGATCCACGCCGGTCAGGTCTCCGTCGCCGACGGCACCGAACTCGCGGCGAAGAAGCTCGCCCGCCTGCTCACCAACGACCCGGGCATGGGCGTCATCCGCCACGTCGACGCCGGCTACGAACGCGCCGTCGAGGTTGCTCAGGAGCGCGGCATGCGCATCCCGATGATCCCCGAACTCGACGTCCGCGACGAGGAGTCCGCCGCCCAGTGACCGTTCCTCCGCGCTGCGAGCCCGCTCGCCGGGCGCGCAGCGCGGAGGACTTTCCCGTGCACGAGTCCCCAGGTCCCGCGGCACCGCCCCTCAGATCCCCACCCGTCCCATGCTCCCCGGCCGTGACGACATCCCCTACGCGTCCCGACCGACCAACTCCCGACCCCGACCGACCAGAGAGGCCCCGCGATGAAGCTCATCACCGGAATCAGCGAACTCGTGACCAATGCGCAGGCTGATGCGAGCGCTCCCACCGCCGAGGTGGGCGATCTGGTCGTCATCACCGACGCAGCCGTGATCATCGACGGCGACCGCATCGCCTGGTCGGGTCCGGCGGACGAAGCCAAGGCGGCCCTCGACACCCTCCACACCCAGCTCGCCGCACCTCGGTCCGCCGACGCCGAGATCCACAACGGCGAGATCGCGGCGGTCAGCGGCATCGAGACGATCGACCTCGGCGGGAAGGCCGTCATCCCCGGCTTCGTCGACAGCCACAACCACCTCATCTTCGCCGGCGACCGGTCGGCCGAGTTCGCCGCCCGCATGGCCGGGGAGAAGTACTCGGCCGGCGGCATCGCGACCACCGTGGCAGCGACCCGGGCGGCCGGCGACGAGGAGCTCGAGGCCAACCTCGTCCACCTCCTCGACCAGGCCACCCGTCAGGGAACGACGACGTTCGAGGTCAAGTCCGGCTACGGCCTGACACTAGACGGCGAGATCCGCGCCCTGGACATCATCGGCCGCCACACCCCCGAGTCCACGCTCATGGCCGCCCACGTCATCCCGCCCGAGCACAAGGCCGACCCCGAGGCCTACGTCTCGCTCATCATCGACGAGATCATCCCCGCCTCGGTGGGGAAGGCGAAGTGGATCGACGTGTTCTGCGAGACCGGTGCCTTCGACGAGGACCAGACCCGCAGGATCATCGAGGCCGGCAAGGCCGCGGGCCTGCTGCCGCGACTGCACGCGAACCAGCTCACCGAGGGCGGGGCGCTGCGCCTCGGCGCGGAGCTCGGCTGCGTCTCCGTCGATCATGCGACCTTCGCCTCCGACGCGGACCTCGCCACTCTCGCCGAGGCGGGCACCGTCGTCACCCTGCTGCCCGGCGTCGAGTTCTCGACCCGCCAGCCCTACCCGGATGTCCGCCGCTACCTCGCGGCCGGAGTGAGCGTCGCGATCGCCTCGGACTGCAACCCGGGATCGTGCTTCACCAACAGCCTGCCCTTCTGCATCGCGGTCGCCGTGCGCGATATGCACTTCACCGTCGACCAGGCGGTGTGGGCGGCGACCGCCGGCGGTGCCCACGCCCTGGCCCGCACGGACGTCGGCCACCTCGGTGCCGGGGCACGGGCCGACCTCGTCGTCCTCGACGCCCCCAGCTACCGACACCTCGCCTACCGTCCCGGCGTGCAGCTCGTCGACCAGGTCTTCTCCGGCGGCGAACTCGTCGCCGACAACCGGCCGGGGGCCTGAGCCGGTGACCAGGTTCGCACCGCTTACGAGATTCGAAGGAGAATCATGATGTCCCACACCGATGAGGCGCAGGAGACGAAGCCCGCTGGCACATGGCGGTTCTTCGCCTACAGCGCCATCGGCATCGTCATGTTCTTCGTGCCGATCACGATCGCCGGCACTTCGACGATCCCGCTCGACCACATCGTCACCGCGATCCGCACCTTCGCGGCCCCCGTCGTGCCGTTCATCGTGCTCGCGCTCATCCTCCTCGGCGCCGTGCGTCCCTTCGTCACGGGGACGTGGAAGTCCTCGGTGACGAAGGGGATCTTCGCCGTCCTCGGCGTCGTCGGGCTCGTCGTCGCGATCCTCATCCTCACCTCCCCGCCGGCGTGGCTCGCCGCCGAGGACATCGGACCCTTCCTCTGGGACAAGCTCGTCATCCCCGTCGGCCTCATCGTGCCCGTCGGTGCGATCTTCCTGGCTCTCCTCGTCGGCTACGGACTCATGGAGTTCATCGGCGTCCTCGTCCAGCCGATCATGCGACCGGTGTTCAAGACCCCGGGCCGGTCGGCCATCGACGCCGTGGCCTCGTTCGTCGGCAGCTACTCGCTCGGCCTGCTCATCACCAACCGGGTGTACAAGGAGGGCAAGTACACCGCGCGGGAGGCCGCGATCATCGCGACCGGCTTCTCGACGGTCTCGGCGACGTTCATGATCGTCGTGGCGAAGACGCTCGACCTCATGGATCACTGGCTGCTCTACTTCTTCTTCACCCTCGTCGTCACGTTCGTCGTCACCGCGATCACCGTCCACCTCCCGCCGCTGCGGTCGATTCCCGACACCTACTTCCCGGGCGCGACCCCGCAGCCGGAGGAGAAGGTGACCAAGCATCGGTTCCGGGTGGCGTGGCGCGAGGCGAAGGCGACCTTGGCCGAGACCCCGAGCCTGGGGCGGAACCTGTGGGTGAACTTCCGCGACGGCCTGCTCATGGCGTCCTCGATCCTCCCGTCGATCCTCTCCGTGGGACTCATCGGCCTGCTGCTGGCGAAGTACACCCCGATCTTCGACTGGCTCGGCTGGATCTTCGTGCCCTTCACCTGGGTGACGCAGCTCTCCGACCCGGTGCTCGCCGGCAAGGCCTCGGCACTGGGGATCGTCGAGATGTTCCTGCCGGCCACGCAGGTCGCCGGCTCCGACGACCTCGTGCTGCGCTTCGTCATCGCCGTCGTCTCCGTCGCCGGCATCATCTTCTTCTCCGCGATGGTGCCTTCGATCCTGGCCACCGAGATCCCGATCTCCGTCGGCGCGCTCGTCATCATCTGGTTCGAACGCGTCGTCCTCACAATCCTCATCTCCGCCCCGCTCGCCCACCTCCTGCTCTGAATCCGGGGTCCGCCGGCCGTACACTGCTCAGCGGACCCGCACCTACCCGCACCACCGACCCCCAGCTCCACCACCAGGCATGACCGTCCGGTCCCGCCGACCGCAGCTCCACCACCAGAAGTCACCACGAAGAAAGGCCCCCGATGTCTGCAGTCATCGATCTCGATCCGAACACCCTCACCTTCGCCGAGGTGGTCGACGTCGCACGCCATGACGCGAAGGTGTCCCTGAGCGAGAAGACCCTGGCCCGCGTCGGCAAGTACCGTGAGGCGATCGATGCCCTGGCCAAAGCGCCGAAGCCCGTCTACGGCGTCTCCACCGGCTTCGGGGCACTGGCCCAGCGCCACATCCCCGCCGAGCTGCGCACCCAGCTGCAGAAGTCCCTCATCCGGTCCCATGCTGCCGGCGTCGGCGAACCCGTCGAACGCGAGGTCGTGCGCGCCCTCATGCTTCTGCGTGCCCGCACGCTGGCCACCGGTCGCACCGGTGTGCGCGCCGAGGTGCTCCAGACCTACGTCGACATGCTCAATGCCGGCATCACTCCGGTCGTCCATGAGTACGGTTCGCTCGGCTGCTCGGGCGACCTCGCACCCCTGTCGGCATGCGCCCTCGTCGTCATGGGCGAAGGGGTCGCCGAAGGTCCCGACGGTGTGGCCGGTCCCGCAGATGAGATCCTCGCTGCCGCCGGCATCACCCCGGTCACGCTCGCCGAGAAGGAGGGCCTGGCGCTCGTCAATGGCACCGACGGCATGCTCGGGATGCTCATCATGGCCCTGACCGACCTCGAGAGCCTGCTCACCGCCGTCGACGTCGCCGCGGCGATGAGCATCGAGGGCCTCTTCGGCACCGACGCCGTCTTCGCCCCCGAACTCCACTACCCGCTGCGCCCGCACGACGGTCAGGCCGCCTCGGCGGCGAACATGCTCGCCTCCCTCAAGGACTCCGGCATCACCGCCAGCCACCGGGATTCGACGCACCTCGTCCAGGATGCGTACTCGATGCGCTGCGCCCCGCAGGTCAACGGCGCCGCCCGCGACGCCGTCGCCTTCGCCACCCAGGTCGCCGAACGCGAACTGCGCGCGGCCATCGACAACCCCGTCGTGCTCACCAACGGCATGGTCTCCTCGAACGGCAACTTCCACGGTGCGCCGCTGGCCCACGCGCTCGACTTCCTCGCGATCGTCGCCGCCGACGTCGCCTCGATGTCCGAGCGCCGCACCGACCGGATGATGGACGTCGCCCGCAACCAGGGTCTCACCCCCTTCCTCGCCGACGACGCCGGCGTCGATTCGGGTCTGATGATCGCCCACTACACGCAGGCGGCGATGGTCTCCGAGGCCAAGCGCAACGCCGCCCCCGCCTCCGTCGACTCGATCCCGTCCTCGGCGATGCAGGAGGACCACGTGTCGATGGGCTGGTCCGCGGCCCGGAAGCTGCGCAAGGTCGTCGACAACCTCGCGAGCGTCATCGGCATCGAGTTCTACGCCGCCTCCCGCGCGTGCGATATGCGCGAGGCCGACCCCGCACCCGTGACCGGTGCCGTGATCTCGACGATCCGTGAGACCGTGCCGGGACCCGGCCCCGACCGGTTCCTCTCCCCGGAGCTCGCCGAGACGATCGCGAAGGTCAAGGACGGCTCCCTCGTCGCCGCCGCCGAGTCGGTCACCCCGCTCCACCACACCGTCACCGCCGAGGCCGGCACGTGGCAGCCCGTCGGCGGCGGACCGGCCGTCGACGACCCCGACTTCACGGCGCTCGGCAACCTCGACGCCGCCGCTGAGGCCTCGGGCACCGCTGCCGCGACGACCGAATACCACGCGGACGAGGACGCCTGAGATGAGCGACGTCGTCTCCCTGCTCGGTCAGATCGAGGACACCGGACGGGACACGAGGGGACCGGGCTACCAGCGCTCGGGCTTCTCGGCCACGGAACGGGAGCTGCGCGAGTGGTTCCTCGCCGAAGCCGACCGGCGCGGACTCGACACCGAGATCGACGCGAACGGCATCACCTGGGCGTGGGTGACCGCGCCCGGCGAGAACGCCGTCGTCACCGGCTCGCATCTCGACTCCGTGCCCGGCGGCGGCGCCTTCGACGGACCCCTCGGTGTCGCCTCGGCGCTGGCCGCCGTCGACGAACTGCAGGGTTCGGGCGCGCTCGAGGCCGCCACGCGACCGCTCGCACTCGCGGTGTTCCCCGAGGAGGAGGGCTCCAGGTTCGGCGTCGCCTGCCTCGGATCCCGGCTCATCACCGGCGCGATCGACGCCGACCGGGCACTCGGGCTCACCGACTCCAACGGCGACACCTTCGCCGACGTCGCCCGCGGCTACGGCCTCGACCCCGAGCGCATCGGCGCCGATCCGGCGCGCCTGGCGGGCATCGGCTCGTTCATCGAACTCCACGTCGAACAGGGCATCGGCCTGGCCGGCACTGATCAGGCTGTGGCCATCGGCACCTCCATCATCGGTCACGGACGCTGGCACTTCGCGTTCGCCGGTCAGGGCAATCACGCGGGAACCACTCCGATGAGCCACCGTGCTGACCCCGTGGTGGCCGCATCGCGAGTGATCGGCGATGTGCCGACCCTAGCGGCCGCCACTGACACGAGAGCCGTCGCGACCGTGGGCCGCACCCTCATCCACCCGGGCGGCACGAACGTCATCGCCTCGGGGATGAGCTTCTGGCTCGACATCCGCCACGAGGACGACGCCGTCGTCGACCGCGTCCTCGACGCGATCAGCACCCGGGCGCGTGAACACGCCGCGGAGACCGGGGTGAGCGTGAGCATCTCGCAGGAGTCCTACTCGCCGACGACCCGCTTCACCGCCGAGCTCAACGACCGACTGCGCTCCGTGCTTCCGGATGCGCCGATGCTGCCTTCAGGCGCCGGCCACGATGCGGGCATCCTCGCCCCGCACCTGCCCTCGGCGATGCTCTACGTCCGCAACCCCACCGGCGTCTCCCACGCCCCGGAGGAGGCATGCGAGGACGACGACGCCCGGGCAGGAGTCGCCGCACTCGTCTCCGTCCTCGAGAACGAACTGGGCGTCCCGGCCACAGGCGGAGCCGCATCCGATTCGGCCTCCCGCGCCGGCGAGCCCGGGCCGGCCGACACCTCGGCGGGAGGCCTGCGATGACCACTCGGTTCTGGTGCGAAACAGCCTGGGTCGACGGGCAGGTCGCCTCCGGGGTGCTCCTCACCGCCGACGACACGGGCACCCTCACCTCGGTCGAGACCGGGATCACGGCAGCACCCGACGGCGCCGAGGCGGTTCCCGGGCTGACCCTGCCCGGCGGCGTCAACGCCCACTCCCATGCCTTCCACCGCATCCTCCGCGGCCGCACTCACGGCGACGGCGGGACCTTCTGGACGTGGCGCGAGGTCATGTACTCCGTGGCGGGGCGGCTCAGCCCCGCGAACTACGAGACCGTCGCCCGCGCCGTGTTCGCGGAGATGCTCGCCGGCGGCTACACCTCGGTGGGCGAATTCCACTACGTCCACCACGCCCCCGGCGGTGCCGCCTATCCGGTCGCCCACGCGATGGAGCGGGCGCTGGCCCGGGCGGCCGCCTCGGCGGGGATCCGCATCCGCCTCCTCGACACGTGCTATCTCACCGGGGGCATCGGGACCGAACTCTCGGCCGAACAGGCCCGCTTCGGCGACGGTACGATCGACGGGTACATGGACCGCCACGCAGCGCTCAAGGAGACCTTCGCCGCCGAATTCCCCATCGGAGCTCCTGGTGAGAGCTTCGTGACCGTCGGTTCGGCGATCCACTCGGTTCGCGCGGTCCCTGCATCCGACCTGCCCCGGTTCGCCGAGATCACCGGCCCCGTCCACGTCCACCTCTCCGAACAGCCCGCGGAGAACGAGGCCTCGCTCGCGGCGTATGGGACGACACCGACGCAGGTCCTCGCCCGCGCCGGGGTCGTCCGCGACACCCTCTCGCCCGTCCATGCGACGCACCTGAGCGAGGAGGACATTGCGGTCCTCGGTGAGGGCGCGACGACGATCGTCATGTGCCCGTGCACCGAGGCCGACCTCGCCGACGGCATCGGCCCGGCCAAAGAGCTCGCCGAGGCGGGGGCGACCATCGCGATCGGCTCCGACCAGCACGTCGTCCTCGATGCGCTGCGCGAAACCCAAGGCCTCGAAGCCGGCGAGCGACTGCGCAGCGGCCAGCGGGGACGGTTCTCCCCGGCCGAACTCATCGCAGCCCTGACCGCGGGTGGGGCGCGCAGCCTCGACCTGCCCGTTGGGGAGCTTGCCGTCGGCAGGGCGTGCGATTTCATCGCCGTGCGCACGAACAGCATGCGCACGTTCGGGTCGCTCGGGGAGCAGGTCGTGCTCTCAGCGACCGCCGCGGACGTCGCCCTCACCGTCAGCGGCGGGGTTGTGCGCGTCCGCGACGGAGTGCACACCGAGCTCGGTCCCATCGAGGACCTCTACGCCGAGGCGTTCGCGGCACTGGGCATGGAGCCGGGCGCCGGCTCTATGGCCGCCGCCGAGGCGGTCGAGACGACCACGACCATCGCCGAGGCCGTCGAGCCCGCCGCCGAGGCGGTCGAGCCCGCCGCCCAGTCAACCGCGACCACCGCGCGGTCGGTGGACTGAACCGTGGCTGAGGTCCCGGCGCTGCGGCGATCCGTCGCGATCCTTCGGCACCTCGCGTCGTCGAATCGCGCGATCTCAGCCGGAGCGCTCGTCCGGGCGCTCGACCTGCCCCGGTCGAGCGTCTACGAGCTCCTCGCGGTGCTTGAGGAGCTCGGCCTCGTCGTGCGCACGGAACCGGGGTTCGTCCTCGGTCCCGGCGTCCACGAACTCGGCAGCTCCTATCTGCGGACCAACCCCCTGCAGCGGCTCGCCCAGCCGATCGTGCGGCAGCTGGCCGAGGACACCTCGGCGACGGCGCAGCTCGCGGTCATCCGCGGGTGGGAGACGGTGTACGTGCTCAAGGAGCAGTCGCTCAAGTCGGTCGCCGTCGTCACGGCGACCGGGGTGCGCATGCCCAGTTACCTCACGGCCACGGGGCGGGCGATCCTCGCCCAGCTGCCGAAGTCCGAGGTGCTCGCGATGTTCCAGTCCGAATCCGCGTTCGTCACCCGCACCGGGCAGGGGCCGGCCTCCCTGCGGCAGCTCGGGACCCTGCTGGCGCAGACGCGGCGGGTTGGGTACGCGATCGAGCACGGCGAGGTGACGCCGGGGATCTCGACGCTCGCCGCCCCTGTCTACGATGTGCTCGCCCGCCCGATCGCGGCCATCGGGCTCTCGGTCGCGGCCGCGGAGACGGAGACCGACGGTGCCCCCGACGTGTCCGAGGCCCTCGTCGAGCGGGTGCTCACCGCCGCCGCCGAGGTGACCGCCAAACTCCGATAGCCCGCGGGCCCGCGGGGACGACAGGCCCACGAGACGGGGGGGGACACCTCGGCCGGGATCCGCCGATCCGGGCACCTACCTCAGCGTTCCCACCCGACGCAGCACCACCTCGGCGAGGATCGTCTTCGCACCCGCCTCGGAGGCCGGACGGTTATACTGTGCCCACCCCACACGCAGCGGCGCTCGAGAGGGACCGCTCGAGACCAGGAGCAGGCATGGCATCCCCACATCTGACAATGTTCGGCGACGATGCGGGGCGGGCCCGCGAGATCCTCGAGGTGCTCGCCCGGTACGGCATCGCCGAACGCTCGGCGCGCACGCTCGCCGCCGCTGACGGCAGTTCGAACCTCGCGACGAAGTTCGCCGACCCCGAGCTAGTCAAACTCGACCCCGGTGCGAGGCTGACCGCGGCGTTCACCGAGCTCGGGACGACGTGGATCAAACTCGGACAGTCCCTGAGCATGCGGGCTGACCTTGTGGGATCCGATGTCGCCGAGGCGCTCTCGCAGCTGCAGGCGGAAGTGCCCGCCGATCCGCCGGGGAAGGCCCGAGAGCGGGTCGAGTCCGACCTCGGCGCCCCGGTCACCGAACTCTATGCCTCCTTCGACGATGAGCCCTTCGCCTCGGGCTCGGTCGCCCAAGCCCATCATGCGGTGCTCAAGGACGGGACTCCGGCCGTGGTCAAGGTCCTCCACTACGGCGCCGAGGAGAAGGTGCGCGGGGACCTCGACCTCATGCGGAAGGTGGCGCGGTTCGTCGAGAGCGCGGACCCGGAACTCGCGCGCTTCAACCCGTCGAAGGCGGTCGAACAGTTCGCGGAGATGATGACGCAGGCGATGGATCTGCGCAACGAGCTGCGGTCGATGCAGCGCTTCACCCGGGAGCTCGCCGAGTTCGACTGGCTGCTCGTGCCCACGCCGTACCCCGAGCTCAGTGCGACCGGGGTGCTGACGATGGAGCAGATGGAGGGCAAGCAGCCGAAGAACAGGGACGACGTCACCGGGGCCGGGTGGGATGTCAACGACATGACGCAGCACGTGACGAACGCGTGGATGTCGATGATCTTCGACCACGGGCTCTATCACGCCGATCCGCACCCGGGGAACTTCCTCATCCCGGATCCCGAGCATCTCGTCCTCCTCGACTACGGGGACGTCGGCTATCTCGCCGGCCCGCGACGCAACGACGTCATCCGCCTGCTCACCGCTGTCATCGGCCGTGACGTCTCCGATCTCACGGACGTCATCATCGTCGTGTGCAACGCTCCGGCGTCGACGGACGTCAAGGAGCTCGAGATGGCCATCGACAAGTGGATGGCGCAGTACCTGCCGGAGGACACGGCGTCGAACGACATCGAGCTCAGTGCCGCGATGAACGCATGCATGCAGCTCCTCCACGAACATGAACTGGTCTTCCCCAGCGATCTCGCGATGCTCGTGCGGGTGATGGGTCGCCTCGAGGGCTTCGGCATCCAACTCGGCAGCACGGTGACGATGGAGCAGTACCTCACGCCGTACCTGCGCCGGCACATGATGCAGGAGTCCAGTCCGAAGAAGATGCTCGAGAAGCTGGTGCGGTCGACGACGAGTTGGACGCGGATGGCCCGCGAGCTGCCGCGCGACATCGAGATCCTCGTCCAGCAGCTGCGCAAGGGGGAGACGCGGCTCGAGATCAATCTGCGCGACCCCGACGAGCTCACGGACAAACTCATCGACGGGCTCATGGCGTCGTCGTCGCTGCTCGCGGCCTCCCAGCTGCTGGCGAATCGGACGGGGCCGACGGTCAAGGGGATCTCGGTCGCCGGTCTCGCCGCGGCCGGGGTGTCCGTGGTGACCTGGCGCAGCCTGACTGTGCGCCGCAACAGCCACATCACCGTCACCGAGGAGCTGATGAAGATCGCCCGGAAGGCCCGGTGAGAGGGGGTGCGCGTTCATCGCTGAGGGGGCGCGATCGGCGCGCGAGGCGCGACCGGTGCGCGAGGCGCGACCGGTGCGCCGTCGACGAACGCTCCGGGTCCAGCCTCAGAGGTAGGGCTGCGTGATGAGTTCGAGGTAGTGACCGGCAGGGTCGAGGAAGTAGACCCCGCGGCCGCCGTGTTCGGTGTTCGTCTCCTGCGGCTTCGCGCGCTGCGGGTCGGCCCAGTAGTCGAGGCCGCGGTCGGTCAGGAGCGCAACGGCACGGTCGAACTGCGCGTCATCGCAGAGGAACGCCATGTGCACGGGCGAGAACTCGTACGGCGGCGGGGGAGCGGCGAACTGGAGCATCACGCCGCCGGTGAGCATGATGTTGGCGAACGGTCCCCAGGTCTGGACGTGTTCGGCGCCGAGGATGTCGACGTAGAACTGTGCCGATTCCTGCGGGTCGGCGGCAGCGACGATGGTGTGATTGAAGGTGGCTGACATCAAATGAGGCTCCCGGTACGTCACTCGGTGCCGTCGATGAGGCTGAGCAGCTCCTTCGCGGCCTTCTCGATCTCCGTGTGGTTGTACTCCCCGGCCCGGGATTCTGCGGCGATGACACCGGAGCGGTGGACGACGAGGAAGTCGCCGTAGGGGAAGGAGTACGCCTTCTTCGTGCGCGGGTCCGCGGATTCGTCGATGCCGAGGTGCCACTTCGCGTACGCGTCCCAGCCGTTGTTCGTGATGAAGACGTCTTCGCCTTCCGCGCTCGGCTTCTCGGCCGACCAATCGCCGCGATCGTTGCGGTCGACCTTGCCTGCGCGGATCAGTTCACGAGCGTACTCGACGGCGTCGGAGTTGAGTGAGATGGTCATGAGGTCAATCTAGCCTGCCGGTTGGGGTGGTTGCACGGGTTTTCCGCTGGTAGTTTCCCCGAGGACGCGTCCCCGCGGGGACGGCTTGAGCCGACTCGCCCTACGGTCGGCGCAGCAGGACCGCGACTTCGAGGTGCTTCGTGTGCGGGAACATGTCGAACACCCGCGCCTGCTCGACGGTGTAGCTCGGCATCCGATCGAGGTCCTTCGCCAAGGTCAGCGGGTTGCAACTCGAGTAGACGACATGCTCGACGCCCGAGTTCTCGAGCACCTCCGACAGCTTCGCCCCGATCCCGCGCCGAGGCGGATTGACGATGATGAGATCCGGCCGTTCCACCTCGCCGAGGTGGCCCTCGACATCCGTCGCCTCCTCCATCGGTGCGGTGTCAGGCGCGGCACCACCGAGGTGGGTCGCCGCGAAGTCCGTGGCGTCCCCGGCGATGAACTCCGCAGAGACGCCGAGCTCCGCTGCACTGAGTTTCGCTGACTCGATCGCCTGCTCGCTGATCTCGATGCCCGTGACCCGCCGAGGTGCGACCGCGCCCGGCGCCGCGCACCACAGGGCGAACCCGCCGACCCCGCAGTAGAGATCCCACAGAGTGCGGGGCTCCATCTCGTCGACCCACTGGGCGACCTGATCGTAGAGGGCGGTGGCGACCTCGGTGTTCGTCTGGAAGAAGCTCTGGGGCCGCAGGTGCAGGTCGACGCGCTCGAGGTCCATTCGCAGGGTCTCTCCGAGCAGCATCACCTCCCGGCTGCCCTCGAGTGCGGCCTTGTGCTCGGGCAGGAGGTTCACGGAGACGACACTTGCCTGCGGGATCGCCGCGAGCAGGGCGTCTCTGCGTGCGGAGATGACTTCGAGGCCGAACTGCGAGCGGACGACGAAGCGGACCATGAGCTCGCCCGACGGAGCCGCGGTGACGTGGACGAACTTCAGCTCACCTCGGCGCGCGGAGACGTCGTAGGGGTCGAGCCCGGTCGCGTCGAGGAAGTCGGCGAGAGCGGGGATGGCGGCGCGGATCGCCGGTGCTTGGATGCCGCATTCGCGCAGGTCGACGCCGTGGAACTCGTGGTCGAGGATGCCCAGAGTCACCGCACCTGCAGCGCCGCCGACCGCGAGCTTCGCCCGATTCCGAAAGTCGTGGTCGGGACCGGATGCCGCCGGGAGCCAGAGGTCGGGGGCATGGTCGGCGAGGATCTCGCGGCACCACGCTTCCTTGTCGGAGATCTGCTGGGTGTGCGGCGTCTCGATGAGGGTGCACGATCGGCACCGGTTCGCCTCGAAGTAGTGGCAGACGAGTCGCCCGTCGTTCGCCGAGGCGGGGGTGAGGGGCAACGCGGTCATGCGCTCCATTTTAGGCCGGGTCCAGGCGACCACCACGCCCAGGGCACCGCCCCACAATCATCCGGACCGACCGACCAATCATCGTGCCTGGACTGCCACTCCATCCGTGTGCATCTGACGCCAGCCACCGAGACCGCCACTTTCCGCCGAGACTGCAGGCTGCAGGCAGCGGTCTCGGCGCTAAGTGGCGGTCTCGATAAGGCAGACCAGAGGAAGGCGACTCAGTCGGAGGTCTGCGCGCTCTTCATCGCGTCGTAGGCGGCGAGTGCCGCCTGCCGTGATTCGCCGAGGTCGACGATCGGCGCGACTGCGCCGCCATCACTGTCGTCGCCGGCATCGACTCCGCCCGCACCCTCACCCGCATCCCCCTCGAGCCACTGCCTCACGTACACCCCGTCGGGATCGAAGCGGACGCGCTGACGCTCGGGATTGAATACCCGGAAGAACGGGGAGGCGTCGGCACCACAACCGGCCACCCACTGCCATGAGACCGGGTTGTTCGCCTCGTCGGCGTCGACGAGCGTGTCCCAGAACCACTGCTCGCCCAGCTGCCACGGCAGCAGCAGGTTCTTCGACAGCAGACTCGCGGCGACCATGCGCACCCGATTGTGCATCCACCCGGTCTGCCACAGCTGCCGCATGCCGGCATCAACGAGCGCGATCCCCGTCCGCCCCGCCTGCCACGCCGCGAGCGCCTCCGGATCGTCCTCGTACGGGAAGTCCGCGAACTCGGGCCGCATCGGACGCCAGTCGAGATCCGGCACGTGGTACGTCAGATGCCACGCGAACTCCCGCCAGTAGATCTGCCGCACCCACGCCTCCCGGTCACCGGCCCCGACATCGCCGAGCGCATCGACCTCGGCGAGAAGCTGCCGCGGAGAGATCTCCCCGAACCGCAGCCTCGGCGACAGCGCCGAAGTCCCCTCGGGGTCACCGGGGAAGTCCCTGTCCTCGGCGTATCCCGCAATCCTCTCGCCGAGGCGGTCCACCGCTTCTCGTGCCCCGACGCACCCGGGCGTCCAGTATCGCGCAATCGTGTCCTCCCACCAGGGGAAACGTGGATCCCCCTCACCGAGGCTGCTCTCCTTGGCACCGCCACCGGCACCGCTGCGCGGGGTGAAGCGCGTCGACGCCGGTCCCGTTCCGGCCTCGAGCAGTTCCAGGTCGTCGATCTCGGCGAGAAGATGCGCGTTCTCACGGCGCACGCGCTCCACTCGATCGCGGATGTCCCGTGGAAGGCTCTGCGCCGTCACCGCCGGCAGCGGCAGGTCGACGGACACCTGCCGAGCGGCGTTCCAGTAGGGAGTGAACACCTTGTAGTAGGCGCTCGCCGAGGAGGGCTCGACCTCCCAGGGTTCGACGAGCAGGCTGCCCGGGGAGCCTTCCGACGCGATGCCCCGCGCTTCGAGTTCCCGGGCGACCGCCTCGTCGAGAGCGCGGGATGCCGGTGCGTAGCGTCGGGACCACCGCACGGTGTCGGCTTCCAGGTCAGCGGCGACCTCGGGGATGATCTGCGTGGCGGTGCCCGCGGCGAAGAGCAGCGGAATGCCGAGCTCGTCCAGCTCGGTACCGAGCACCTGCAGCGACTCGTGGGCCCACCAGCGCGTCGCGGCACCGAGCGGTCGCGGCCCCCGCCCCTCGGCATCCCTCTCCTCGCGGACCCAGATCGCGACGACATCACCGTCGTCGCGGGCGGCGGTGAGCGCTTCGTGGTCGGTCACGCGCAGATCGTCGCGGAACCAGAGCAGAGTGAGGGGCCGAGAGGCACGAGACACCATGGCAAGGATTATTGCACCCTCACCGAGACCGCCACTTCGCGCCGAGACTGC
This sequence comes from Brevibacterium ammoniilyticum, assembly GCF_038429965.1. Lineage (NCBI taxonomy): Bacteria > Bacillati > Actinomycetota > Actinomycetes > Micrococcales > Brevibacteriaceae > Brevibacterium > Brevibacterium ammoniilyticum. The sequence goes on from NZ_BAABNP010000007.1 coordinate 145,023, forward strand.
AGGCTGCAACCAGCGGTCTCGGCGCGAAGTGGCGGTCTCGATGAACCGGGCGCCACGCGGCGGCGCTCAGGCGAGGGCGAAGCTGAGGATGACGAAGAGGGCGAACGAGATGATCGGGGCGAACACGGCGATCGCGATGGCGAGAATGCCCTGAGTGCGACCCCGACCGGTCGCCGTGGCCACGATGCCCATGACGAGACCGGTGAGCCCGAGGACCGCACACAGACCCTGCACCGAGAAGAGGCCGACCGCGATGCCGGTGTACCACGAGGGCAGATCGGAGAAGTAGTAGCCGCTCGCGGCCTCCATCGGGCCGACGGTCGAGCCGAGGATCGCCGAGGCGATGAGCGAGAGCCCCGCCGCGATGATCGAGAGGACGAGTGCCGCCTTGCCCAGCCTCGGCGACAGTGCGCCTGGACCGGAGGAGGCGGCGCCGGCGTCGGGCGCCCCTGTGTCGGCCCACGAAGCCGCCGCAGAATCGGGGACGGATCCGCTCGGGCCGGAGCGGTTCGGATGGGTGGGGAAGTGATCATCGGCCGACATCTGTGCGGCCAGTTCGTCGTCGGTTGGCTGCGGGTATGCGAAGTTCGTCGAAGTCATGTCTTCGACGCTACGCACGCCGAGACGCCGATCACATACGGCTTGCCCGTGCCCGGGGTCGGGAAATCCTCACTCCTTGAATCCTCACTCCTTGACGGCGGCGATGAGGAACCGCTTCTGCGTGACCTCGATCGGCCGGCGTTCGGCGGCGAGCCGCTCGAGTGCGCCGATGTGATCGCCGACGGCGAACCCGGGGGAGTCCCACGGGACGTAGGCGAGGTACTCGATGACCGCCTCGACGTCGGTGAAGCGCATCATGCCCATCCACCGCCGCGCCGCCTCGATCCGCAGCCCCTCCGCTTCGACCTCGTCGACGCACTGCTCGAGCTGGACCTCCGGGTGCTGCGGCACCCCGCCGAACCAGCGGCGGAACTCCTCGGCCTCGGTGCCGTCGACCTGCTGCGTGAGGAAGAGGCCGCCCGGGGCGAGGACGCGGGCCACCTCGGCGATGTCATAGCTCTCGTGCCGGTTCATGACGACGTCGAACTGCCCGTCCGGCCACGGCATCGGCTCCCCGTCCTCGCTGTCGTAGGCGGTGACCTCGATCCCGTAGTGCTCCAGCGCCGAGGTGGCCACGGGAACATTGGGTGCCCACCCCTCGGTGGCGCGGATGATGACGTCCGAGGCGGTCGCGGAGTTGCGTCCGCGGAAGCGTTTGACGATCGAGATGAGCCGCTCGCCGCCGCCGGTGCCCATGTCGAGGGCGTCGTCGGCGTCTTCGATGGCGTCGAGGCACATTGTGTCGAAGTCCCAGGGCGGATCGTCGGCGATGAGGCGTCCTTCGAGGGCGGTGAAGTTCCATCCGGTCATCGCCGCGGTCTCATGGATCCAGGTCCAGCGGGAATGGCGTTCGGCCGTGGACTCGGCGCGAGCGCGGCTGCTGTCGGCGAATTCGGGCATCTCGACGCTCCTTCGTCAGGCACTGCGGCCGGTGATTCGAGCCTAGCCGAGTCGGGGGAGGTTGCGAAGCACCGTTCGAGCACGATTCGGCGGTGTCTGCGGCGAACCCTTCGAACTCCGCCTGGTCGAACTCGGCCGCGGCTCCGCCCTCACACGAGGAAGCAGAAGACGAGCACGAGCACGACCCCGGTGAGCATCCCGAGGCAGTTGAGCCAGAAGTCCCGGCCGACGTACCGTACCCGGATGTGCGCCCAGGCCGCTGCAAGGAAGTAGACGACGAGACCGATCACCGCGGCCAGCCCGACCCCTGGGACCCAGAACCCGGCGAGGAGGCCTGCGACCGCGAGGAACTTCACCACCGCGAGCACCCACCACCAGTCCCTGGGCAGACCCACGCCGTCGAGGCACGCGGCGATCGCCCGCGGCGGACGGAAGGTCATCAGACCATCGCCGAGAACGATGACGGCGAGGACCGCCACCGGCCACCAGGGGTCGGGGGTGAGGGTCACGGCAGCCGCCTCGGCGAGGGAAGCGGCGCACGCGAGGTCCGCACGCACACCATCGACATGCTCATGGCGCCCTCCGGAACCGGGTGTGGAAGGCGATGATGTGCGAGAGCGCGGCCACCGCGTCGTCGAAGCCCATGTCGCTGGCCGCCCAGCGGAAGAGCACCCCCATGTACGAGTCGTAGAGGGCGGCGGCCGAGGCCCGCGCGTTGTCCTCGCTGATCCCGATCGACGTGAGGTTCTCGCTCAGCGCGGTCTGGAGATCCCGGGCGAGGCCGTCGAAGACCTGCGGTCGGCCGTGGACGCGGATGAGGGCGGCGGCGTAGTCGCGGGCGAGGTCCTCGTGCGCGGCGAAGAACTCGAGGAACGGCAGGAAGATGCCGAGGAGATGGTCCTGCACCGCCGAGGCGGTCCCTCGATTCACGCGGGCGAGCGGAAGGTCGTAGGTGCCGTCCTGGAGCTGGGCGATCCACCGGTCGTAGCAGGCGATGAGCAGGGCGTCCTTGTCGCCGACGGCCATGACGCGGCCGACAGAGACTTCGGCGGACTCGGCGATCGCGCGGACGGTCGCGGACCGGTAGCCGTGGGCGAGGAAGAGGTCTGCGGCGGCGGCGAGGATGCGGTCCTCGGTCCGCTGCCGCCGGGCCGAACGCGAGTTTGACTGAACATGTTCACCGGGCATGATTCCACTCTACGCTCGCGCGGTGTCGGCGACAAGGCGAAGGTGCGAACGGCGGTCGACGCTCCGGTGGCAGCCTGGGGACGACTCGATGATGGCTCGCTACGACTCGGCGGCGGCGTCCGACGGCGGCCAGACACCGTTGCCCGCACCTCAAAGTTAATGTACCTTAACTTTATGCGATCGAACGAGTCACAGGCCTCACGGGCCGCAGGCGCCGCCTCGGCGGGCAGGAAAAGGCGAACCTCCCTCGTCCTCCTGCTCGGACCCGCGTTCGTCGCCGCCGTCGCCTACGTCGATCCGGGCAATGTCGCCGCCAATCTCACCGCGGGCGCCCAGTACGGCTACCTGCTCGTCTGGGTCCTCGTCGCCGCGAACCTCATCGCCGTCCTCGTCCAGTACCTGTCCTCGAAGCTCGGGCTCGTCTCCGGGCAGTCGCTCTCGGGCATCCTCGGCGACCGTCTCGGAAGGAAGTCGCGGCTGGCGTACTGGGGGCAGGCGGAGATCGTCGCGGTCGCCACCGACCTCGCCGAGGTGGTCGGTGGGGCCATCGCGCTGAAGATCCTCTTCGATCTGCCGCTCCTCCTCGGCGGGGTCATCGTCGGCGTCGTCTCCCTCGTCCTCCTCTCCATCCAGTCCTCGCGCGGGCAGCGGCCCTTCGAGTTCGTCATCATCGGGTTCCTCGCGATCATCGCCGTCGGCTTCCTCGCCGGACTCGTCGTCGGCGAGGTCAGCTGGGGTGAGGCTGCCGGCGGGCTGCTGCCCAGGCTCGAGGGGACGAACTCGCTCGTCCTCGCCGCCTCGATGCTCGGCGCCACGGTCATGCCGCACGCGATCTACCTCCATTCGGCGCTGTCGGTCGACCGGCACGGCGGACAGCCGCGGACGGCGATCCCGCGACTGCTGCGGGCGAGTCGCTGGGACGTCGTCGCCTCGCTCGTCATCGCCGGCTCCGTCAACATCGCGATGCTCCTGCTCGCCGCGGCGGCGCTGCGCGGGGAGCGCGGGACCGACACGATCGAGGGTGCGCATGCGGTGGTCACGGCCAACCTCGGCGAGGTGGTCGGACTGCTCTTCGGCATCGGCCTGCTCGCCTCGGGGCTGGCGTCATCGGCGGTCGGCTCGTATGCCGGCGCGTCGATCATGCAGGGGCTGCTGCGGGTGAACGTGCCGATCGTGTGGCAGCGGGCGGTGACGATGATCCCCGCGCTCATCGTGCTCGCACTCGGCACCGACCCGACGTGGGCGCTCGTGCTCAGTCAGGTCGTTCTCAGTCTCGGCATCCCCTTCGCGATGGTGCCGCTCGTGCGGCTGACGTCGAACCGGGCGGTGATGGGCGAGTACGCCAACGGCCGCTGGATCACGGTCGCCGCGGTGATCGCCTCGGCGCTCATCATCGCCCTCAACGTCATTCTCATCGTGCTCCTGCTGCTCGGGATCGAGTAGCGGCGTGCAGTTCGTGCAGTGAGTGGGTAGCTGAGGAGGCGGCACCTGCGGACCACCTCTCGTCGAGACCTCGCCTCCGACGCCACCTCCCACTGAGACCGCCTCTCGCCGAGACCTCCTCTCACGGAGAACCCTTCTCGTCGAAACCGCTACTTAGCGTCGAGACGGCCGCTCGCAAGTGGTGGTCTCGGCGGAAAGTAGCGGTCTCGGTCGAAGCGCGGTGAGGCGCGGAGGCACAGCGACGCGGAGTGGGGTGCGCGTGGCCGGCAGCGACCACCTCTCGTCGAAACCGCTACTTGGCGTCGAGACGGCCGCTCACAACTGGTGGTCTCGGTGGGAAGTGGCGGTCTCGGTGGAGGCCGGCGCGGCTACCTCCCGCGCAGGTCGACGGGGCGGAGGATGACCCGCGGATCGCTGCGCACCCACCACGGTGGCGTCTCGCCCGCCTGCTTCGCGGCTCGCCGCTCCTCGCTCGTCGCGTAGCGGTAGGTGAACATCCTCGCGCGGATGAGGGCCGGCGCTCTGCCGTCGAAGGGATCGGGGCCGAGGAGCCGGCGGATGAGCGGATCGCCGGTGCCGAGACGTTCGATGAGCGCGAGGAACCACGCATCCCGGTAGTCGCCGAGCGCCGCGAACCACATGAGCCAATCGAGACGCAGGTGATAGGGCGCGACGACAGGTCCGCGCCGGTGCACCTCCCCGGGCTTGCCCTTGAAGACGTACTCCCGCCAGCCGTCCGTACCCGAAGGATCGAGCGTGCCTTCGATCGCGATCTCGTGCCTGACCTCGGACATCGACCCGAAAGCACCATAGGCGTTGCCGAGTCCCCAGCGGTTGAAGTGGGCGTTCATCAGCTGCCTCGGCGAGAAGAGGTTGCGCAGAGCGGAGACATTGAGCACGCACTGCCAAGCGACGAACGCGATGATGAGGAGAACCCACCACAGCGGGGACTGCGCAGGGGCAGCGGAACCGGCGGCCGCCTCGGCGAGGGAGGGATCCTCGATCCGAGAGATCAGGGAATCGATGCCCCACGTGGGGAAGGGACCGCCGAGGATCCACCGGAAGAACGAATCGCTGATGCCGGCGCACGCGAGGAGGATCGTCGCCCAGTTCAGCCACGCATAGTTGCCGGTGATGACGAGGGCGAGCTGGGTGATGATGATCGCCGTCGCGGCGAACGAGGCGATGGGCTGGGGGAGGAAGAGCAGCCACGGGGCAATGAGCTGGACGATGTGGGAGCCGAGCGTCTCGCCCTTGTGCCACCAGCTCGGCATGAGGTGTGCGCGTCGGCTGAGAGGGTTCGGCATCGGCTGGGTCTGGTGGTGGTAGTTCATCGCGGTGAGGTCGCGCCACGACCGGTCACCGCGCATCTTGATCATGCCGGCGCCGAACTCGACGCGCACGGTGAACCACCGCAGCAGGAGGATCATGAGCAGGGGCGGGGCGACCGCATGCGAACCGAGGAAGCCGACGAGGAAGCCGGCCTCGAGCAGCAGGCTCTCCCAGCCGAAACCGTAGAAGCGCTGCCCGATGGCGGAGATCGAGAAGTACAGCCACCACATCAGCAGGAACACGGGGATCGGCGCCCACGCAGGACCCGCTTGCGGGAGTCCGAGGACGACGGTGGCCGCGAGCACCATGCCGAGACAGCAGACGATGCGCAGGTTCCGATCCGAGTACGGGGTGCGTGCCCAGCGGAAGAGGCTCGGCGCCTGCTTCGCCGTGGTCAGAGCGAGGAAGCGCGATGCCGGAAGCAGCCCCTTCTCGCCGAGGAGGGCCGGAAACTGGTTCCAGGCGTTGAGGAACGCGATGAGGAAGAGGAGGGCGAAACCGCGTTGGAGTATCTCGCGGGCGATTCCGTAGTCGGGGGCGTCGAGGAGCGCGAACACGGTGGCGGTGTCCATGGTCTCCCCTCCCGCCTCGGCGAACTCGCGTCGCCGCAGGCTCGGTTCCGCGATCCTGCGGCGCCGCAGGCCCGGTCCAGCGATTCGGCCGGACCGCCTCGGCGAACGGCCGGCACCGGCCTCATCTTCGACTATGACCCGATTCTGTGATGTGGGCAACAGCGGAAGCGGCTATCCTCGGGTCAACGGCGCGAACCCGCGCCGGGGCACGACGGTCGGATCGCACTGCGCGGACGGCCGCCGGAGGGCCCGCTATCCCCACAGCGCCAGGAGGCACCATGAGCGACCACCCGCAGAAGACCAAGGAATCCATCCTCGGCCATCCCGCCCCTCGAGACATCGAGTGGAAGCAGTTCATCACGATGTGGGAGAACTACGCGGACAAGGTCGAACAGGAGTCGGGCGATCGCCTCGCGGTGGACATGAACGGCCACCGGGTCGTCTTCCGTCGGCAGCACGACGGGCTGGTGAGCATCGAGGACATCGAACGCGCCCGCCACCTCTTCGCCTCCCACGAGAGCACCGAGGGTCAGGGTCACCTCTTCGTCGTCACGATGACCGAGGAGGACGCCCGCTTCTACGACTTCGACCTCAGCGCCCACGACGTCGAGGTCGACCAGCACGAGCACGAGAAGAACCCGGATTCCCGCGGCCATCACATGCGCACCGTGGAGAAGAAGACGGGCCGTGACGACAAGAAGGACCTCGACCGGTTCTTCGACGACCTCGTCACCGAGATCGACAAGTCGGCCGCCGGGCGCGACTTCGTCCTCCTCGGCCACGGCACGGGCACCTCGAACGCCGCCGAGGACTTCGAGAAGTTCCTCGCCCACCGGCACGAACCGCTGCACGAGCACATCATCGCCTCCGGGGTCATCGACCTCAGCGCCGCCGGCCTGCCGGAGATCGAGAAGAAGGCGCAGGAGCTCGCCGGCCGCTGAGGCGGGTGAACTCGACGGAAATCCTTCGGCGACCTGTTCCCAAGGGCGTCTTCGGCACGTAGCCTGTCAGCAAGGCGGCTCGTCTTCAAGAGGACGACTCAGACCCGCCGTCGAGTACCCCGCGGGTCCCGCTGATGCCACAAGAAATCAAGGAGGAATCATGACAGAATCCAACTTCGATCCCAACGAGACCGAGGGTCCGGCCGACGGCGGAGCCGCGGGTCAGCCCGGCGTTCATGACGGCGGTGCCGACGGTGGCGCTGAGGGTCCGGCCGACGGCGGTGCCGCAGGTCAGCCCGGCGTCCACGATGGCGGTGCCGACGGTGGCGCTGAGGGTCCGGCTGACGGCGGTGCGGCGGGTCAGCCCGGCGTCCATGACGGTGGTGCCGATGGTGGTGCGGAGGGCCCGGCCGACGGCGGAGCCTCCGGTCAGCCCGGCGTCCACGACGGCGGCGCCGACGGAGGAGCCGACCGGTCTTGAGCACCTCTGCACCTGATCTCCGACACCCCGGCGTCTCCTCTGACGCCGGGGTGTTGGAATCCCGCCTCATCGAGATTCCCCGCACCACCTTCGCCGACGACTACTGGGGCAGGCGCGCCCTGCTCAGCCGCGGCGTCAGCGATTTCTCCGACCTCTTCTCCGCCGCCGCGGTCGACGAGCTCATCTCCTCCCGTGGCCTGCGCTCCCCATTCCTGCGCGTGGCCAAGGACGGTGCGACCCTGCCGACGTCCTCCTTCACCTCACCGGCCGGGGTCGGGGCGACGATCGGCGACCAGCTCGACGACACCCGCCTGTGGCGTCAGTTCCACGACGGCGCGACCCTTGTGCTCCAGGCCCTGCAGCGCACCTGGGCGCCCATCGGCGACTTCGCGGCCGCCCTGAGCAGCGAACTCGGCAACCCCGTCCAGGCCAACGCGTACATCACCCCGCCCCAGAACCAGGGATTCGACGACCACTACGACGTCCACGACGTCTTCGTCCTCCAGATCCAGGGCACGAAGCGCTGGGTCATCCATGAACCCGTCTTCGATGCGCCGCTGCGTGACCAGCCGTGGACGGATCGTCGGGCCTCCGTCGCCGAGGCGGCTGCCACCGAACCTGCCATCGACGCCGTCCTCGAACCCGGCGACGCCCTCTACCTTCCGCGCGGGTGGCTCCACGCCGCCACCGCTCAGGGCGAGGTGTCCATCCACCTCACGCTCGGCATCCACAACTGGACGCGGTACGGCGTCGCCGAGCAGCTCGCGCAGGTCGCGCTCGCCCGCCTCCAAGACGATCCTGCGATGCGGTCGAGTCTGCCGATGGGCGAGGCTCTCCCCGATGACGAGGTCCTCGAGCGGATCAGAGAGGCCATGGTCGCAGCCCTCGCCGAGGCGGACCCGAACCCGGGCATCGAACGGACCCGACGGTCTCAGGCCAGGCCTGCACCGCTTGGTCCGCTGGCCCAGCACGAGGCGGTGCGGAACCTGTCGCGGGAGACGAACGTCCAGCTCAGAGCCGGTCTGGATCCGACGGTCGACGGGGTGCGACTGCACACCCGGATCGGCTGGTTCGACTTCTCCGAGGCCGACCTCGCCACGGTGCGCCGCCTCCTCGACGGCGCTCCGCTCACGGTCGAAGAGATCGGCCGCCCCTTGGCCGAGCGGCTGCTCGCCGCCGGAGCCCTCGTCCCCGCACTCGGGTGAGCGCGTGGACGAGAGCCAAGCGGATGGGGTGATTTCCGGTGAGACGCCCCAGCACGGGCGCACCAACCCTAAGCCGACAACAGGTGCTGAGGCGGGGGTTGGCACTGTGCCGACGACCAGCCCAGAGCCCATGACCAGCCCTGGCCCGACGACCGTTGGTCAGGGTTTCCGCTGCTCGACTGCCGCACGGGAGCGCGGCGACGGCATCGTCGGCACCGCGCCGATGGGCACCTACTGGGTGCTCATCGAACATCGCGGAGGCTGGCCGCTCAACGGCTTCGAAGGACTCGACATCGACTGGCGCGTCCGCTCCGATGTCTTCTACGCCGCCCAGGCCCTGCGCGCCCGGATCCTCCTCATTCGCCGGCCCGGCAAGCGCACCCGCAGCGGCCCCGGAGTCTGGGGAGTCATGCACCTCGAAAGCCCCGGCCGACTCCGCCAGATGTGGGGATCATGGAATGAGGACGCGGATCTCCTCGACATCTGCAGCGCCCTCGAGGTCTGTCGGCAGCGATCTGCGGAGTCGTCTCTCGCCGAGGCTGTCGATCTCCCGGACGCCGACCTCCCCGGTGTCGACCTCGACGAAACCTACGACGCGGGTCTCCTTGCGCCGGTGATCCTCGTGTGCGCGCACGGCCAGCATGATGTCTGCTGCGCCGTGCGCGGTCGACCGGTGGCCGCGGTCCTCGCCGAGCAGTGGCCTGAACTGGTGTGGGAGTGCACGCACGTCGGCGGTGATCGGTTCGCCGCGAACATCCTCGTCGTCCCCGACGGGGTCTATTACGGCAACCTCGACGAGGACACCGCGGTCGAGGTCATCACAGGCCACCTCGCCGATGAGATCGACGGCTTCCATCTGCGCGGATACACCGATCTCAATTCGCTCGAACAGGTCGCGGTCGCCGCAGTGCTCACGGCTCGCGGCCCCGCCGGGCGCTTCGACTTCGCGATCGGGGGAGTCACCTCGGACGCCGGCAGGTGGACCGTGCGCGTCGTCGGGCTGCGAGAGGATCTGGGGGCCTTCGACGTCGAGATCGGCGTGAGCCGCGGGGCACGGAACTTCCTCACCTGCCGCGGTGTCGAACGCGCGGTCGCGAACGTCTTCACCGTCACCGCGGTTCGGGAGGTCGGCGGCGACTGAGCCCTCACCTCGGCGGGGACCATCGGATACCCTGATCCCATGCGTGCAGGCGAAGTGTCCGAGGTCAGCCAGGACTACCTCAAGGCGATCTGGTCGGCGCGCGAATGGGGCGGGGATCCGATGACGGCGACCGAGCTCGCGCGCCGCTTCGGCACGACGAAGGCCAACGTCACCGAGGTGCTCAAGCGACTCGACGAGCTCGGCCTCATCAACCGCGTACCCTACCGGCCGCCCGAGCTCACGGCGGCCGGGGAGACGATCGCGGTGTCGATGGTGCGCCGGCATCGGCTCATCGAGACCTTCCTCGTCGAGTCGCTCGGCTACAGCTGGGATGAGGTCCACGACGAGGCGGAGTCGCTCGAGCACGCCGCCTCCGACCTCCTCATCGACCGCATCGACGCGTTCCTCGGCCACCCGGGCGCAGACCCGCATGGGGATCCGATCCCGGGTCCCGATGGCGACGTCGAGTCCCATGACTCGTCCCTTCTTCTCGCCGAGGCGGGCCCCGGGACGCATACCGTGCTTCGTGTCTCCGACGCCGATCCGGAGGTCCTCGCCGTCCTCGCCGAGGTAGGACTCCGCCCCGGTGCCACCGTCGAGGTCGTGTCCGGGGCGGGCGAGGGCAGGTCCGGGCCGAGTGGGGCCGGAGACTCCGGCCCCGTCGAACTCAGCGTCGACGGCGGGGCGACGATCGAGGTCGAGTCCGCGGCCGCCTCGGCGGTCTACCTGGCCTGACCGGGTTGCGCTCCTCGTCGAAGGTGATGAGCGGTCATTCTTTCCTGAGACCGGGCTTCCGGAAGCTGGGCTGACGTCCCGGTGCTCCGGTCGAGGATTCGGCGTCGGCTGCGACGCGCCGGGCACGGACCATGAGTGAGGCGCGGGGAGAGATCTTCGCCCGGAGATAGTTCGACAGACGCCCAGCTGACGTGCCGAGTCGCGCGGCGAACTCGGTCTGCCTCAGGCCCGAACGTCTGACGAGCTGTGCGAGCTCATCGGCGACGGCCGACTGCTCTTCGGTCTCGGCATCCTCCCTGGCGTATCGCAGTCCGGCAGCGAACAATGCGGCCGTGCCGCTGTCGACGGATTCGTCCTCATCGTCAAGGTCGAGATGGCGCACGATGTCCTCCACGGTTCGGGCGACGGGCCCCCATGGGTCGGCGAAGATCTCGTTCATCACCGGAGCGTAGTCGTCGGCGCCTCCATAGGCGAGGATCGATGCGATGACCTCCGGGTGCCAGGTCCGCACCGGATCCGCCGATGACCCTTCGACATTGCGGAACATCAGCTCGTTGAAACTCATCGTCGATCCCCTTTCCGCGTCATCGCCACAGCTAGCCTTCTGCACTGCTCGACGACCGCGGTCCACTCCGTCCACTCGGGTCGCAGGCCCCTGTAGTCAGCCAGCCGGTCGAGAGTCCGTGTGTCCTTCGGGCGCGGATCGGCGAGTGCACGCTCGACAGCGGTTCTCACCGGAGCCCGATCGGACTGCGGGTCGTAGTAGGAATCGAGGCCGGCCAACGTCTCCGCCGCGAGATCGATGCCGAGGTGATCGCTCACCGCGGCGACATCGAGGAAGTCGCGCACCGACTTCCGCTGTGAGGCCAGGAACGCCTTCACTCGCAGGATCTCCTCGGCGGTAGGTACGCGGAGAGTGCGCCCGGACGGCAGTCGATGCTCTTCGACTTCGAGCGGACGAGCTCGACGGAGATTGCGCACCCCGGCCTGAAATCCGTCGAGCTCACCCATGATGGTCAGCGGGGGTTTCGAGACGTTCGGGTCTGTCGCCCAGCCGTCGAGGCTCTCGACGGCGTCGAGGATCGCATCGTACCTGTAGCGCAGATCCATGAGGACATGGTCGTGGTCATGGGAGATCCGGTGCCTCGAATGGAACGCAGCCGCAGTGCCGCCGACGACCACGGCACCGGGAACTGCCTCCTGGAGTTTCGCAGCCGACTCGAGCAGCTTCGCGAACTCCGTGCCCGCCTCCTGCGGCTGTCGCTCTGACTCATCCATGACAGAATGTTACCAAATATGGCAACTGTAGAACGGGGTTTTCGGTGTCGTCCGCGCGCGCAGTCCGGCTCGATGAATTCGCAGGGTACTCCCCACTCCCCGCCCCACAGCGGGAGTAGGCTCACAGGTATCGGCCGGTGAGAGCATCGGCCGCCCGCACGGAGACAGGGAGAAGACCATGGCACGGAAAGTCGCTGACGACCTTTGGGACATGCTCATCGAGGCCGGTGTGAAACGCTGCTACGGCATCGTCGGCGACGCACTCAACCCGACGATCGACTCCCTGTCGAGGCACCCGGAGATCGAGTTCATCCACGTCCGCCACGAAGAGTGGGGGACCTTCGCCGCCTCGGCGGATGCCCAGCTCAGCGACGGACCCGTCGTCGTCTGCGGAACTGCCGGCCCCGGAGTCACCCACCTGCTTAACGGACTGCTCGACGCCTACCACGAGCAGGCGCCGGTCATCGCGATCGCCGGTGACGTCGAGACGGACATCATCGACACCAACGCGATCGAGGAGGTCAGCCCCTACGACCTCTTCCGCACCGCCTCGCTCTACACCGGCCGCGTCGTCAACCCCGAGCAGTCCCGGGCGGTCTTCCAACAGGCGATCACCATCGCCACCGAGGAGCACGGCCCCACCGTCATCGCCCTGCCCGGCGATGTGGCCAGTGCCGACTCCCCGCTCGACAGCAAGCCCACCTACACGGCGGCGCGCGGCTTCACGATGACTCCCCGGGAGGCGGACGTCCAGGCGGTCGCCGATCTCATCAACTCCAACGGGCGGATCTTCCTCTTCGGCGGCAACGGCACCGCCGATTCCGCCGACCTCGTCAAGCAGCTCTCCGAGAAGATCAACGCACCCGTGGGCTACACGCTCAAGGGAAAGAACTGGCTCGAGGCGGACAATCCGAACGCGGTGGGCATGACCGGGCTGCTCGGCTACGGCGCCGCCCATGACTGCATCAAGCAGGCCGATGTCATGCTCATGCTCGGCGCCGACTTCCCGTTCCCCGGATTCCTCGACCGTGGGCACGCGAAGATCGTCCAGGTCGACGACACCCCCTCACACCTGGGGCGCCGCGTCGCCTTGGAGGTCGGTGTGCCGGCCGATGTCGGAACGTTCCTTAAGATGCTCCTCCCGCTCGTCCGGGAGAAGTCCGACGACCAGTTCCTCCGCACCGCCCAGCGGGTGACCGAAGGCTGGAGGAAGCGGTTGCGCCACTACGTCGACGGCGGTGAGAAGCGCTCACCGATCCGGCCCGAGTACCTCGCTTCGCTGCTCGACGAACTCCTCGACGATGATGCGATCGTCTCCGTCGACACGGGCACCGCGGTGATCTGGGTGGCCCACCAGATGACGTTCGGCGGTGACCGCTTCCAGTTCGGTTCGTACTCGTGGGCGTCGATGGCCGATGCCTCGCCCTATGCCTTCGGGGCGACGAAGGCGATGCCCGGTCGGCAGGTCGTGGCTCTGTGCGGCGACGGAGGCTTCTCGATGCTCGGCCTCGGTGATCTCCTCACCGAACGGCAGCACAAGTCGAACATCGTCCACGTCGTGCTCAACAACGAGGAGCTCGACTTCGTCAACATCGAACAGCAGGAGGCTGGGTTCCGTCCGTGGGGGACCGAGTTCCCGGCAGCGAACTATGCGGCGATCGCCGAGGGATTCGGGGTCAAGGGCATCCGCTGCGAGGATCCCGCGCGCTTGCGGGAGCAGCTCACCGAGGCGCTCGAGTACAAGGACGGTCCCGTCGTCGTCGATGTCGTCGTCAACAAGCGCGCCCTCGCGCTGCCGTCGACGGTCGACGGCGAACTCGTCGGCAAGTTCACCCTCAGCGTCCTCAAGCGGGCCCTCCACGGTGAGATCCCGGAGCTGTGGGACGAGGCGAAGGACAACATCCGACTCCTCTGAGGCGATCACGCCCCGCCGTCGATGAGCTTGAGGGCGGGGCGTGGACCCGCTGATCGAACCGCGTCCCCGGCAACAGCGATCGGGAGCTGGGAGAAGGTCAGCTGATGGAGGAGCTCGACGGGGACGCCGAGTTCGTCTGCGACCTCCGTCGAGGAGATTCCCTTGTTCCGCAGGTGCGTGAAGACGTGTGGGAAGACACGGGAGCGTTCGCGGCTCATTCCTCCAGGCTCGTCTGTGCGATACCCGAGTTTGCCCAATTCGACGAGGTTCTGTCGGTAAGCCCACTCGCTGGAGAGTTCGAGGTCGTGGAAGCGCCGTGCCATGGCAATGGCGGAGACTCGATAGCGGGTCTTGAGCCTGAGCACGTCCGGTACCGCCGGAGCAGGGCCTGCCGCGGCACGGATCTCTGCGGCAGGCATGAGCAGTTCTGCAGCGAATCGGTTCGCTTCTGCTTCGAGGTCTCGGCTGAACGGTGCAGCCGCCGCCTCCTCGGTTGTCTCATCAGGTTCAACCGGGTGACGGGTGTGCATGATCAGGTGACCCAGTTCGTGGGCAAGATCGAAACGTGTGCGTTCCGCTGTCTTCTCGGTCGAGAGGAAGGCGAAGGCCTGGCCGTTGAGGATGAAGCTGAATGCATCGACGGCTCGGGCACTCGGTGGCAGCGAGAGGACCCGGACCCCATGTGCTTCGGCGAGCTGAATGAGGTTGGGCAGCGGTTCCGGTCCCCTGCCCCACATCGCGCGGAGCAGTGCTGCCGCCGAGGCTGGGGCATCGCCATCAGCGTCGGGCAGAACCTGCTGCGGCAGGACGAAGCGCTCCGTGATGAAGTCGTAGACCAATGTGCCGATGGACGCCGCCGCACGCGCTGAGGCGCGCTGTGCCGAGGTCGCGCGACGGAGAGCGCGAAAGAACCCGGCGTCAGGGGAGAGCTGGTGTGTCTCTGCAAGAGAGAAGAAGTTCGGCAGTACTCCGAGAACGGCGCTGAAGGATTCCGCGCGCGAACTCGGAGCTCCTTCGGTCTCGAAAGTGTGGATTCTCCGCGCGGTGACGCCGATCTTCTTTGCGAGCGCGACTTTGCTCAGTCCGCTGAGCTCGCGGGCAAGACGGATCCGGGTCGGGTCCAAACGATCCACGTCAGGCTTCCAGGATGTCGAAGTCGACGTCGTCGGAGGTCAGATCGCTGTCGGCCGGAATCGTCGGTCCTTCGAAGTCGAGCGGCGGCAGAACGATGCGTTCCCGCCACCGTCGGATGAACCTGCCCTCGCCGGATGTCGGCAGAGAGACTTCTGCACGGAGCTTGCCGTCCGAAGATCGGTGGTGCATGAGCACCCACTGGATGGGAGCACCGTCGTAGGCAGAGATCGTTCGTGCCAGAGCAGCTTCGACCACGGCAGTGATCTCCAATTGCCCTCGGACCTGCTTGGTGCGGTTCTTCTCGATCGCCGAAGCGAGAGTGGGACCGAACGGTCGGAGATTGCGAGGTTCCGATCCGGATTCCGTGCTTCCGGTTTCGGCATCCCCGGTGACGACGGCCAAACTGACGATGCCGGAGGGACTGACGATCTGCGGGGAGTTGGCCGGATCGGAAAGAGTCCATCCCTCCGCACGAAGTCCTCGCCGCAGGTTCTGGACGGTGCTCATCCACCGTTGCAGACCTGCAGCGGTCTTCGGACTGTCTTCGGTGGCCTGTCGAGCTGCGACATCACCAGCGGTCAGTGCCTCATGAAGCACACTGAGGGGGATCCCCAACTCTTCGAGTCGCTCTTCTGCATCACCGCCGAATCGCAGAATCGTGTTGTGAATTGGGAAATCGAAAAGCGGTGGTTCACTCATGACCTCACTCATTCCCTTAGCTTCCGGAATCATGTTCTCATGATCGTGCGCATAACCGGAAGAAAGCCTGGTGACACGCAGTGTTCCATCCGCCCCTGACACAGGGTCCGCGGAACTCGGCAACGGTCCTGTCCGCACGCGAGCCAAACATGCATCCTGGACATAGCGTCTGAGGGCACAGGTGATCCTGCGGGACCCTGTTCGCCGAGGTGGGCCGGCCCATGCGAGCCGACCCACCCCGTCACTGTCGAACCGTCTCAACCCTGCCGGCGGGGCAGATTCCAGCGCGGCTGCGGCTGACTCTTCTTCCCGTGCTGGGGCATGTATCCCCGCTCGGCCTGCAGGTGTGCCTTGTCGTGGCTCTTGCCCGCGGCCTCGACTCCTGGGATCGGGGCTTCGAGCCTGGCGGTCGGCTTCTCAGCCCCGACGATGGGCAGCTCGCCGGTGATGACGGGCTTCGCATCGGTGGGCTGGGACTCGGCGACCGCCTCGGCGAGGGACTGGCCCGATGACGTGCCGGACCCCTTCGCCGTGGTCCCGGTCTTCTTCGATCCTCTGTCGGTGCGCATTGTCTCTTCCTTTCCTCGTGCCGTTCTCGGCGTGGTGGGGGTTGTGGGGGTCGGGCTCGGGGCCCGATTCGGGGTGGGATTCCCGGTCGTCTCTTGGGCGAGGGCGGTGTAGAGCCCGGCCCACTGCTTGGGGCTGAGTTCGCGTGGCAATGCGTCTCCTCTGATGTGGTTGCGGTCCAAGGTCGAGTGCAGGCGGTGCCGGTCGGTGATCTTCATGGCGGTGAGGATTCCTTTAATTCCGCGTCCGCGCCCGGTGAAGGCCGCGCGGACGAACTGCTGGTAGGAGCACCGATCCCGGTGCGGGATCAGTCCGGTCCGGTAACGGTCGATGGTGAGGATGCCGCCGTCGACGCTCGGCTTGGGGGAGAAGGCGTGCGCAGGGACGCGGTCGACGAGGCGGAAGTCGAACCACGGACTCCACTGCGCGGTCATCATCGTCGACCCGCCCACACCTGCGCGTTTGCGCGCCACCTCCCACTGGGTGAGCAGCACCGCTGAACGCCAGGTCGAGGCGCGCAGGAGCTGCCGGAGGATGGGCGTGGTGAGGTGGAAGGGCAGGTTGCCGACGATGACTTCGGCGTCGAAACGGGTCCTCAGAGCATCGGCGTGCTCGACCCGCGCGCGGGGGAATCGGTGTTCAAGGTGGGCGATCCTCGTTTCGTCGATCTCCACGAGCGTGAGCGGTCGGCCGAGCCGGTAGAGCTCGGCGGTCACCGCACCGGTACCCGGTCCGATCTCGAGGATCGAACCCGTGGTGGCGCGGGTGAGGCCGACGATCGTGGCGATGGTCGTAGGTGAGCGAAGGAAGTTCTGGCCGAGTTCGTGCCGGCCCCCGGCCCGCGAATGCGGACGGTCGGAGTTCTGCTTTTCGGAATTCTGTCGGTGGGAAAAGGGTCGCATGCGTGGCGCTCCAGGAATGGGATGGAGTGCACCCGAGGCGATGCTGCGCGAAGATGCTGGTCAGCAGGCTTGCCCTGCCTGGAGGACGACGAAGCTCAGAGAGTCGATCCCGGCTGGAACAGTGCCCGCTCAGCGGGTCTTCGATGCGGGTCGCGTCGCCGGATGCCGATGACTATCCGGGAGGACAGCGCGCAACTGCGAGTTCAGTGACTGCCCGATCCGTGCGCGGATCGGTGCGTTCCTGTGATTTGTGCGTCCGGCGAAGGTGCCGACGCGTTCAGCCGAATCCGAGGTCGAAGCTCAGCGGCTGAGGAGGATGTGAGGAACGTGCGCGCCGTCAGGCGCGGCGGTCACGAATGTAGAAGTTGGGCGCGGTCATCGCGCAGCAATTCAATGTTCCCATGTCCGCCAAGCTAGCACAGGTCGGCGCGTTCAGACCAGGGGTGAGGCGAGATTCGGTCATACCTCGGTCGCCGTCCCAGCCCCATCGGCAGGGATGTCGTCCGTCCCACCAGCCCCCGCCTCGGCGAGGTTGAGCTGCCACGACACCCCGTACCTGTCGTTGAGCCAGCCGAAGGGCCCGAACCCGTAGTCGCCGAGCGGCATGAGCGCCTGCCCGCCCTCGCCGAGGAGGCCGGCCCACAGCCTCTCGAGCTCGGTCTGCGTCGTCGCCCGGAAGAACAGCGACATCGACGGGGTGAAGTCGAAGCCGTGCTGGATCGGGCTGTCGATGATGTTGACCTGGGTGCCAGCGATCACGAAGGTCGCCAACCGGATCTGCCCGTTCATGCCCGGCGTCTCCGCCCCGTAGCGGTCGATGAGGACGACCTCGCCGTCGAAGAGGTCGACGTAGAAGTTCAGCGCCTCCTCGGCGCGCCCGCTCTGGAACATGAGGAACGGGGTGAGCTGCTGGATCCCTGACATGGGCTTTCCCTTCGCCGAGGTGGTCGTGGGTTCGGATCGGACCGCTGAGGTGGTCGTGGGTTCGGGTCGGACCGCCGAGGTGGTTGCGGGCTCCGGTCGTACCGCCGAGGTGGTCGCGGCCTGACCGCGGACGCTGCGTGGCCTACTCGATGACTTCGCCGCTGATGATCTCGCCTCCGCCGTCGTCGCGACGGTTGAAGCGCGGGTCACCGGGCATGCCCGGCCCACCGGAGAGGCGCGGATCTGCGGCGATCCGGCGCAGCCGGGTGCCCAACCAGATGAGGGCGATGCCGACGAGGGCGATGAAGATCGAGAGGGTGAACACGAGCGCGGTGATGCCTGTTTCGGGGGAGAAGAGGAAGACCATGCCGAGCGCGACTCCGGCGACGGCGATGATCGTCAGCAGCCACCACGCCCGGACACCGAGCTGGCGGATGAAGAGCGAGATGCCTATGCCGAAGACGCTGAGCGCGATGATCGCGAGTCCCGCAAGCACGGTGACGACGGCGGCGAAGAGCATCGGAGCGAAGAAGACGATGGCCGCGAAGGCGATCATGAGGATCGACCGAAGGATGAGGGCGCCGGTGCGGCCTCCGCGCGGGGCGAGCACGATCGAGGTGACGGCGATGAGCGCGAGCCAGCAGGCGAAGATGCGGGCGACCACCTCGGCCGTGGCATGGGGCCACCCCAGCATGAGCACTCCGACGAGCACGGCGATGACCCCGTTGACGATCACGACTGTTCCGGTGCGTTTGAGATCCATGGACCAAGCGTAGTCAGCGGGGATGGAAGGAGGCTGAGCACCTGGTGTTCGCGCGCGTCT
Source organism: Brevibacterium ammoniilyticum (assembly GCF_038429965.1). Lineage (NCBI taxonomy): Bacteria > Bacillati > Actinomycetota > Actinomycetes > Micrococcales > Brevibacteriaceae > Brevibacterium > Brevibacterium ammoniilyticum. The sequence goes on from NZ_BAABNP010000007.1 coordinate 163,803, forward strand.
CAGCTCGGCTGCCTGTGCTCGCGGGCGCGAGCCGGATGCTGCCGGTTCCGAGCACTGACGACGGGTGGGGCTGTCGCCTCGGCGGGGCTGACGGCATGCCAGGGAGTTCGCGGGCTTGTCGCGGGCGACGGCGTCGGCCTCTGCATCGGTGACGACCTCGGCGGGATGGGTTGCCGCGGAGGCAGGGGCGTCGACCCTTCCGTCCCTGCCGCTGTGGCAGCCCCATCGGCTTGCGCGTCGTCGTCGGCAAGCCCGGCCCGGTCGGCAGGCCCAGCTTCGTCGACGTGCACGGACTCGGAGATCGCCTTGACCACCTCGTCGAGGTCATCGAGCGAATAGCCCGTCGCCTCCATGAGCCGAGCGATGTCGACCTCTGAGTCGCCGGCACCGTCCCCGTCGCCACGAGCCTCCCCGCGACCGTCCCCGTCCCGGCGGGCACCGGCGGCCCCGTTCGCCCGCGACCCCGAGGGTGTGTTGCCCTCGAGGAAGCGGAGGAGTTCGACGGGGAACGGCAGGACGAGCGTCGAATTGCGCTCCGAGGCGACCTCGACGATCGTCTGGAGCAGACGCAGCTGGAGCGCCGAGGGGGTGTCGGCCATGGCGCCGGCCGCCTGGGCAAGTTTGTTCGACGCCTGCAGCTCGCCGTCGGCGATGATGATGCGCGAGCGGCGTTCGCGTTCGGCCTCGGCCTGCCGCGACATCGAGCGCTTCATCGCCTCGGGCAGGGCGACGTCCTTGATCTCGACGCGGTCGATGTGGATGCCCCAGTCGACGGCGGGACTGTCGATCATGATGGCCAGGCCCTGGTTGAGGCGTTCGCGGTTCGTCAGCAGGTCGTCGAGTTCGCTCTGCCCGATGATCGACCGCAGCGAGGTCTGCGCGACCTGCCCGACGGCGAGTTTGTAGTCCTCGACGTCGACGATCGCCTTCCGGGGATCGACGACCTTGAAGTAGATGACGGCGTCGACGCGCACCGTGACGTTGTCGCGGGTGATGCCGTCCTGCGCGGGGATCGGCATCGTGATGATCTGCAGGCTCACCCGCTGGAGCCGGTCGACGAAGGGCACGATCGCGGTGAGACCGGGTTCCTTCGCCTCGGCGGTGACGCGGCCGAGTCTGAAGAGCACTCCGCGTTCGTACTGCCGAACGATCTTGAGGCTGTTGGCGGCTGTGATGGCGCCGAGGCCGACGAGCCCGATGAGGATGTAGAGGAACAGCATCACGATCGCCTCCCCTGACGAATGCTGCTCCTTCAACGCTAGCACTCATGCGGGGAAAAGGACCCGGAGATCCTGCAATGCTCGGCCGATTGCCGAGCTTCCTCAAGACTCTGTGCGCTCCCGGGCAGACTCCGCGCGCTCCCGGGCGAGGAGGCGACGCCCCGCAGGGTAGGCGGCGAGGGATTCGGGGAGCCGGACCCGACGTCCGGAGGCGAAGGTCGCAATGATCTCGCCGAGGCGGTCCTCGGTCCCAGCCGAGCCCGCAGCCCCAGCCGAGCCCGCAGTCCCCCCACCGCCGGATGCCGCAGTCCCAGCATCGCCGGCTGCCGCAGTGTCTGCAGTCGGTGCTGCCGTGACCGGGTCGAGGCCGATGCGCCGCAGGGTCTGCTTCGCGACGGGGACGGGTGAGTCGAAGAGCGTGATCGCGCCCGCCCGGGCCGCGGTGATGCGGTCGGCGACGAGGCCGTAGTGCGTGCACCCGAGGACGATCGTCTCCATGCCCGGATCCATCTGCGCGAGCGCCGCGTCGATCGCTGTGTCGATCGTGTCCACATCGGCTGAGTTGATCGCCTCGGCGAGCCCCGTGCAGGCGACCTGGGCGACGGAGAGGTCGCCGGCGAAGGTGTCGATGAGGGTCTGCTGGTAGGCGCTGCCGGTCGTGGCCGGGGTCGCCCAGATCGCGAAGTCCTGTCCCGTTCCGGCCGCCATCTTCACCGCCGGCACCGTGCCGATGACGGGGATGTCCGGTTCGTAGCGGGCGCGCACTGCCTCAAGGGCCTGCACCGAGGCGGTGTTGCAGGCGATGACGATCGCGTCGGGCTCCCATTCGGCGAGCATCGCCGCCGAGTTCAGCGCCCGCTCCTCGAGCGCCTGCGCACTGAGACTGCCGTAGGGGGTGTAGTCGGGGTCCATCGCGAGCACGAGATCCGCGTGCGGGGCGAGGTGGAAGAGGGCGTCGGCTGTGCCGAGGAGACCGAGGCCCGAGTCGAGGAGTCCGATTCTCGTCATGCCTCGTCCTCCTGCTGTGCCGTACCCTGCCGGGGGTGCGCGAACTCCCTGATCTCCTTGAGATGCGCACGGGTGAGTCCGTGGGCGAAGTCGGGGGCGATGATCTTCAACCGCTCAGCCGAGTACTTCTCTGCGAAGTACTGCCTGGTCACCGGGGCTTGGAGGTCGTCGTCGATCCACACCGCGCGCTGGTGCCCGTGCGAATCGAGCCAGTCCTCCATGGCCCTGGCCTTCCACCACAGCTGCGGGTCGTTGGCGTAGCGGTTGTGGGTGTCGTCGGGCATCTCGATGACGTCGAAGGAGTTGCGCAGACCGAACTTCGGTTCGAGCTCCGTCTTGCACCGCTGCGACCACGTCGAGAGCCACACGACGTCGACCTCGTGGGTCTCGACGAGGCGGTCGAAGAATTCGACGACGGAGGGACGGTAGTGGAGTTCGTAGTCCCAGGCCTGCAGCTTCTTCCGCCCTTCGGTCATGAGCCGCAGTTGCGGGACGGGGTAGGAGTTGAGGACGCCGTCGACGTCGAGGAAGACGGTGACGTGGCGTGCCTGCCGACGCGCCGAGACCGGCGACGAGGATGCAGCTGCCATCGTTCCTTCCAGATTGCGGCCTGCGGCCGGCGGCGACCCAATAGTCTGAGGGCAGGTCGACGGTCGATCACTGATGAGTTCGATCCCAGAATACCGGTCGAAGCTGAGGGAGATCAGGCCGCCATGTATCGGGAGCTGAGCATTCCCCGGCTCCACGCCTCCCTGTGGATCTCGGAGCCCGACCTCGACGTGCCCGCTGCTGGGTCCCCGGAGTCCGGGACACCCCGGGTCATCGTCCCCGACGGCTGCATGGATCTCATCGTCATGGGTTCGACCGCGGTCATCGCCGGAGCCGATTCGACGGCGCGGACGATCACGACCGGTCCCGGCCGGGCCGTGGGTCTGCGCTTCGACCCCGGCGTCCTCCCGCAGCTGCTGAGGACATCGGCGGCCGAGCTCGCGAACCAGGTCACCCCCATCGCCGAGGTCGTCACCGCAGTTCCGTCGTTCCTCCTCGGCGGGAGTGCCGGTGACGATGCGCGGGAACTCCTCGACCTCGCCGAGGCGCTCGCCTCCCGCACGGACATCGACGGCCGTCCCCTGGCGCTCGCCCGGGCCCTCGCGCAGCCCCGGGTCCCGGCAGGGTCCCAGCGGCTCGCGGGTTCCGCTGCGTTCGCGGGTCGTCCGGTGTTCGTTGGTTCAGGCGCAGGGTCGATCGCCGAGGTGGCCGCCGACTTCGCGTATTCCCCGCGGCACCTGCGGCGGCTGTCCGCCGACTGGTTCGGCTACGGTCCGAAGCATCTCGCGAAGATCCTCCGGTGGCGCAGTGCCCGCGAGCTCATCGCCGCAGGTCACACGCGCGCCACGGCGGCGGCGCTGGCCGGGTATGCCGATGCCGCGCACCTGTGGCGCGACGAGCGGGCTCTGCTCGGACGGTGAGCCGAGCACCACTCGAAACCTGTGTCGTTCAGCCGAGTGCGGCGAAGAGGTCGACGGTGTTCCCGTCGGGGTCGGCGATGACGGCGTAGCGCTGACCCCAGAACGCATCCCACGGCTCCTTGACCGCTGCTGCCACAGGATCCCCTCCCGACCCGCCGGTGAGCTGGGCGAAGGTCGCATCGACCGCCTCGGCGGAGGAGCAGTCGAAGGCCAGGGACATCCTGTGTCCGCCGGTCGGCCGTGTCCACTCGGGGTCGATGCTCAGCATCACCGCCTCGGTGTCGAGGAGGACGCGGATGGTGCCCGTCGAGAACTCCGTGTGCGGTGCGTCGGGGCCGCCGTCGACGAGCTCGAGTCCGAGCGCGGAGTAGAAGGTGACGGCCTGGGCCATGTCTGCTGTGACGATCGAGATCGCATCGAGTTTCATGACCACCACACTAGGGCGGTGCGGCGAACCAGGCATGAACGAATCGGCCATGTTCCAAGGATGACGTTCGAGAAGCATGACGCTCGGGAAGCACACTGAGGGGACGCTCGGACTGCGCGCCCGCCTCGGCGGGGTGGGTCTACTCGGTCAGTCCGTCCTCGATGGCGAGGTAGGGCGCGAAGACGGCGCGGATCTCATCGGTGAGCGGAGTCGGACGTCCGGTCTGCCGGTCGATGTGGACGAGGACGACGTCGGAGTCGATGACCATCCGACCGTTCTGCTCGCCGACCGTGTTGACCGTGAACGACGAGGTGCCGATTCGGGCGACGGTCACCGTGAGCTTGAGTTCGGGACCGTACATGACGGGGACGAGGTAGTCGATCGACTGATGGGCGACGAGGAGGCCGCCGCCGGTGATGTGCGTGGCCTTCTCCTCGTGGAGCCAGCGCACGCGGCACTCCTCGATGAGGGTGATCATGCGGGCGTTGTTGACATGCCCGAGCAGGTCCTGATCGGACCAACGCACCTCGGGAGAGTACTCGAATGTCTTCACGGCCGCGCTGCCTCCATTGTCGAAACTGATCGAACGTTCTACAGTAAATCAGGATCGGTCGAGGAAAGGGAAATCCATGACGACGGAGACGACGAGAGTCCTCGACGGGGTGCGGGTCCTCGACCTCGGCGGCATCGGGCCGGGCCCGTTCGCCTCGATGATGCTCGCCGACCTCGGCGCCGAGGTGATCCGCCTCGACCCGCCCGCAGGCACCGGCACACCGATGAACCCCGTGCTCGATCGCGGGAAGAAATCGGTGACCGCCGACCTCAAGAGCGCGGAGGGCATCGCCCTCGCCCGCGCGATCGCGGCCCGTTCCGACATCGTCATCGAGGGCTTCCGCCCCGGCACGACCGAGCGCCTCGGACTCGGACCCGCTGACCTCCACGCACTCAACCCGGCACTCGTCTACGGGCGCATCACCGGCTACGGGCAGGACGGGCCGAAGGCGCAGAAGGCCGGACACGATCTCGGCTACATCGCCTCGACCGGACTCCTCGCCCAGCTCGGTCGCGCGGGCGGACCGCCGCAGTTCCCGGCCAACCTCCTCGGCGACTTCGGCGGCGGGGGCATGCTCCTCGTCGTCGGCGTCCTCGCCGCCCTCACCGGCGCGCGTGAGACCGGGACCGGCACGGTCGTCGATGCGGCGATGGTCGACGGCGCCAATCTCCTCTATGCGATGATGCACGGCTTCGCGGCGATGGGTCTGTGGCATCATGACGCTCCCGGCCGGAACCTCCTCGACTCCGGCGCTCCGTTCTACGACGTCTACCCGACCGCCGATGGCCGGTACGTCTCGGTCGCCGCGATCGAAGCGCCGTTCTTCGCCGAGTTCGTCCGCGCCCTCGACCTCGAGGACGGCCTGCCCGAACCGCTGCGGACCCTCGACCATTGGCAGCCCCAGCACTGGCCGGCGCTGCGCGCGCTCATCGCACCGGCGATCGCCGCCAGGACGCAGGCTGAGCTTGCCCAGCTCTTCGCCGGCCGTGACGCGTGCGTCGAACCCGTGCTCTCGATGGCCGAGGCGAAGACCGACCCGCACAATACGGCCCGCGGTCTCTTCACCGCCGACGCCGACGGCATCGACCAGCCGACCCCGGCCCCGCGATTCGCCCCGGCCGGGGGGTTCGTCCCGGCGACGGGCGAGAGGTCAGGGGGAATGGGAACGCCGCGACCGCCTCGGCGAGCACCGCTCATCGGCGACGACACCGCCGCGGTTATCGCGGAACTCGGGCTCGACCAGACCGCCGAACCGGACAACGGATAACGATCGTGACACCGGATAACGATCGTGACGACGCCGGGTCGGGCGGGACGGGGTGTGCGGTAGGGTGAGTGGCGCCGGATCGCCGCAGGTGGGACGGCCGACCTTTCCCCGATGGAGCTGAGCAGTATGAGCAATGGGACCCAGTCGATCGACCGGGCGGCACAGATCCTGTCGCTCGTCGTCAGGGCCGACGACCCGATCTCTTACACCGAGGTCGTCGAGGCCACCGATCTGGCCCGCTCGACCGTCTCCCGGCTGCTGTCCGCGCTCGAACGCAACGGACTCGTCGAACGCAACGGCGAGGGCCTCTACCGCGGCGGCTCGCTCTTCGCCACCTACGCCTCCCGCTTCGACCGGGTCGAGACCCTCGTCGCCGCCGCCGACCCGATCCTCCAGCGCGTGAGCGAGGAGACCGGGGAGACCGTCAACCTCGCCGTGCCGAGCTCGAACGCCGTCGTCCAGGTCGCGCAGGTCGACTCGACCTTCGTCCTCGGGGCGACGAACTGGGTCGACGTCACGGTCCCCTCCCACGCCTCGGCGCTGGGGAAGGTGATGTACGCCTTCGGCGCGATCCCCGTGCCCACCGGCCGCCTCGAACGCCTGACCCCGCGCACGCTCGGATCGCGCAAAGAGCTCATGACCGACCTCGCCGAGGTGCGCGACCGCGGGTTCGCCGTCGTCCACGAGGAGTTCGAACCGGGCCTCGACGCGCTCGCCGCCCCCGTGTTCGGCACAGACGACCAGGTCGTCGCGGCCGTCGGCATCTCCGGACCGACGATGCGCATCGCGGAGAACCACGCCCGGTTCGGCGAGCTCCTCGTCGCCGAGTCCGGTCTGCTCTCCCGCAGCCTCAAACGCAAGGTGAGCACGCGGTAGGACGGGGTTCGGTTGGGTGGTCGGGTGCCTCCCGCCGAAGTGGTGCTCGCCTCGCCGAAGAGGCCGTTCACACTCCGCGCACGTGGCCGACCCTTGCCGAGGCGGCCGTTCACACTCCGCGCAGGTGGCCGAGCTCCGAGCTTGTCCGGATTGTTCACCTGCCGCAGGCCCCTGATGAGGCCGTCGGAACCGAGTTCGATCTCGAGCACGCGGGTGTCGCCGTCACGGCGGACGGCGAGTGCGATCCCGCCGTTGACCTCGAGGGTCTCCGCCATGTGCCGGCCGTCGAGGTCCTCGGGTGTGAGGACTCCGGCGAGGAAGCGCACGATCTTCTCGGCGCCGAAGATCGGATTGACCGCGCTCGCCACCTTCCCTCCGCCGTCGCTCCAGTAGACCGCGTCGTCGGCGAGCAGTGCCCGCAGCGTCGCCTCGAGGTCGGCGCTGTGGATGGCGTCGACGAGACGCTCCAAGGCTCTCGGGTCCGCGGGCGCGGAGACCTCACGGTCGAGGTCGAGGCGGCGGGTGGCCCGGGAGATCAGCTGCCGGACAGCGGCCGGGGACTTGCCGAGGATGCGGCCGATCTCCTCGGCGGGCATATCGAAGGCCCGGGCGAGCACGAGGGCCGCACGCGATTCGGGGCTGAGCTGCTCGGCGAGGTGGAGCACGGTGAGGGAGAGGAGTTCGCGGTTGGCCACGGCCTCCTCGGGGAGGGCATCGGTGGCGACGGGCTCGGGCAGCCACGGACCCGGGTAGTCCTCCTTGATGCTCGCGAGATGGCGGGCGCGGTCGATGGACTTCCGCACGCCCACCGTCGTCAGCCATGCCGGCCACGACCGCACCTGACCGGACTCGCGTTCGGCGACGACGGCAGCCATGCCCACCTCGGAGACGACGTCTTCGGCATGGCCGACGTCGCCGAGCATCCGATACGCGATGCCGAAGAGGCGGCCGCGGCTCTCCTCCCAGGCCACGGTCGCCGGAGTCCTGGTCTCGGTGGTGTCCACGGACATCATTCTGGACCACCTCGGCGGGAGATCGCAGTCGATCGGGGGATCTCTGTGGATAGGAGGATCACTGGGGCCCGGGGGATCACTGGGATTCGCCCGGTTCCTGCGATGGGTCGGAGGCGGTCTCGACGACGGGAACGGTCTCGGTGGAGATCGCGAGCCGGTTCCACACGTTGATCGTCGAGATGGCCATGAGGAGATCGCCGAGGGCCTCGGCGTCGAAGTGCGCGGCGACGCCGTCCCAGATCTCGTCGGTGACGCTGTCGGGGCCGATCTTCGTCACCGCGTCGGTGAGGGCGAAGACGCTGCGTTCGCGTTCGTCGAAGAGGGCGCCGGTGTGCTCCCAGGCGGCGACCCCGGCGATCCTGCGCAGAGGCATGCCCATGGCGGCGAGGTCGGTCGAGTGCATGTCGACGCAGAAGCCGCAGCCGTTGACGATCGAGGCGCGCAGCTTGATGAGGTCGTAGAGTTCGGCGCCGAGCGCCTCCCGGCAGTACGTGTCCATGCGCGCGACTGCGGCGTATGCCTTCTTGTTCACCTGGTCGAGGCTGATGCGGGTCATGGGGGTCCTCTCATGTCTGACATGCCCCGGAAATCGTTCCGGTCGCGGGCGCGCGGATGCGCCCGTCATTGTGTCGGATGACGGGCGCGGAGTGTGACAGGCGGGACGGGTCGGCCGGGCTGACCGCTCAGGACACCACCGAGGTGGGGTCGGGGTCGCCGAGGAGCTCGAGCTGCTTGCGCCGCCACGCCTCGGTGTCCTTGACCTGGTTGAACGTGTAGATGTGGAGGCCGCCGATGCCCATGTACGGATCGTCGAGGACGGGGGAGAGGCGGTCGAGGAACTTCCTGGGGTTGTAGCCGCCGGGCTTGGCCATGCGGGTGAAGGTGGCGGTGTTCTTCCGCAGGAACCGGGTCGATTCGCCGACGCCGATCTTCGCCGCGACCTTGGCGAGCTTGGCGAGCTCGACCTTGCCGGCGATGCCGAGGATGAGCGGGAGTTCGATGCCGCGGGCGCGGACGCGGGCGAGCCACGTGCTCACGATCCCCGGGTCGAAGCAGAGGTTGGAGACGATCTGGGTCGCGTAGTCGCGTTTGTCCCACATGGCCTGGACGGTGACGTCGTCGGGGATGATGGGGTGCGATTCGGGATAGGCGCTCACCCCGATCTGCGTGATCGGCGGGGCCATGGAGGTGAGATCGACGAGGAGGTCGAGGGCACCGGCATATCCGCCGGCCGGGGGAGTGGCGTCGCCGGCGGGGACGAAGATCGTGTCGATCCCGGCGTGTCCGAGGCGATCGAGGATCTCTTCGAGTTCGGTTCGTCCCTGCACCATGCGGGCAGCGATGTGGGGGACGGCCGTGTATCCGAGGGCTTGGAGCTGCTCGGCGGTGGAGAGGGTCGCTTCGAGGCTGAGTCCCGTCGACGCGGTGACGGTGATGGTCCTACCTGGGACGACGTGCTCGCTGATGCGATCGACGATGCCGGCCGTCGGTAGGACTTCGTAGCGTGCGGTCTTGAGCAGAGTGCGGAGTGCAGAGGCAGACAACGGTGTCTCCTTCCGGCAAGGAGCTTTGTGGTGAGGATCTGCGGGGATCCTCCGGCCGAAATTCTCAGCCGTATGTCCTTGCGTCTCGTGTGCCGTCGATTCTACACTCAAATCACCCATAATATGGGAATTGAGTTCCATAATATAAAACTGTGTATGCAGGGGGAACACCATGGACAATAACGTTCCATCCGTTGATCAGAGCGACAGAGGCGTCCCGATCAACCTGAGACAGTCCGGCCCGACCCCAGTGGAAATGCTCATCGACACCCGGGTGCGCAAGTCCCCGTACTGGGAGCTGTCCATGCAGCAGGGCTGCTGGAGGGCCTCGATCTACAACCGCATGTACCACCCGCGCGGCTACATCCCCCGTGAAGAGGGCGGGATGATGGCCGAGTATCAGCCGCTCGTCAACGACGTCACCCTGTGGAACGTCGCCGTCGAACGGCAGATCCAGGTCAAGGGTCCCGACGCCGAGGCGTTCGTCAACTACGTCATCACCCGTGACGCGACGAAGATCCCGGTGATGCGCGCCCGCTACGTCATCCTGTGCAACGAGGCAGGCGGGATCCTCAACGACCCGATTCTCCTGCGTGTCGCGATCGACGAGTTCTGGTTCAGCCTCTCCGACACCGATCTCATGCTCTGGCTCCAGGGAGTCAACGTCGGCAAGAAGTTCGACGTCACCATCCAGGAGATCGATGTCGCGCCGGTGCAGGTCCAGGGACCGAAGTCCGTCGACGTCATCGCTGATCTGGTCGGTGAGGAGGCGCGCGAACTGCCGAGCTACGGGCTCATGGACGCCCAGGTCGGCGGCCGTGACGTCATCATCTCCCAAACCGGGTTCACCGGGGAGAAGGGCTACGAGATCTACCTCAAGGATGCGACGAAGTACGCCGAGGACATGTGGAACGCCGTGCTCGCCGCGGGCGTCCCCTACAACCTCCGGGTCGTCGCCCCCAGCCACCACAGGCGGATCGCCGCGGGCATCCTCTCCTGGGGTCAGGACATGGACTTCGAGACGCTGCCGTTCCAGGTCAACCTCGGCTATCAGGTGCCGCGGAAGAAGGAGGCCGACTACATCGGCAAGGAGCGGCTCGAGGAGGTGCGGGCGCAGCTCGAGGCCGGCAACCCGCCGTACAAGACGCAGCTCGTCGGGCTCGTCCTCGGCGGCAGGCCGATCACCGACTACGCGCCGGACTTCTGGCTGGTCAGCGACACCCCCGAGGGTGAGGCCGTCGGGTATGTGACCTCGCCGTGGTACTCCCCGGAGCTCGAGTCGAACATCGCGATGGCTCATGTGCCCGTCGCACAGGCTGAGCTCGGCACCGAGTTCTGGGTGCACCTGCCCGAACCGTACGCGGACACCCCGGGTGTCCCGGTGCGCGCCGAGGTGGTCGAGATGCCGTTCCGTCCGAGCGTCAACCCCAACCAGCGTGAACGCCTCAAGGTGAAGGGCCTCGACGCGGCGATCTGAGACATCCGAGCCGTCTCAGGCGTCTCAGTCGTCTGAGCAGGCGGTCCTCTGATCCGGGCGCGGTCACTGTGCGAGAAGCCGGTGGCCGCGTTCGCCTGTCCGGACGCACCTGGACTCACTCACCCACCTACCTCGCCGAAGAACGTGGACAGCACACCCGACCTCGGCGGCCGACCCGGACAGCACTCCACACCCTTAGCGCGAGAAACCACCCGGAGCACGACAACCTCGGTTGCGCTCCGCATCTCCTACACTCCGCTCCACACACCACCCGTGCAAAGGTGGTTTTTGCCGCGAACCCTGAGGGTTAGGATCTCACTCCTCCACGTCGCGTCTGCGAGCCGCGCAGCACTTCCGCCACGCGGTGCTCTTCGGTTACGCGCGGGCCACCGTCACGGGCCTCCGTGGTGCACGTGTGCCTCGGCGACGGACGCCACGCCTCGGCGGCGGACGCTACATCACACCTCCTGCGCGAGAAACCACCTGGAGCACGACAACCTCGGTGGCGCTTCGCATCTCCTACACAGAGCTGCACACACCACCCGTGCACAGGTGGTGTGTGCCACGAACCATGAAGGTTAGGGAGCGCGCCCGAGACCACGTCCCGCCGCCGACCCGAACCGCGGACCCGACGTGCCACGAGAGCTCACGTTCCGCCCCGGAACCCGCCAAACTCACCGGCGCTGGGACCGCGCCTTGACCTTGGCCAGGAGCTCCGCCTCGGCGTTGGGGCCGGCCTTGACCCCACCGGGCAGGCGGAGCATGAAGATGACGCCGACGATGAGCCAGGCGGCGAACATCGCCCACGACTGCCAGGCCAGCTGCGCGGAGAACGGGGTGATCGGGATGTAGAGGATGAAGAGGACGAGGGTGAGGACGGCGGCGATGACGCCGATGACCATGCCGCCGTTGCCGGCACCGCCGATGCGCAGGGGACGGGCCATGTCGGGCTCGTTCTTCCGCAGGACGATGAACGCGATGCTCACGAGGAAGTAGGCGATGACGATCGCCGGGGACCCGGCATCGACGATCCAGCCGAGGGCCGCCGCGCCGAGGAACGGTGCGAGCGCGGAGAGAATGCCGATGAAGATGATCGAGTTGACCGGGGTGCGGTACTTCGGGTGGAGCTTGCCGAACCACGCGGGGATCATTCCGGCCACGGCCATCGCCCACATCAGCCGCGAGGAGCCCATGAGGAACGCGTTCCACGAGGTGATGATGCCGGCCAGACCGCCGGCGATGACGATCTTTCCCCACACGGGCGAGCCGAACATCGCCGCGAGCGCATCCGCAGTGACGAGGTCGTGGCTGGTCAGCTCCGAGGCGGGGATCGCGAGCGAGGTCATCCAGATGATGACGATGTAGAACACGATCGCCATGAGCACGGAGACGACGACGAGTTTGCCGATCTTCTTCGCCGGCAGTTTGATCTCCTCGGCCGACTGCGGGATGACGTCGAAGCCGACGAAGAGGAACGGGACGACCGCGACGACGCCGATGAACCCGGCCGCACCGCCGGTGAAGAGGGGTTCCGTGTTCGCGGGGTCACCGCCGACGAGCCCGCCGGTGAGCAGAAGGAGGGCGACGATGATGAGGAACGAGACGACGAAGGTCTGGACGAGGGAGGCCAGGCGCACACCGCGGATGTTGATCCAGGCGATGACGATCGCAGTGACCGTGCCGATGAGCGCCCACGTGAGGTAGACGTCGGTGTCGGCGATCGTCCACAGCTTGATGTACTCGAGATCCGGGAAGAGGTAGAGCGCGGTCCGCGGCACGGCGACCGCCTCGAACATGACGACGCTGATGTAGCCGCCGGTGATCGCCCACGACCCGAACAGCGAGATCTTCGGTCCCATCGCCCGGATGAGGTAGTTGTGCTCGCCGCCGGCGTGGGGCATGGCGGCGACGAGTTCGGAGTAGACGGTGCCGACGAAGCACATGATGATGCCGCCGACGGCGAACGCGAGGATCGCCCCCAGGGTTCCCGCCCCGGTCAGCCATTCCCCGGTGAGGACGACCCAGCCGAAGCCGATCATCGCGCCGAAGCCGATGAACAGGGCGTCGACGGTGCCCAGTGCCTTGACGAAGCCGTGGCCTCTGTCGTCCGTCTCTGCGTGCTGAGTGCTCATGGCGCCTCCCTCATCGTGTGCTGCTGACCCCGCCGAGGTGGCAGGCCGTTCCCGCGGAGGCGGTCGTTCGTGTCCCTTGCCGTTCCCCGTGGGTACATGCACAGTAACAGGATTCTGAGAGTTTACTTGGCGGTAGTTGAGGCATTTCGGGGTACGACGATGTCGGGTGCTAGATTTCCCTCTGTGCACAGCACACATCGAAATGCGATCGTCCGGGTGGTGATGGGATACCTGACGGCGTTGGTCGTCGGGACCGGTCTGCTCATGACCCCCGCCGCGACCGTGGCGCCGGGCGGGATCTCACTGCTGTCCGGACTCTTCACAGCCACCTCGGCGCTCAGCGTCACCGGCCTCGTCGTCCTCGACACCGGCCAGGACTTCACGTTCTTCGGTCAGATCGTCATCGTCTGCCTCATCCAGGTCGGCGGTCTCGGCGTCCTCCTGCTCACCACCCTGCTCGCCCTCGTCGTCGCCGGACGTGCCGGCCTGCGGCTGCGCCAGTCCGTGGCGTCTGAGACGAAGAGCTCGGGCATCGGCGGGATCAAGCCGATGGTCCTGCGCATCATCGGACTGACCCTGACCACCGAGGCGGTCGTCGCGGTCCTCCTCTACCTGCGGTTCCGGTTCTTCTACGGCGATCCGGTCGGGGAGGCCGTGTGGAGCGCGATCTTCCACGCGATCTCCGCCTTCAACAACGCCGGGTTCGGACTCAACAGGGACAGTCTCATGGCCTATGTCGCCGACCCGTTCGTGTGCGGGCCGATCGCGATCGCCGTCATCCTCGGCGGGCTGGGCTACCCCGTGCTCATCGAGCTCTTCCGCAAGTACCGCTTCCCGCTCACCTGGTCGATGACGACCCGCGCGGTCGTCGTCGTCACCCCCCTCCTCCTGCTCGGCGGCACCGTCTTCATCGCCGCGATCGAATGGTCCAACCCGGCGACCCTCGGCGCACTGGACTGGTGGGGACGGATCCAGGCGGCGGCGTTCCAGTCGACGATCACCCGCACCGCCGGCTTCAACTCGATCGACATCTCGGCGATGCACCCGGCGTCGTGGTTCGGCATGGACATTCTCATGTTCATCGGCGGCGGCCCGGCGGGCACCGCGGGCGGGGTGAAGATCACGACCTTCGTCGTCCTCGCCGCGATGACGTGGACCGAGGTCAGCGGCGGCCGCGCGGTCAACCTCTTCGGACGGCGGGTCTCCCGGTCGGTGCACCGTCAGGCGACGACGGTCATCGTCCTCGCCCTCGGCCTCATCGTCGCAGCGACGATGGCGATCATGCTCAACGCCCCCGAGCTGCGCTTCGACCGGATCCTCTTCGAGGTCGTCTCCGCGTTCGGCACCGTCGGGCTTTCGACCGGAATCACCGCGCAGCTGCCGGCGTTCAGCCAGGTCGTCCTCATCATCACGATGATCTTCGGTCGCCTCGGACCCGTCACCGTCGCCTCGGCGCTGGCCCTGCGCTCACGACCCATCCGCTACGAACTGCCCAAGGAGCGCCCGCTCATCGGCTGACCGGGCCCGCCAGGACACCTGTGCATCGCAGGCTCCCACCCCGGCCTCCACGAAACGTCACCCACCACGAAACGTCGTTCCAATGAAAGGACATCGAGATGAATGAGAGATCCTGGCTCGCCCGCCCGGCCGCCTTCTTCGCCGGCGATGCCAAGCCGATGGCCGAAGCCGGTGCCGTCGCCGTCATCGGGCTCGGCCGGTTCGGCGGTTCGCTCGCGGTCGAACTCGCCAAACACGGCGTCGACGTCATCGGCATCGACAGCGACGAGGCCGTCGTCGCCGAGTACTCGGACAAGCTCGCCCATGTCTCCCGAGCCGATGCCACCGACGAGGTGGTGCTGCGTCAGCTCGGCATCGACGACGTCAGCCGGGTGGTCATCGCGATCGGCAGCGACCTCGAAGCGAGCATCCTCGTCGCCTCCCGCATCCTCAAGCTCGGCAACCGGCACATCTGGGCGAAGGCGATCAGCGAGACGCACGCGGAGATCCTTCACCAGCTCGGCATCCGCAACGTCGTCCGCCCCGAGAACGACATGGGCCGTAGGCTCGCCCACCTCATCCGCGGACACATCTCCGACTTCCTGCCCATCGACGAGGACTTCGTGCTCGCCCGCACGACCCCGCCTGTCCGGGTCTCCGACGTGCCGCTGGCCTCCCTCGGCGTGCGCGCCGCGTACGGCGTGACGATCGTCGCCGTCAAACGCGCCGGCGGGTCGACGTGGGACATCGCCGACCGGGACATGACGCTCTACGCCGACGACGAGATCCTCATCGCCGGCCACCCCCGCGAGGTCGAGGCCTTCAGCGAACTCGATAAGGACACCGAAGGCTGAGGCCGAGCCCGGGTTCGAGCTGAGGCTTCGTCCCCGGTCACGGCCGGACTCGCCGAGGTGGTGTCGGCTCCCCTCAGAAGTCACGCGAGCGCAGCCGCCATACGGCAAACACCCACCCCAGCACGATCCACGCCGCAATGACGATCACCGCCGGCAGGAACCCGAGGAACTCGGCAGAGCCGGGCTCTGCAGCTCCGCTGATCGAATGGATCGCGGCGAGGGGAAGGAACGGCTGGACCGCCTCGGCGATACCGGTCGGCAGCCACGATGCCAGGGTCGAGGCGATGATGAGTCCGAGCGCCGCGAGCAGGCCGGCCGCCAGCGAACCGAATCCGAACGCGATGACCACGGCGAGAACGGCGAAGGCGACCGGCATGAGAGCGCTGCCGAACAGCAGACGGAGATGATCAGACGCCGTCGCCGCGGAAAGGGCCGACGACCATGAGGCATCGGTCAGGGCGGCAGCCAGGCACACCGCGACCACGCTGACGGCGAGGGTCGTGAGCAGTGCGGTGAGGCCGGCGAAGGCAGCGACGAGCGTTGCCTTCGCGGTGATGATCACCGACCGTCGCGGCAAGCGGATGAGAGCATCGGTGATCGCTCCGCTACGGAACTCGACGCCGACGAACCATGCGGCGAAGACGATGAGGACAATGGCGGCGGCATCGAGACCGAGCACACTGGCAGAGAGGACGTCGTCCACCTCGGCGGCGGAGATCGGAACACCCCGGGTGACGGGAAAGCTGAGGATGAGCACGGCGGAAGCCACCACCCCGAAGGCCAATGCCGCACCGGCGAAGCGCCGAGGCGCGCGCAGGGTAAGGAGCTTGATCCACTCGGCGGCAAGGACATCACGCAGACGCCCCGCGGGCAGGGGTGAACCGGAAACCGACCGATGCGCACTGCGGCGGTCGGGTGCGGGGTTGCTGACGGGTGGAGCGTCGCGCTCGGGAGCGTCGGCGGCCCGGGACCGGGGTCGGATCGGCATTCAGTTGTCCTTCGTTTCGGGAGCCGCGTGTGCCGCAGGGTCGGCGTTCGTCGCGGGCTCAGCGTGCGCCCCGGGCTCGGCGTTCGTCGCAGGCGTCGGGGTGCGGGTGAGCTCGAGGAAGACGTCCTCGAGACCGGGTTCGAGCGTGCGCAGTTCGTCGAGGTCGACGCCGAGGCGAACGCTGTCGCGGTAGACGTCGCGGGCGAGAGCTCCGGTGATGAGGGCCGTCGTCCTCCCGGTCGTGACCGTTCGCCCGGTTGCCCGCTGGCTCTGAACGAGCGGTGCCAGGTGCGGTCCGGTCACGGACACCCCGGTCTGCGACTGAGCGCGCAGTTCGTCCAAGGAGAGATCGGCGACGAGGCGGCCTGAACGGATGATGATCACGTGGTCGGCGGTGAGCGCCATCTCGGTCAGCAGGTGACTGGAGAAGAAGACCGTACGGCCCCGGGCGGCGAAGTCGCGGAGGAACGTCCGCAGCCACGTGATGCCTTCGGGATCGAGCCCGTTGAGTGGTTCGTCGAGGATGAGCACGGCGGGGTCCGAGACGATGGCGGCCGCGACCCCGAGGCGCTGCCGCATGCCGAGCGAGAGGTGGGCGATGCGCTGCCCGCGGGACACACTCAGCCCCACCTGCTCGAGCACCTCGTCGATCCGCTTCCGGCGCATGGCCGGTGCGATCCCCGACAGGCGCACGATCCAGTCGAGGTGGCCTGCGACGGTGAGGTCGGGAAGCATCCGTTCGGTGGTGAGCAGCGAACCGGCGACGGCAGCCGGGGTGCGGTGCGCCGCCAGCGGTCGACCGCCGACGAGGGCCGTCCCGGAGTCCGGTGCGATCAGTCCGAGGATCATCTGCAGGGTCGTCGACTTGCCTGCACCGGTGGGTCCGAGGAATCCGGTGACGTGACCGGGGCGGACGTCGAAGGTGAGAGCGTCGACGACGCGTGTGCGCCCGAAGCTCTTTGTCAGTCCGCGCACACGGATGCCCGGTTCCGGTTCGATCTGTCGCGGCCTGGCTGGATCAGGGGCGTGGGCCGGTCCGCGCGTCGACCGACTATTTTGCGATACGTTCATACTGCAATCGTGAGGCAAGTTGATCGTATTGTAAAGATGCAAGTCGATCGTATTGTAAAATTTCCGCATGCCGAAGATCGTCGACCATGCAGCCCGCCGTGCGGAGATCGTCCACGGACTGTGGCTGGTCATCTACACACGAGGCATCGACTCGGTCACCTTCAGATCAGTGGCCGAGTCGGCCGGTATCTCGATCGGTCGCGTCCAGCACTACTTCTCCTCGCGGGAGGAGCTCGTCCTCGAGGGCTGTCGGCAGCTCGTCGCGGGAGCGGAGCTCGACGATGAGGCGGGGGGTCCGAGCGAGGACGCCGATCCGGTGGCCGCGCTGCGGGACTTCCTTCACGCCTTCATCCCCGAAGGCGAGGCCATGCGGATGGGAGCATCCGTGTGGTTCACCTACATCGCCAAGGCCGTCGGAGACGCGAACATCGCCGAGGTCGTCGTCGACAACGACCACAAAACGGCAGAAGCTGCGAGAAGGCGAGTGAGGGCAGTCAGTGATGCAGTCGACTCGTCTGAGTCGGCTCCCTCATCCGGGCTGACCCCCTCATCAGGTTCCTCGGACAGTCGCGGAGACGACGCCTCCGCACCGGAGGTGTCTTCCGGCCGATCAGCCCGGGACATCGATGTCGCAGCTCGGGTCGTTGCTTTGGCGAAGGGGCTGGCTCAGGACGTCATGCTCGAGTCCCGGTCGCCGGAGTCCGCCTATCGCATCCTTGACGACGAAGTGAGCCGAATCGTCGCTGACGCAGCCGCGGGCAGCTGACCCTCCCCGGATACGAGTGCCGGCGACCGAGCAGGTGCTCGGTCGCCGGAGATGCGCAGTTGTCGCGAAGCGGTCCGAACCTACTGGAATTGGCCGGATGCAGCCGCCTCGGTCATTGCCGCACAGGCGCTGCCCGCGGCGATGTCGTCGTCGGGCGAAGTCGATGAACGTTCAGTCGCCGAGGTCGACGACCTCGAACTCGAGGAGCTCGGCACCCGTCGACACTGGCTCCTTGCCGGTCGACTCGTGCGAGGACTGACGGTTGGCCTTCCAGTTCTCGAAGTCCTCCTTCGTCGCCCACTGCGTGTAGACGAAGTAGCGGTCGCCACCGGCGGTGGGGCGCAGCAGCTGGAACCCTTCGAAGCCCGGGGCGTTGTCGACGGAGTGCTTGCGCGCGGCGAAGCGCTTCTCGAGCTCGGGACCGGCGTTCTCGGGGACGGTGAGGGTGTTGATGGCGACGACCGACATGTCTTCTCCTTGGGTGATCGAGGGTGTGCCTGTTGTCCCCTCCGACACTACGACCGCACCCTGGACCGGAGCTGGGCTGTCCGGATGCGATCGCGCGGCGTCTCGCCGCTGGCCAGCGACGGGCGATGTGTGCTGAGGCGCCGGGTCAGGCCGACGCCCGGTCGCTGACTCGACGCCCGGGCGAGAGCTGGACGCTCAGTGACGATTTCGGCGCCACGAATCGACACCCAGCGTCCTTTACTCGCCGGGTGCCCGAGGGCGTGTCTGGCTTCGCACTCAGCGTCCTTTACACGCCGGGTGTCCGGAGTCGCGCCGACGTTCGTGCGCTTTCGGGGTGCGGAGTTTCACAGGCGCCGGGGTCAGGGCGTAACCGGGCCGCTGACTCGACGCTCGGGCGAGAATTGGACGCTGAGTGACGATTTCCGGGCGTCGAATCGACACTCGGCGTCCTTTACACGCCGGGTGTCCGGAGTCGCGAGCGCCGTCGCCCCGCCGCCGACCCCGCCCCGCCGCCGTGGCCCCGCCGCGCACCTCAGAACGTCGAGTGCGGCGCCCCCTGCCCGGGGTCGATCTGCACGGGACCGCCGGGGCCGGGCGTGACGTCGAAGTCGAACATCGCGGTGGGCAGGTAGACCGTCGCGCACGAGTTCGGGATGTCGACGACTCCGGAGAACCTGCCCTCGATCGGGGCGGCCCCGAGCAGCAGATACGCCTGCTCGGGGCTGTAGCCGAACTTCGTGAGGTAGTCGATCGCATGGAGGCACGCCCGCTGGTAGGCCAGCTGCGAGTCGAGGTAGCGCTGCTCGCCGTCGAGAGTGACCGAGGTGCCGGAGAACGCCAGCCACTCCGAGTACTGCGGGTCCGTGTTGCCCGGCTGGAAGATCGCGTTCTCGCTCACCCCGTACGTGTCCATGCCGCCCTTGATGAGGTCCACGCGGAAGTCGATGAAACCGCCCATCTCGATGGCGCCGCAGAAGGTGATCTCCCCGTCGCCCTGGCTGAAGTGGAGGTCGCCGACGGAGAAGTTCGCCCCGTCGACGAACACCGGATAGAACACCCGAGTGCCCTTCGTGAGGTTCTTGATGTCCTGGTTTCCGCCGTTCTCCCGCGGGGGAGCGGTGCGAGCCCCCTCCTCGGCGACCCGGTCGAAGTCCTCACCGCTCAGCGACCCGAGGATCGCACCGTTGGGCTCCGGGGGCAGCGCGAGCGGGGGTTCGCGGTCGGGGTCGGTGGCGATGAGCGCGGCCTCACGGGTGTTCCACGTTCCGAGCAGGTCCGCACTCGGTGCAGTGCCCATGAGTCCGGGGTGGACGATGCCGGTGAACGAGACCCCTGGGACGTGGCGCGAGGTCGCGGTCCCGCCGCTGAAGTCCCAGATCGCCTTGTACGCATCGGGGAACTGGTCGACGAGGAACGACCCGCCGTTCTCCTTCGCGAAGATACCCGTGTATCCCCAGCCCTGACCGGCCAGCGGACCCTCCTCCTGCGGGATCGGGCCGACGTCGAGGATGTCGACGATGAGCAGGTCACCGGGCTTCGCGCCTTCGACGGATACCGGTCCCGAGAGCGCGTGGACGATGTCGACGGGAGCGTCGCGGACGTCGTCGGCACTGTCGTCGTTCTTGATGAAGCCGTCGAACCATTCGCGGCAGTCCATGCGGAACGTGTCACCGGGCTTGACGTGGACGGCTGCGGGGATGTCCGGATGCCACCGGTTGTGGCCGACGATCTTCTGGTCGGTGAACGGTTTGGTCGAATCGAGCGGGAAGACGACGTCGGGCATGGCACTTCCTTTCCTCGGATCGGCCCCGGACGAGGCCGATGGCGGTGGCGGTTCAGATGGTGCGGGTGGAGCTTCACATGGTGCGGTTCGCAGGCACTGACTCCCTGCGGTGGTGCTTTCGCCGAGGCGGGTCCCAGTCGGACGGCGTCGGGCGTCTGGAATGTCTGCCCGAGATTCGCGCGTGGGCGATCGGGCCGGTCGCGGCGTCGGTGCCGTCAAGTTCGCGGCAACTTGGCGTGCCGGGGATCCCGACTGACCTTCTGCCGCCGGCGGCTCGCCCCTGGAACGCGGGAGACGACCGCGGGAGTCTCCGCCGACCGTTCGGTCGTATCGATGAGCCGGGCTGCAGGAGAGCCACCAACGCCGAGGTGGGGTGAGGCGACCACGGACCGGGCAGGCTCCTGGCAGCCGGGGCAATGGATGGAGTCGGGTTTCGCCGCCATGGTGAAGGCCCGCTCGGTGTCGCCGCAGTCGTCGCAGCGGAAAAGGTAGGTCGGCACTGCATCACCCCTGTCATCAGCACATGCGTATGCGTGCATTCTTACAGTGCGACGTGGTCCGCGGAAGACTTCGGAGAAGATTGCCCGCCGAGGCGGTCGTGCCTTCCGAGTGGGATTCTGGACTCTGAGTGCCGATTCTGCGGCCGGAAACCGTCACTCAGCGTCCAGGATTCGCGGGATGAGGCCGAACTCGCGGGGTGGGACCGAACTCGCGGGGTGATCAAGCGCAGGAGCCTCAGTTCGCAGGGTGAACGGTGGCCGCAGGCATTCGGCCTCAGTTCTCGTCGCGCGTGAGAGCTTGCGCAGGAGCCTCAGGTTTTGGTGCGCGTCGGCGCCTCCGCAACAGCGGCCTCCGCGACGGTGACCTCGGTGAAGGTCAGGCCGGGGGCGAGTTCGTCGGCGGCGCGGCGGATGCGCTCGGCGGTGAGCTCACTGATCGTCGTGAACTCCCCGCGACCCGACCCGGCAGCCCCGGACGTTGCTCCAGCGTCGGTACTCGCCGCGCTGGCACTACCACCCCCGCGCCCCGCGCCCCCGCGCGAACCGCGCAGCGTCTCCGGGGTCTGGACGAGGACGAACGACCGCTTCCCCTCGTCCCGCCGGTTCGCTGCCATGACAGCCTGCGCGGTCGTCCCGGAGCCGGCGAAGAAGTCGAGGACGATCGCGTTCGGGTCGAAGAACGTCTGCGCCGTGATGAGCGTCTTGACCAGCTCGACGGGCTTCGGATACCCGAACACCCCGCCCAGCCCCAGGTCCTCGAGATCGTTCTGCCCGCCGAGCGCCTTGATGATCGAATAGAGCTTCGAGCTCGCCTTCTCATACGGCGTCACCCGCACCACCGCGTGCTTGCCCGGACCCCACGGCCGCAGGATGAACTCGCCCGAGGCGAGCTTCGCATCCACCTCGGCGAGCTTCTTCTCCCCCTTGACCGAGACGATGTCCTCGTACATCAGCCGTCGCTCTGACCCGCGTTCATAGCGGCCGAAGCTCGTGCGCAGGACGTCGGTCTCGACGAGCATCTTCCGCCCATCGATGACCTCGACCTTCGCCGGTGCCTTCTTCTCCGTCAGGAACGTCCCCGCGGACCGGGCGTCCTTGCCCCACACGTGGATGTAGTCGTGCCCGCGGACGAACGACGGCGAATTGCCCCCGCCCTTCGCCCGCTGATGGATGAGGGTGCCGAGCGAATTCGCCTCACCGAAGATCTCGTGCCCGAGCAGCTGCGCCCACGCGCTCTCCCCGTCGTCGAGGTGGAGGTAGAGCACCCCGTCATCGCGCATGAGCTCCCGGGCGAGCACGAGTCTGGGTGCCATGAAGCTCAGCCACGAATCGTGATCGTGGCCGTCGTCCTTGTACGCGTGCGCATTGCCCGTGTTGTACGGCGGATCGATGTAGACGACCTTGACCCGCCCCCGATGCGTGGCCAGCAGCGATTGCAGCGCGGGCAGATTGTCTCCGACGATGAGGAGGTTCTCGTCCAGGTCCGGCACGACGGTCCGCAGTCCGCTGGTTCCGTCCCTCCCCTCGCCGAGGCGGTCCGTCGTAACCGAGGAGCGGCCGTCCGCGCTCGCGGAACCGGCCCCCGCCGCACCCGAGGAGCCTCCCCTTGCGGCAGACAGGAATCCGGACCCCGCCGTCCGGCTGAGCTCTCGTCCGAGGGTGAGCGACTTCTCCTTGCCGGGCCAGCTCAGAGCCGTCGCCATCTTCTCCAACTCCTCTGACGATGCCAAGATTGCCCTATGAGTATTTCACGAGTGGCAGTCGTCGGCGCAGGCATCATCGGTGTGGCTCTCGCCCGCGAGATCACCCGTCAGCTCCCCGACGCAGAGGTCACGGTCTTCGAACGCGGCCGAACCGTCGGCAACGCCCAGACCGGGCACACCGCAGGCATCGTCCACGCCGGATTGGACGAAGAACCGGGCAGTCTCGAGGCCACACTCGCCCGCCGTGGCGTCGAACTCCTCATCCCGTATCTCGCCGAGGCGGGTCTGCCCTACCGCGAATGCGGGCAGCTCGTCGTCGCCCAGGACACCGACGAGGTCGACCGCCTCGAGCAGCTTGCCTCCCGGGCCGAGAAGAACGGGGTACCCGGTGTCCGCCTCGTCGACCGGGCCCGAATGGAGGAGATCGAACCGGGCGTGCGAGGCGTCCAGGCCCTCTACTCCCCGCACACCGCGATCACCGACTACTCCGCCCTCGCCGAGGCGCTCGCCGCCGAGGTCCGCGACGCCGGGGGCCGCTTCCGCTTCTCCACCGAGGTCACCGGCATCGACACGCTGAGCAGCGAGGTCCGCCTCCGCACCCGACCGGTCACCGCCAAGGACGACGGCGCGGGGGAGGGCAGCGAATCGGGGTACTCCACCGAGATCGTCGTCGGTCCCGACGGCGAGGCCCACGACCGTCCGCGGACCTACCGCGGTGAGGATCCCGAACCCGCCGCGGAACCTTCGGAGAAGAGCAGTCTGGGCGGTCGCCTCGGCGATGAGCTGCGCACCCGGTTCGGCGACAAGGACTGGTTCAAGCAGGCCGAAGAGCGCATCGACGGCTGGAACTCGGAACGGAAGTCGACATCCGCCGAGGTCGACGCCGGGACCTTCGACCTCGTCCTCGTCGCCGCGGGTCTCCAATCCGACCGGCTGGCGACCGCGACCGGTCTCTCCGCCGACCCCAGAATCGTGCCTCTGACCAGCACGTATTCGCAGCTGCGTGCCCCCGCCGCCGAGGCGGTCCACGGCATCATCTCCTCCGTTCCCGACCCGGGTGAGCCGTTCGAGGAGACCGTGCTCGCGCGCACCGTCTCAGGTGCCCTGCTGCTCGGCCCGACGACTCATCTCGCGCTCGGTCGCGGCGAGGGATCGGTCGGCGACATCGACTTCGGTGACCTCGGGGCCTCGTTCGGCTTCTCCGGGTTCTGGAAGTTCGCGAAGCGCAACGCCCGCGCGGCCGCCGAGGGCGTCCGGTCGGCGACGAGCACCTCGGCGTTCGTCGAACGGCTCAAACGCTACGCCCCCGACCTCGACACCGCGGGAATGACGACGGGCCCACGCGGGGTCGGAGCGCTGGCGATCGATGACAAGGGCGAACTCGTCACGGGTCTCGTCGTCTCCGCTCGCGGCAGGCTCACCCAGGTGAGGTCCGTGCCGAAGGCGGGAGCCACCTCGGCGCTGGCGATCGCCGAACACGTCGTCGCATCGGCCCTGAAGTCCGCGGGACGCCGCTGAGGCAGCGGCGAACCGCACACACCGCCGCCGGCACACCCGGCCTTTCCCCGGCGCAGACCTCGATCCCGCCGTCGGCGCTGGCTCCGGCGCTGTCAACTGAGCCGGCACACCCGACCCTGCCACCGGCACCGGCCTTGCCCTCACCCGGAGTGGCGTTCGAGGAACTCGAAGACCTCGGTGTCATCGACGCCGGGCACCGCTCCGGGCGGAACGGCGGCGAGCAGGGACGCGTGCATCTTCGCCGACGGCAGGGAGTTGTCCTCCCACTTCGCGGCGAGCTCCTCCGGCGCCGTGCGGCAGCACGAGGGATCCGGGCAGCGTGACTGCGAGCGGATCGAGGACTCCCGGCCTTCGAACCACTTGACGTGGGCGAACGGCACCCCGACGCTGATCGCGTAGTCGCCTCCGGGCAGCACCCGGGCCGTGCACCAGTACGATCCCTGCGGGGTGTCCGTGTACTGGTAGTAGGGGCTGAAGCGGTCGGCGACCCGGAAGACGGTGCGCGAGGTGAAGCGCTTGCATGCGAACTGGCCCTCGATCGCCCCGAGCGGGTCGGTGGGGAAGGGCAGGCCGTCGTTCGAGTACGCCTTGTGGATCGTGCCCGAGGCGTGGACCTTCATGAAGTGGACGGGCAGGCCGAGGTGCTCGGTCGCGAGGTTCGTGAACCGGTGGGCGGCGGTCTCGTAGCCGACGCCGAACATGTCCCGCAGGTACTCCACCGAGAGCTCCCGCTTCCGCTTGGCCTCGGTGAGTACCGGCACCGCCGCACTCTCGGGCAGCAGCACGGCCGCGGCGAGATAGTTCGCGTCGACGCGCTGCTGGAGGAACTCGCGGAAGTCCTTCGGCGCCTCATGCCCGAGCACGTGCGGGGCGAGACTCGTGAGCAGATGCGTGCGCGGATCGAAGGCGGCATCGGCATTGGGCAGGTAGATCCGCCGGTTCGCGGTGTCGGAGATCGACCGGGTCGAGGACGGCAGATCGGAGACGTAGTGGAGGCTGAAGCCGAGCTTCTCCGCGATCGTCGCCGTCTCCCGCTGGGACACCGTCCCCGACTCATAACCGGCGAGCGAGAGCAGCTCGGCCGCCTGCTTCTCGAGGTCGGCGAAGTAGTTGTTCTTCTCCCGCATCGTCTCCCGCAGCTCCCGGTTGGCCCGCCTGGCCTCCTCCGGGGTCGCCGCCCGCCGGGTGAGCACCTCGGAGAGCTGCCGCTGCAGGCCGACGATCGCCTCGAGCGCATCCTGCGGCAGGGACTTGATGCGCACCTGCGGCAGACCGAGCGAGGAGTACATCGGGGAGGCCTGATTCCGCTCGGCCTCGAGCTCGAGAGCCTGCCTGCCGTCGACCGGGGTGGGGTCGAGGAGGTCTGCGACCTCGGTTCCCAGCGCCTGCGCGATGCTCGCAAGCAGCGTGACAGAAGTTTCCCGCTTGCCGTTCTCGATCGTCGAGATCTGCGAGGCCGCACGCCCCACTCTCTCCCCGAGCTCCGACAGCGTCAGACCCGCCTCTTTGCGAAAAAATCTGATTCTTCTGCCGATGCTGAGGTTGTCGACGGACGGACTCGTTTCCGTCTTCGGTGCTTGAGTACTGGTCACAACGGCCTCCGAGGTGGCGATCGGGGTGGTTCAGTGTGGGTGTGACCAGTATGACAGAAGCCATATTTTTCACCAATGGGAAGAAGCAAGAATCTTCTTCCCACTTTCCTCTGTCGGAGGGCTTGCGGCCGCACCAAGATGGATCACACGAACCTCGGAACAACACAGGAGTGAGACATCATGAGCGCGAACACCACGCCGAACGAACTGCACGACATCGAAGCGATCCGCCGCGACTGGGCCACCAACCCCCGCTGGCAGGGAGTCGCCCGCGAGTACTCGCCCGAGGATGTCGTCAAGCTGCGCGGCTCGGTGATCGAAGAGCACACGCTGGCCCGCCGCGGAGCCGAGAAGCTCTGGGAGGAGATCCACGACCTCGACTTCGTCAACGCCCTCGGCGCGCTGACCGGCAACCAGGCCGTCCAGCAGGTCAAGGCCGGCCTCAAGGCCATCTACCTCTCCGGCTGGCAGGTCGCCGCCGACGCGAACCTCTCCGGCCACACCTACCCGGACCAGTCGATCTACCCGGCGAACTCGGTTCCCGCGGTCGTCCGCCGGATCAACAACGCGCTCATGCGCGCCGACCAGATCGAGCACGCCGAGGGCATCAGCACCGTCGAGGACTGGATGGTCCCGATCGTCGCCGACGCCGAGGCCGGCTTCGGCGGTCCGCTCAACGCCTTCGAGCTCATGAAGGGCATGATCAACTCCGGCGCCGCCGGCGTCCACTGGGAGGATCAGCTCGCGAGCGAGAAGAAGTGCGGCCACCTCGGCGGCAAGGTCCTCATCCCCACTTCGCAGCACATCCGCACCCTCCAGTCGGCCCGCCTGGCCGCTGACGTCGAGAACGTCCCCTCGGTCATCATCGCCCGCACCGACGCCGACGCCGCGACGCTGATCACCACCGACGTCGATGAGCGGGACCAGCCGTTCATCACCGGTGAGCGCACCGCTGAGGGCTACTACAAGGTCCGCAACGGACTCGAAGCCTGCATCGCCCGCGGCAACGCGTACGCCCCGTACTCGGATCTGCTGTGGATGGAGACCTCGCTGCCCGACCTCGAGGTCGCCAAGCAGTTCGCCGAGGCGATCCACGCCGAGCACCCGGACCAGCTGCTCGCGTACAACTGCTCGCCGTCGTTCAACTGGCGCAAGCACCTCGACGACGACACGATCGCGAAGTTCCAGCGCGAGCTCGGGGCGATGGGCTACAAGTTCCAGTTCATCACCCTCGCCGGCTTCCACGCGCTCAACTACTCGATGTTCGACCTCGCCCACGGCTACGCCCGTGAGCAGATGAAGGCCTACGTCGACCTGCAGGAGCGCGAGTTCGCCGCCGAGGAGCGCGGATACACCGCCACGAAGCACCAGCGCGAGGTCGGCACCGGCTACTTCGACCTCGTCTCGACCGCCGTCAACCCGGAGGGCTCGACCCTGGCCCTGTCCGGATCGACCGAGGAAGCCCAGTTCCACTGAGCAGCCGCCCCGCACCTGCCGGGCCCGACCGGCCCGGCAGGTGAGGAACCCACAGACTCGGCGCGGCTCGACGATGTTTTCACGGGGTTTGCATCGTCGATCCGCGCCGAACCCCCACACAGCGCACACCCCGCACCCGCATCCAGCACACCGCAGTCCCTTACAGCACTCGGAAAGAGTGAGGAGAAGACAATGTCCCGCATCACGATCAACGCACCTGAGGCACCCGGATACGACACCGTTCTCTCGGCGCAGGCGCTCGACTTCGTCGCGGGCCTCCACGAGACCTTCGCAGGCCGCCTCGGCGCCCTCATGGCCAAGCGCGGCAACCGCTCGGCGGAGATGAACGACGGCACGCTGCCGCGCTTCACCCCCGACTACGCAGCGGTGCGCGCCGACCGGACCTGGCAGGTCGCCGGCTCCCTCGACGCTCCCGGCCTCGAGGACCGCAGGGTCGAACTCGCCGGCCCCGTCACCGAACCCGAGATCGTCGCGGCACTGAACTCGCAGGCCAAGGTCTTCATCGCCGACTTCGAGGACTCGACGAGCCCGACCTGGGCGAACATCCTCGGCGGACAGCATGCCCTCTACCTCGCGGTGCGCGATCGGCTGCCGGGCGTGAGCAATCGCAATCAGCCGACGATCGGGATGCGCCCGCGCGGCTGGCACTTGCCGGAGAAGCACCTCACCTTCACGAACTCAGACGGTGAGCAGACGCCGGCGATCGGCGCGCTCGTCGACTTCGGGCTCTACTTCTTCCACAACGCCAAGCACCTCATCGACGGCGGCACGGGACCCTACTTCTACCTGCCCAAGCTCGAGTCCTCGCTCGAGGCCAGGCTGTGGAACCAGATCTTCGTCTGGGCGCAGGACCAGATGGGCATCCCGCAGGGCACGATCCGTGCGACCGTCCACATCGAGACGATCGCGGCCGCGTTCCACATGGAGGAGATCCTCTGGGAGCTGCGCGACCACTGCGCCGGCCTCCAGGCCGCCGGCTGGGACTACCTGTTCTCCGTCGTGAAGAACCTCCGCCACTCCACCGAGTTCATCCTCCCCGACCGCGACCGCCTGACGAACTCGCTGCCGCTGATGAAGGCCTTCACCGACCGTCTCGTGTGGACCTGCCACCGTCGCGGCGCCCATGCGATCGGGACGATGACGAACCTCATGACCAGCCACCCCGACGAGGGCTTCGTCGCCGCCGAGTTCGCCCGGATGCGCGAGGACAAGGCCCGTGAGGCGTGGCAGGGCTTCGACGGCACATGGGTCGCCGACCCGGGTCTCGTGCCCGCCGCGCTCGCGGTCTACTATGCGGCGCTCGGCGAGCAGCCGCACCAGCTGGAGAACATGCGACCCGACGTGCGGGTGTGCGCCGACCACCTCCTCGACATCACCGGACTCGAACCGGTCGTCACCGAGGAAGGCGTGCGGGTCAACATCCGTGTTGCCATCGGCTACCTCAACGAGTGGCTCGGCGGCAACGGCAACGTCGCCCTGGAGAACCTTCTCGAGGACGTCTCGACCGCGGAGATCTCCCGCTCGCAGATCTGGCAGTGGATCCACCACGAGGTCACCCTCGACAACGGCCAGCAGGTGACGAGGCAGCTCGTCGAGCGCTACCTCGGCGAGGAGCTCGCCCTCATCGAACTGACCCCCGCCGACCATGTCACCGAGGCGGTCGAGATCTTCCGGGCCAGCGCCCTGACCGAGGAGTTCCCCGAGTTCCTCACGGTGCCCGCCTACACCGAGCACCTCGTCGACCGGGTGGCCAAGGACGCGGTCACCGCAGCCTGAGGGCTGGCCGCTGGCCGGCCTGGGCCACCGCCTCGGCGGGAAGTCGACTGGCCACCTCGGTGGGGACGCGGCCGACGGCCTCGGCGGTAACACACCCGAAGCCGCATCGGCACCCTGGGCCTGCACGGACTCGCACTGCACAGCGAGTCACGGCAGGACAGGGTGCCGATGTGTGCGGGCGAACATCGGCACGGTACTCCGACATCTCCACGGTGCACGCACCCTGCCGGAGTCGGAACACCGTGCGGGTGTCGGAACACCGCGCCGGAGTCGGATCGCCGAATCGCCGAGGCGCGACTCAGCCCTCGTCGCCCCAGCCCTCCGGCGGCCACGGCTGTCCGTCGGCGAGGGCGTTGAGCTGGTAGGAGATCGCGCCGTCGATCGATTCGCGGATGATGTCGGCGTGCCCGGCATGCCTGGCCATCTCCGTGGTGAGATGGACGAGGATCCAGCGCACGGTCATGTCGAAATCCTGGGGCATCCACGGGTTGGCCACCGGCACCTGCGCGTCGAGGTCGATGCCGCGCTCGGTGATGTCCTGCCTCGTCGCCGCGATCTCGGCGACGGCGCGGTCGAAGACGGCGAGCACCTCGGTGATGTCGAGATCGGGCAGAGCGCTGCCGTCGAACGCGCCATCGAGTCCGAGGGCGGCATTGAACTGCGCATAGTCCTCCTCGGTGGCGACGAGAGAGGGATCGCGCACCTGCTGGAGCCAGCCGTAGACGACCTGCGCGCCGTGCGTGAGGAGGCCTGAGATGCTCAGCGCGCTCACTGTCGGGGTACTGCGGGCCTGCCCATCAGTGAGATCGAGGGCGGTGAGCCGCAGCTGAGCGCACTGCTGCTCGAGGAAGCTGAGATGGGCGTCGGTTTCGGTCGTGACGGACGGGGCGAAGAACGGCATGGCTGGCTCCTGGGTGTGGCGGTGGACCTGGTTGAAGCGGTGGCATTGAGTGCTGATCGGTGGAACATCTCCATCTTCGAGTCCATTGCGGACGTATGATGTCCGCAGCGTTCGATGGTTCGCTACCCGGAGCATCGCATCGTTCGAGGTTCTGCAGCCCGGAACATCCGCCGCCCGGAGCGTCGCACCACTCGAACTCGCACTACCCGACCTCTTACCGCTCAACCTCTCACCAGCCGACCCCGCACCGACCCCAAGGGGACCGATGACCGCCGAGAGCAGACTCCTCCGCCTCCTCGCCCTGCTCGGCTCCGGACGATCGTTCACCGCAGGGGAGCTCGCCGGCGAGTTCGCCGTCACCGCGCGTACGATCCGCCGCGACATCGTCTCCCTCCGCGAACTCGGCTACGCGATCGACGCAGCACCGGGCGTCGACGGCGGCTACCGCGTCCGCAGCCGGACCGTGCTTGCGCCCCTCCAGCTCGACGCCGGCGAGGCGATGGCCACCGGCATCGGACTCGCCCTGCTGCGCGGTGCGGGACTGAGCACTGAGAACGCCGAGACCGCGGGTCGGAAGCTGCAGACCATGCTGCCGCCGACGATGAGCGCAACCGTCCGCGTCGTCGCCTCCGCCGTCACCGTCGCTCCCGGTCACGAACCCGACGTCGACCACGGGACCGTCGTCGCCCTCGCCTCGGCGATCGCTTCCCGCCGCCGCGTGACCTTCGCCTATGCGAAGCCATGGACGACCGCCGAGGCGGCCGACCGTCACGTCGAACCGGTCCAGATGGTCGTCCTCGGCTCCCACTGGTACCTCTTCGGCTGGGACCTCGACCGCGAGGACTGGCGCGTCTTCCGCCTCGACCGCATGGAGAGCGTCCACGAGACGACGTTCGGATTCGCACCCCGGGAGAGCCCCGACGCCGAGACGGCAGTGCGCCGGGCGGTCACCGTCGCTGCCTACGAGCACACGGTCGTTCTCGAGCTCGCCGCTGCCCGGTCCGAGATCGAACCGTGGTTCTCGACCCGCGCCGCCACGCTCACCGAGGTCGAGGGTGCTGTGCGTGTGACGTTCGGGGTGCCTGACCTGCGGGTGGCCGCGATCTACACCGCGAGCCTTCCGGTTCCGTGCCGTGTCATCTCCCCGCGGGAGTTCATCGCAGAGCTCACAGAGCTGCGCGGACGCATCGACGCGATGTGCGCCGAGGCGGGCGAGGGCGGGCCTGCAGACTAAGGTGCCGATGTGCGTGCGCGGGCTACCAGCACGGTGGTCCGACATTTCCAGGGTGCACTCACCGTGCCGGTGTCGGAACACCGTGCCGTTGCCGAAACGCCTCGCTGTTGCCGGAATACCGGGCCGAAGTCAGAGCGCCGAATCGCCGAGGCGGGCGAGGACATCCTCGGTGGTCGTCACCTCGGCGAACCCGCCCCCGGAGAGGTTGACCGCGGTGGCCTCGATGAGGGACTCGGCGCTGAGCGTGAGGGTTTCGAGGGTCGCGGTGAGCGGTTCGGCAGAACCTGCGCCGGCGGAACCCTCGTCAGGCGCTCCCCCGACGGCGGATCCTGTGATCCCGTCGGTGCGCACGGCGGCGGCGACGGTCGCGCTGAGCGGGAACGTCGTCGTCGCATCGAGTGCGACGACCACCCGGTAGCCCAGATTGCCGCCCATCCGTGCCGTCGTCTCAACGCACATGTTCGTCTGGATGCCGCCGAGGACGATCGTGTCGATGCCGCGCCCGCGCAGCCACGCGTCGAGGTCGGGGCTGCCGATGAAGGCGGAGTTGACCGTCTTCGTCACGAACAGGTCGTGGGGGGCGCGGGCCACCTCGGCGAAGAGCTGATTGCCGGAGGCGTCAGGTCGAAGCGGGGAATCGGGTTCGGTGCTGTCGTGGCGGACGAGGACGATCGGCGCCCCGGACGCGGCGAACGCGGAGATGAGGGCGCTGACGTTCGCGCGGCATCCCTCGAGGTCATGCGGTTCGCCCCAGTGGGGGTCGAGGAATCCGGTCTGCATGTCGATGACGATGAGCGCCGAGGTGGGTGTGGTCAGGCTGTTCTGCGTGGTGGTCATGCCCCCATTCCACCGCTGTGTTCGTCGAGCGACCAGTGGCGGATATGCCAGTGAGCAATAGAATCATGCCATGAACGAGAATGACCGCCGTCCGGACTCGATCTCTGAGGACCCGGCCGCCAGGAACTCGTCCTCCGGGGACCCGACCTCCGGAGACCCGGCCGCAGGGGGCCCGACCTCCGCGGACCCGGCTTCCGGGGACGCGAGCCTCGACGTCGACATCCTCGTCTTCGACGAGGTCCGCATGTACGACGTGGCCACCGCCCTCGAGGTCTTCTCCGACCGGTCGGCCAGAGGGCTGCCGCCCGTGAACGTGCGCCTCGTCGGCTCCCAGCCGAGCGTGCGCTGCGATTCGGGTGCCGTGCTGACCGTCGACACGGGTGCTGTGGTTCCCGGCCCCGCTGAATCCGCAAATCAGCGGCCTCCTCGCCTGCTCGTCGTGCCAGGCTCCGAGATGCGACTCGGCCGGCTCGCCGAGGCTGACCTCACACGAGTGCGCACCTTCGACGGCGTTGTCGCGGCCCTGTGCACCGGTGCCTTCACCCTCGCCGAGGCGGGACTGCTCACGGGTCGACGGGCGACGACGCACTGGCGGTTCGCCGACGAACTCGCGACGCGCTTCCCCGAGACCGAAGTGGTCCCCGACGAGATCTTCGTCGGCGCGGACCGCGTGTGGACCTCGGCCGGGGTGAGCGCCGGCGGGGATCTCCTCCTCCACCTCGCCGATGAAGCGTGGGGTGCCGCGGTCGCCGCGGACATCGCACGGTCGATGGTCCTGCCGCTGCGCCGTGCCGGCAATCAGGCGCAGTTCGTCGACCGGTCGGCTCTCGACCTCGCCCGCAGCGCCTCGGCGAACACCGACTTCCACGACCTCGAAGCCCACGTGACCGCCGCCCCGCAGGAGGACTGGTCGGTGCGGCGCTTCGCCCGAGAGCTCGGACTGACCGAACGCACATGCTTCCGCACCTTCCGCGACCTCACCGGGCTGACCCCGCACGAATGGCTCACCGCGATCCGGCTCGACGTCGCCCGACAGCTGCTCGAGACGACTGCGCTGCCGATCGACCACGTCGCCGCGGACTCTGGGCTGGGCTCGGGGGACAACCTGCGCAAGCACTTCGCCGCGAAGTTCGGGATGGCCCCGAACGCCTACCGCGCGACGTTCGCCGCTCGGGCCGGAACTGCTCCGCGCTGACAGCGGAGCGACCCCGAGGCGGCCCCGACGCGACCCCGAGGCGGACCCGACGCCGACGGTGCACTGCCCGCGGCAGTGACGGCGAGGTGTCCGGGAAGTGGCCGGAAGGTGAATCGCTTCACACGTCGTCCATATACTGATGCCATGACGATTCTCATCGGCTATCTTCCTGCTCCCGAAGGGGAGGCGGCGCTGCGCGCGGGGTTCGCGGAGGCCGCGCTGCGCACATGCGACGCCGTCGTGGTCAACTCCCAACGACGCGGCGCCAGCGGCGCCCCGACCGAGATCGACAAGGACGACATCGATCGCATCGTCGCCCTCGGGCAGGAGGCGGGAGTGGCCGTGAGCGTGCTCCAGCCCGACCATGAGGACGACGTGCCGGGCACGCTCAACGACCTCGCCGCCGAGCATGACGCCCAGCTCATCGTCATCGGCCTGCGCAAGCGCTCGGCCATCGGGAAGTTCATCCTCGGTTCGCAGGCCCAGCGGATCCTCCTCGAAGCCGAGGTTCCCGTGCTCACCGCGAAGGCCTGATTTTCGCCTGGCCCAGTGCGGGAGCCTGAGGCTCAGCGCGAGGGCCTGAGTCTCCCGACCTTCACCGCGTAGGCCCGAGGACGCGTTTCGCTCGCCGGGAGCCCGAGGCTCAGCGCGCGAGTCCGAGTCCGTGACCCCACGCGAGCAGTTCGGCCAGGGAGGCGCCTCGCGCATCGCTGAGGTCGGCGATCTGCGTCCGACACGAGTACCCGTCGGCGAGGACGACGCGAGACCTGTTCGGTTCGGAGTCCCGCAGCGCCGGTAGGAGGGCGAGCTCGGCGACGGCGACCGAGGTCTCGTAGTGACCGGCTTCGACTCCGAAGTTCCCGGCCAGCCCGCAGCACCCGCCGAGGAACTCCGCGCTCGCCCCCGCCCGCGACAGCAGCTCCTTATCCGCTGCCGTACCGAGAACCGCCGACTGGTGACAGTGCGGTTGGACGACCGCCTCGATGCCGGCAAGGTCGGGAAGCTCGGCGCCGATCTCGAGCAGATGCTCCGCGAGGGTCCGCACGCGCGCTCCCACCCGCTCCGCCGCATCGTCGGCGAGCAGCTTCTGCGCATCGTCCTTGAGCGTAGCCAGACACGACGGCTCGACCCCGACGATCGGCATCTGCCCGGTCGCATCGAGAGCTGCGATCGTTTGGCGAAGGTGCGTCTTCGCCGCATCGAGCTGTCCCGTCGAGATGAGCGGCAGACCGCAGCA
Organism: Brevibacterium ammoniilyticum; assembly: GCF_038429965.1. NCBI lineage: Bacteria > Bacillati > Actinomycetota > Actinomycetes > Micrococcales > Brevibacteriaceae > Brevibacterium > Brevibacterium ammoniilyticum. The sequence goes on from NZ_BAABNP010000007.1 coordinate 198,206, forward strand.
CACCGTCTGCTCGACGACGCGCACCCGCACTCCCGCATGCTCGAGGACCGCGACCGCGGCTGCGAGGATCCGCGGCGCGAAATGGTTCGACCACGAGTCCGCGAAGAGGACGACCTCGCCGAGGTGGCCCGGTCGTGCCGTCCCCAACCCGGCACCCACCTCGGCGCCCGATTCCGACCCCGCCCCTACCTCGGCGCCCGATTCCGACCCCGCCCCTACCTCGGCGCCCGACTCCGACCCCGCCCCTACCTCGGCGCGGTCATCCCACCAGCGACGGAACGTCGTCGTCGCAAACGTCGGAATCGACCGCCTCTCATCTATGCCCGCCAACCGCTTCCCCACGGCACCGACCCCGGGCAGGCGGGCGAGACGGTTGACGGCACCCGCGACCGGAGTGAGCGCGGCGGCGAGCTGCGGAAGGAACCCGAGGGCGTAGTGACTGAGCGGCCGCAGTCGCCCACGGTAGGACTGGTGGAGGACCTCGGCCTTGTACGCGGCCATGTCGGTGCCCGTCGGACATTCGCTCGCACACGCCTTGCAGGACAGGCAGAGGTCGAGCGCCTCGGCGACGGCGGGGGAGTCCCACCGGGTCTCGAGCAGATCGCCGGAGACCATCTCCTGGAGCACGCGCGCCCGACCTCTCGTCGAATGCCGCTCATCCCGGGTGGCCTGGTAGGACGGGCACATCACCCCGCCGGTCGCCGCGGAATCGGCTCGGCACTTGCCCACACCCGTGCAGCGGTGGACCGCAGAGACGAACCCCTCGGCCTCACCCGCATACGCCATCGCCAGCTCACCGGGCAGCCGTGTCCGGTAGGGCACCTCGGCGAGGCGGATCGCGGCATCGAGCGGGTCGGGATCGACGATGACCCCGGGACCGAGCAGGTGACGCGGATCGAAGAGCTCTTTGACCGCCCGGAACAGGGCGATGACCTCCGGCGGGTAGAGCAGCGGCAGGAGCTCCGAGCGCGCCCGCCCGTCCCCGTGCTCACCCGAGACCGACCCGCCGTAGCCGGCGACGAGCTCGGTCGCGGCCACGAGGAAGCGCCGCAGCACAGCGCGCCCGTCGGGTGCCTCGAGCGGGAAGTCGACGCGCATGTGCACGCACCCGTCCCCGAAGTGCCCGTACGGGATCCCCCACAGCCCATGTTCATCGAGCAGATCCATGAGATCGCGCAGATAGTCGCCGAGGTGTTCGACCGGAACCGCGGAATCCTCCCACCCGGCGTGGGCGTCACGGCCGTCGGGGGTCCGCGAGACGAGCCCCGCGCCGTCGGCACGGATCGCCCAGATCTCTGCCGCGGTCGCGGCATCGACGACGGCGGCGTCGAGGGAATCGGACTCACCGATGAGGCGCTGGGCCTGCCCGGCGAGGACGTCCGCATCGTCCCCGGTGAGCTCGACGACGAGCCAGCCGGCGCCCTGAGGCAGGGCAGGCACGGCGCCCGCTCCCTTGGCGGCGACGACCCGATCGAGCATGCGCTCATCGAGGCCCTCGCATGCGGCGACGGGGAAGTCGCGCAGCAACGGGGCATCACGGGCGGCGGCGACCATGTCCGGATAGCCGAGGACGACCGCCGAGGTGTGCGCGGGTTCGGCGACCAGCCGCATCTTCGCCGCAAGCACAATGCCCCAGGTGCCCTCGGACCCGGCGAAGGCCCGCCGCACATCGAAGCCGTTCTCGGGCAGCAGTGCCTCCAGACCGTACCCGGAGACCTGCCGGGAGAACGTGCCCAGGTGCGTGCGGATCACCCCGAGATGCTCGCCGATGAGCGCATGGAGGCGCGGGAAGAGCTCGCGCGGGTCGGTCTCGTCGAGCTCAACGATCGTGCCGTCGACGAGCATGACGCGCAGAGCGAGGATGTTCTCACCGGTGCGGCCGTAGCCCAGCGCCCGCGGGCCGCACGCGTTGTTGCCGATCATCCCGCCGATCGTGCACCGCGTGTGGGTCGACGGGTCGGGTCCGAAGCGCAGACCGTGCGCACGGGCACGCGCCTGCAGGCTCGCATGGACGCATCCGGCCTCGACCCACGCGCTCTGCTCGACGGGATCGAGCTCGAGCACGGCGTTCATATGCCGAGAGAAGTCGAGGACGATGCCGGTGCCGATCGCATTGCCCGCGATCGAGGTGCCGGCACCGCGACTGGCCACGGGCACACCGAGGCGGCGGGCCACCGAGAGCGCAGCGGCGACGTCCTCCTCGCCGTGGGGGAAGACGATCACTCGCGGGACGAGACGGAAGAGGGAGGCGTCGGAGGAATACGCCGCGCGATCGGCGTCGTCGACGCTGACGTCGTCGATCCCGGTGTCGGTGAGTGCGAGGGCGAGGGCCTCGGCCGAAACGGCGGTCATGGGTGCATTCTTCCACCGAATCTCATGTGACTGATCAACTGTCCGAGCCGCGCGATGCCAGTGCCCACCTGGGGTGAATGCAAGGAGCTCCGACAACCGACATTGTTGCTGGCGAAAATTGCACCGCTTTGCGGTTTACTCACACTTCGCGCTCAGATTAGAACAGTTCCTTCCAGGATCCGGGAAAAATTGGCGCGACATCGCTGTCGTGGTATTTAATGGAAGTACATTTTCCTGTGGCGGTGGGCCACATGTGCAGGCAAGGAAAGAAACAATGTCACGTCGCGCTCGCGAATTAACAGTGGATCAGACAGCCCTGGTTGCGGCTGTGCGCAGAATTTCCCGGCAGCGAACCAAGATCAACACGAACTACGTCATGTCGATCCTCCGCGCACGCGAAGAGGGAGCGACCTTCGGTGCCATTGCCGAGGCCGCCGGAACCTCCTCGCAGGCAGTGCAGGAGATCGTGCGCAGGCACGGGCGGGTGCAGCGTTCGGAGGGCTCGGGCGACACCGCCCGCGCTCGGTCCGAATCGACCGGCACCGAAGTGCCGGCAGCCGCTGCCGAGTGACGCAGTCGGGAAGGGGAACGACGGGTCGCCCCGCCGTCCGCCTTCGTGTGTGCGTTTCGGAGGGATGGGTGTAGTCACTCGCTGACACCATTATTTATAGGGTAAGGCTAATTGTGGCCATTCTGATTTCGCGGACGATTCTTTTGATGTTTACAGCATAAGATCGAAGCTAATTCGTTGAGCAATTCAGGGGGACCTCCAGCCGCTTCCCCGCGATGCCGACAACTCCTAATCCACAGCGCGGAACGGTTCCGCTCAGGTCGCGTTGTCAACGGCGTTCGCGGAGGTCCGCGGGGTCGTCTCGCGCCCCGCGTTAGAGTGGCGGCATGAGCGTACCGACATCACTGCCCGCCGACCTCGCCGCCGAGCCGATCGTTCGGATCGCGGCCGACCTCTCCGTCATGGCGTGGGAGCAGATGACCGCCTGGCGCTCGTCCCTGGGGGCCGATCTCGACGAATCCGTCGTTGACACGAAGACCTCTCCCAACGACCTCGTCACCCTTGCCGACGCGCAGATCGAGTCCCTCGTCCGCGGTTACCTGGCCGCCGTGCGGCCCGGTGACCTCATGGTCGGCGAGGAGGGCGCGGAGGCGCTCGACCCCGTCGAGTTCTTCGACCGCGAGCTCCTCCTCCGACTCCATTCCTTCGATCCCGTGACGGGTCGCCTCGCCGAGGTGACCGATACCGGACTCATTGGTGACGGGCCCGGCCTCGGCGCATCCGGGGGACCGGGCGAGGCGTCCGGCGGAGCGGGGGAGACATCCGGCGCAGAGGCGACGGGGGCGGTCCGCCTCGAGTGGCACGTCGATCCGATCGACGGCACCGTGAACTTCGTGCGCGGCATCGAGCACTTCGCGTTCTCCGTCGGCGTCCTCCACGCGCGCGGCGAGGAGGTCGAGAGCGCCCCCGCCGAGGAGGTCGAGGCCGGCGTCAAGCGTCCCGCTGCCGCCCCGGCTGCAGGATCGTCGGCAGGTGATCCCGCCGGTGACTGGCTCGTCGGACTCGTCGCCTCGCCCGGCCTCGGTGCGACCTTCGTGGCCGCGCGCGGTCGCGGTGCCTACCGCGTCGAAGGACGCCTGTTCGATCGGATGCCCGAGCCGATCGGCACCGCGGACGCGGCGCCGACCCCCACCTCGGCGAAACGGCTCTCCGGTGCCCCGGTCGGTCTCTCGGGACGCCTGCTCGCCACCGGCTTTGCGTACAAGGGCGACAACCGCTCCCGGCAGCTGGCGAAGCTGCCGGTTCTCGTGGACGGCTACGACGACATCCGCCGCTGCGGCTCGGCGGCACTCGACCTCTGCATGGTCGCCGAGGGGAAGGTGACGTGCTACGCCGAACGCGGGCTGGGCATCTACGACTACGCCGGCGGCGCCCTCATCGCCGAGGAGGCCGGTGCCTTCGTCCATCGCGGGGGAGCGGGCGGGCCGACGGCAGCGGCCGATTCGGCCGAGGAGCTCGCACGACTCATCGAGACGATCTGAGGCCGAGGCCGCACCTCGGCGACTCTGCGCCGGGCTCTCACGCCTCGACCGAAGCGGTACCGCTCCGCCCGGAATGTGACACAGTTAACGGCACGCTCGCATCGTCTAATTCCTGAAGTTTAGGCTAAGCTAACTTTCAGATGACTTTCATCTGCACACGAACGATCGCCTGAAGGAAGCAGAACACGATGATCTCGACCCGACTCCGCCTCGGCGCCGCTCTCGGCGTCCTGGCCCTGGCTCTCACCGGCTGCGGTGCCAGTGCCGACTCCAGCGAGCAGAACGCCGCCGGCGCCTCCGGCACCGTCACGGTCGAGGACAACAACGGCAAACAGACCGTGAAGTCCCCGCCGACCTCGGTCGTCGCCACGGACAACCGCACCTTTGAGACCCTCGACTCCTGGGGCATCGAACTCACGGCCGCCGCCCGCGGTCTCATGCCGGAGGGCCTGTCGTACACGAACAACGACAAGATCGCCGACCTCGGCAACCACCGCGAACCCGACCTCGAGAAGGTCGTCGCCGCGAAGCCCGACCTCATCGTCAACGGACAGCGCTTCGCGCAGTTCCACGACGACCTGCAGAAGCTCGCCCCCGAGGCCGTCGTCCTCGAGCTCGACCCGCGCGACGGCAAGCCCTTCGACGAGGAGCTGCGCCGCCAGACCACCACCCTCGGTGAGATCTTCGGCAAGCAGGCCGAGGCGAAGAAACTCGTCGATGACTTCGACGCCTCGATCGAACGCGCGAAGTCGGCCTACAACGGCAGCGACAAGGCCATGGGCGTCATCACCACCGCCGGCGACATCGGCTACTCCGCCCCCGGCGTCGGCCGCACCGTCGGACCGGTCTTCGACATCCTCGGCCTCAAGCCGGCCCTCGACGTGCCCGAAGGCAGCGACAGGGACAAGGGTGACGACGTCTCGGTCGAGGCCATCGCGCAGTCCAAGCCCGACCTCATGATCGTCATGGACCGTGACGCCTCCTTCGCACCCGAAGAGCGTGAGAAGGGCTCGGCCCCGGCCGCCGAGGTGATCGAGAAGTCCGAGGCCCTCAAGTCCGTGCCCGCGGTGCAGAACGACAAGATCGTCTACTTCCCCGAGGACACCTACCTCAACGAAGGCATCCAGACCTACACCGAGTTCTTCAACGGCTTCGCCGACAAGCTCGAAGCGCAGAAGTAAGCAGAACCTCCCGCGGGGGCATTCCCCAGCGGAGGCGCCGTGGCGGCGCACCTGCGCCGCCACGCCACAACGGGGAACGGCAGCATGACGAACTCAGGAAAGACGGGCGGAGCGACAGCCTCGGCGGGGGAGGACCCCGGCGGGGACACATCTGTCTCACGACGTCCGGACCCACAGGATCGGAGCTCCCAGCGGCCCGGCACGGACGGCTCGAGCACGACGGGCTCAGGCACGACGGGCTCCGGCACGACGGGCTCCGGCACGGACGGTGCCGGGGACCGGTCGTCGGCGAAGACCCGAGGACGGCTGCTGAGCTGGCAGCTGGGAGTCGCGACGCTTGCGGTGCTCGCCCTCCTCGCAGCCTCCCTGCTCACCGGGGTCTACGACATCTTCGGGGCCGCCGACGGTGCCGAGATGTTCCAGATCACTCGGATCCCGCGCACGGTCGCACTCGTCCTCGCGGGTGCCGCGATGGCGATGTGCGGGCTCGTCATGCAGCTGCTCACGCAGAACCGATTCGTCGAGCCGACGACGACGGGGACGACGGAGTGGGCTGGGCTCGGCCTCATGCTCACCGTCATCATCTACCCCGAGGCGACGATCCTGCAGCGCATGATCGGCGCGATCCTCGCCGCGTTCATCGGCACCCTCATCTTCTTCCTCTTCCTCCGCCGCGTCTCGCTGAAGTCCTCGCTCATCGTCCCCATCGTCGGCATCATGCTCGGTGCCGTGGTCGGGGCGATCACGACGTTCATCGCCGTGTCGACGGACATGCTGCAGAACCTCAGCATCTGGTTCGCCGGCAGCTTCACCTCGATCCTGCGCGGACAGTACGAGGTCCTCTGGATCGTCGCGATCGTCGTCGTCGCCGTGTTCATCACTGCCGACCGGTTCACGGTCGCGGGCCTGGGCAAGGAGATCTCGACGAGCGTGGGCCTGAAGTACAACCAGGTCATCCTCGTCGGCACGATCCTCGTGGCCATCGCCACCGGCGTCGTCACCGTCGTCGTCGGCTACCTGCCGTTCCTCGGGCTCATCGTGCCCAACATCGTCTCGATGGTCCGCGGCGACGATCTGCGCTCGAACCTGCCGTGGGTGTGCCTGCTCGGCATCGCGATCGTCACCGTCTGCGACCTCATCGGACGCCTCATCATCGCCCCGTTCGAGGTCCCGGTCTCGCTCATCCTCGGCATCGTCGGGGCCGCCGTCTTCATCGCCCTGATCCTGCGTCAGAGGAGGCGCGGCTGACATGACCGACACGAACATTCACGGCACCGGGCCGATGGCGGATTCCGCCGGCACCCCGAAGGACGGGGCTGCCCGGAAGGGCACGACCGCCTCGGCGCAGGGCGGGAACACCGCCCCTTCGGAGCCCGGGAACCGGCGGACGACTCCGGTGGCAGCGGACCCCGCGACCGCCTCGGCGGGCATGACTGCGTCGGCGGGACCGGGCGACCCCGCGACCGCCTCGGCGCAGGACCGATCCTCACGGCACTCAGGGCCGCTGACGACCCGTCGGGCACGCAAGCGGTACTGGACGATCATCGCGATCCTGTCCGTCGCCGCGGTCGGGATCGCGTTCGGCCTCCTGGCCTGGGACAACCCGCTGCCGATCACGGACGAGGGCTTCTGGCTCATCGCGGGACTGCGCGGGCGCAGCCTCGTCGTCCTCATCATCGTCGCCCTCTGCCAGGCGTTCGCCACGGTCGCGTTCCAGACGGTGACGAACAACCGGATCATCACGCCCTCGATCATGGGCTTCGAATCGCTCTACGTCGCCGTCCAGACCTCGGCGATGTACTTCTTCGGCGTCACCGCCCTTGTCGAGCTCCGCGGGCTCGTACCGTTCACCGTCCAGCTCGTGGTCATGGTCGGGCTCTCGCTCGCCCTCTACGGCTGGCTGCTGTCGGGCAAGTACGCAAACGTCGAGGTCATGCTGCTCGTCGGCGTCGTCATCGGCGGAGGGCTGGGGTCGGTGGCGACGTTCATGCAGCGCACCCTGACCCCGAGCGAGTTCGACGTCCTCTCCGCGCGCCTCTTCGGGTCGATCGCGAACTCCGATGCGACGTACCTCCCGGTCGCGATCCCGCTGTGCCTCATCGCGTGCGCGGGGATCTACCTGTCCTCGCCGAGGCTCAACGTCCTCGCGCTCGGGAAGGGCGTGACCGGCAACCTGGGGCTCAACCACACGCGCGAGACGATCAAGATCCTCGTCTTCGTCTCGATCCTCATGGCGGTGTCCGTGTCGATGATCGGGCCGATGATCTTCCTGGGCTTCCTCGTCGCGATGCTCGCCTACCAGTTCTCCGACACCTACGACCACCGGTACGTGCTGCCGATGGCGGGCCTGCTCGGGTTCGTCGTGCTCGGCGGCGCGTACTTCGTGCTCAAGAACATCTTCTACGCCGAGGGCGTGGTCTCCATCATCATCGAAGTCATCGGCGGAGGCGTGTTCCTCTTCGTCATCATGCGGAAGGGTCGACTGTGATCACACTCGGCGAGGTTGCCAAGAACTACAGTGAGAGCGTGCAGATCGGGCCCGTCGACCTGCACATCCCGGCGGGCGGGGTGACCGCGCTCGTGGGACCCAACGGCGCGGGCAAGTCGACGCTTTTAACGATGATCGGGCGGCTGCTCGACATCGACGCCGGCGCGATCGAGATCGCCGGCTACGACGTGGCCTCGACGAAGTCGAAGGACCTCGCGAAGATCGTGTCGATCCTGCGTCAGGAGAATCATTTCATCACCCGGCTCACGATCCGCCAGCTCGTCGGGTTCGGCCGCTTCCCATATTCGAAGGGGCGGCTGACGACGGCGGACGAGGAGATCATCTCCCGCGCGATCGACTTCCTCGAGCTCGGGGAGCTGGAGAACCGGTTCATCGACGAGCTCTCCGGCGGTCAGCGGCAGCGCGCGTACGTGGCGATGGTGCTCGCCCAGGACACCGAATACGTCCTCCTCGACGAACCGCTGAACAACCTCGACATGAAGCACTCCGTGCAGATGATGCAGCACCTGCGCCGTGCCGCCAGCGAGATGGGCCGCACGATCGTCATCGTCATCCACGACATCAACTTCGCCGGTCACTACGCCGACCACATCTGCGCCGTGAAGGACGGGAAGGTCGCGGAATTCGGCACCCCTGAGGAGATCATCACCGCCGAGGTGCTCACCCGAGTCTTCGACACCCCCGTCGATGTCGTCGACGGCCCCCGCGGCCGGCTCGCTGTGTACTACTGAGGGGCGCGGGCCGGGACTTGGCTCTGCCCTCGATCACAACCGCTCGGTTCGCATCCGCATGGTACGGATAGAACCATGCCATGCGGATGCGAACCGAGCGGTTGTCGGTCGCGACGGCTCAGGGTTCGCGCGAATCGTGGGTGGCGGCGCGGGGGACGCCACCGCGCTCGGCACCTGAGGGCACGACCCACTTCCTGACGCCGATGACGATGAGGGCGATCAGGCCGACGATGAGCAGACCGTCGGCGGCGATGTAGAGCAGGTGCATCATCGAGCCGCCGTCGTCGACACCGGCGAGGACGGCATCGGTGCGCTGGTTGAGCAGGGGCCGGACGAACGCGACCTTGAGGATGAGGACGCCGATGATGCTGCTGGTCACCGCCCGGAACGGGGTGCCGACGCCGTCCTTGAGGATCGACCAGAGCAGGATGACGGCGATGACGATCTCCACCCAGTTCATCGCCGTGAAGACGAGCCGGCCGATGCCGAGCCCGAGCGGAATCGTGATTCCCGGCGCTTGGAACTTCAGCGGCGCCTCGATGAGGGAGATGCCGATGATGAGACCGAGCCACAGTGCCGGCAGCACAAGCCGAGCACCGGCGGCGAGCCGGGAGTCCTGAGAACCGAGTGCGTGGACCATACTCGAATTCTACTCCGCGTAGAAATCGCCCCCCCCGGGGGGCGCGTCCGAGGCGCTGTCCGAACCGCCCGTGTTTCCCCACCCGAACCACCCCAGCACCCCCACCCGAACCACCACCGTTCAGCGGCCCGAATCCCCCTCGGACCGCGCCGCTGACTTGGGCGGTTTCGGCCCTAGACTGAGCGCATGCGTCTGTTCTCCAATGCCGTCGTGCGCACGCTCGCCCCCGCCGAGGCGGCCCCGACGACCCCGCCCGATGCGATCCTCGTCGACGGCGAGACGATCGTGGCGGTGGGTGCCCGGGACGAACTCCTCGACATCGCCGCCGCGCAGACGTCGTCGACGGCGGCGCTCGCCTCGGCGGGAGGGGTGGGCGCCACCTCGGTGATCCCCGGTGCCGCCGTCGAGGAGATCGACTGCGCGGGCCGGGTCATCCTGCCGGGCATAGTCGACGCGCACATGCATTCGGTCGCGTACGCGGATTCCCTGACGAACCTCGATCTCTCCGGGACGCGATCCCTCGCCGAGGCGGTCGCCGCCATCCGCGGGCGCGCGCAGACCCTGCCGGTGGGGTCGTGGGTCGTCGGTGCCGGGTGGGATCTCAACCGCTGGGACGACCCGCGCTACCCCGACCGGGAGCTGCTCGACCGGGAGGTGCCCGACCATCCCGTGGCGATGTGGTCGATCGACCTGCACACGGTGTGGGCGAACGGGCATGCGCTCGAGATCGCGGGCATCGACGCCGATACCCCGGATCCGACCGGCGGTGAGATCGTCCGCGACACCGCAGGAGTGGTGACGGGCCTGATCAGGGAGGATGCCGCGGATCTGCTCGTTCGCTACATTCCGGAGCCGAGCCGCGAGGACCAGGCCGAGCGCCTCGAGCGGACGCAGGAGCTCTTCCTCTCGCTCGGGATCACCGGCATCCACGACTTCGATGGGATCGCCTCGACGCTGGGGTGGAACGATCTGCGTGAGGCCGGGCGGCAGCGGCTGCGGGTGACGAAGTTCCTCCGTCAGCCGGAGGTTCCGTGGGCGATCGAGACCGGATGGATGACCGGCGGAGGCGACGACTGGCTGCAGCACGGCGGGGTCAAGCTCTTCGCCGACGGGGCGCTCGGGTCGCATACGAGCCACATGTCCTCGCCCTATCCCGAACCCGAGCCGGCCGGGGTCGGCGTCCACGGTGCCGAGGCGCCCGAATCCGTCGAGGCGACGGCGGGTGCCGAAGTCGGTGTCGTCGCCCTCGAGGTGGCGCCCGAGACGCACCTCAACTACGGCATCGCGCAGATGAGCGAGGACGAGCTCTTCGAACAAGCGCGGATCGCGACCGAGGCGGGGATCTCCGTGGCGATCCACGCGATCGGCGATCAGGCCAACCATCATGTGCTCAACGTGTTCGAGCGGCTGCGGCCGATCACTCTCGAGGTCTCCGAGCGCCTCGGCAGGCGGCTGCGCCACCGGGTCGAGCATGCGCAGTTCATCCAGCCTGAGGACGTCGCCCGTTTCGCCGAGCTCGACGTCATCGCCTCGATGCAGCCGCGCCACTGCATCTCCGACCTCCATCTGCTCCACCTCATCGACGAGTCCGCCCAGCTCGCGGCGTACGCGTGGCCGGACCTCCTCGGCGCAGGGGCGGAGGTGATCTTCGGCTCGGACGGACCCGTCGAGCACGCGAACCCGTTCGCGGCGATCTATGCGGCGATGACGAGGGCCGACACCTCAGGAGATGCGAGCACGACGTTCCAGCCGCAGCGCCGACTCTCCGCCGTCGAGGCGTTCCGGTTGCACTCGCGGGCGCCTGCTGTCGCTGCGGGTCTCGGCGACCGGCGCGGGCACCTGGCTGCGGGGATGGACGCGGACTTCATCGTCGTCGACACCGACCCGTGCGAAGCTGAAGGTCTTGTCGCCGCCGAGGCGGTCGCCGGGCCCGATGGTCTGCTCGGCTATGACTCGGAGGAGGCGCTCTTCGCCCACGCCGAGGCGATCCGTGACACCCGCGTCTTCCTCACCGTCGTCGGCGGCGAGGTCCAGTACTCCGCGGAGTGAGCGGGCGCCGTGCGATCGATGTGGTGTCGAGGGATCATGCGTCGAGCGAACAGTGCGCCCAGGTGGTGTCAGGGCGCTGTCAGTTCAGCTGGGAAACTTTCCCGCGGGGACGCGCGCCATCGGACCGCGCGGTAGAAATCCACACGGTACGGATAAGTCCATACCATGTGGACTTAAACCGAGCGGTGGTGTCGACAGACGTCCCCGCGGGGACGTGCCTGCTCAGAGCTTCGCGTTCCATTCGTCGAGGCGCGACCGGAGGTCGGCCTCAGTGAGGTCGGTTCGGCCGATGCCCTGATAGTTGGGCAGCCACGTCTCGACCCGTTCGTGAGCGAGCGCGGCGGCCTGCACATCCCAGGTACGGATGTCGTCGATCGGTCGACCGAGCCCCCGTTCGTACTCGGCGAGGAAGACGTCGGGCGCCGAGGTGGATCCCAGCAGTACGAGATCCTGGCGGCACCACGCGAGGTCGATGCCGCGGGGACCCTGCCGGGCGCCAGCCCAGTCGACGACTCCGGTGAGCATCTCGCCCTTCCAGAGTGCATTGCCCGACCAGAAGTCGGAGTGGACGAGCACGGGATCACTGAGATCGAGAGCCGCCCACTCGTGTTGGGCTCGCCTCGCGATCTGCGACGAACCAGTGGGCGGGCCCGACGGCGCCACAGGCAGCCCTGCACCGCTCAGTCTGTGGATCCGAACCAGAGTCGCGGCCATTTCCCGGGCGATGACGTCGATCGGAAGCGCGTCGCCCGGTGCACCGCCGGTGACCACCGTGGTGATGACAAGTGGACGTTGCAATCCCGGGTCGACTGCGACGAGGCGCGGGACGAAGTCACCGAGTGTGGTCAGTCGAGGCAGAACCGCAGCCTCACGGTGAGCGGCATCATGCCCGGTAGGAAAGCCGCGGACGACGAAGTCCGTGTGTCCGTCCGTGACTCGCACGGTCATCGCATGCTGGCCTCCGGGCAGCACTTTCACCAGTTCGAGGTGCCGACCGAGCAGCACCGATGCCGAGGCGACCGCCTCGGCGGGAGACCAGCCCGAACCAGCGAGCGCCGACGTCACCGGCCAGCTTCCGCGAGCAGGCGCTCAAGACCGGCGGCATACCGGGCGGCCATCATCCTTTGAGTCGCGACCGACACAGGAGCTGCGGCCTTGAGCAGCGGATGGCCGGGCACCGAGCGCGACGTGATCGAGGCGATGAGCCGGTCGTCGTCGACGGAGACGAGGAACGTCTGCACCCCGGTCTCGAGGTGACCGGGCAGCGTGCGGTAGACGAAACCCGCCTGCCGGTCGGTGTCGATGACGTCCTCGACGACGCACGACCCGACGGGCAGGACGATGTCCTCTCCGCGCAGTCGCCGGACACGGCCCGGCCAACCGGGATTGAGCCACAGGTCGACGACCATGCCCGGCTCCACCCGGCGCTGCGGTCGGGCGATGACTCCGGCGCCGGCCTGCAGCTGCCACGTGAGGATCGCGTCCCTGGCCAGCGGGAAGAGCGCGGCCGAGCCGACGTCGCGGATGTGCTCAAGGGAATTCATGCTCGAACTTTCATCAGAGCCTTGCGGCATCGAGGCCGTCCGTGTGAGGCAGGCAGCGTACGCGGTCCACAATGCCACATCGCCCGGTCGAGTCCCTCTGGTGGTGGACGCCGCGGACGAGCTGATGCATATCGCCCAGGCCATACGGCGGGCTAGGCCCGCCCAGGCCGCACTGCCGGCGAGGCCCCGCGCAGACAGGCCACCACCCTCTCAAACAGCTCGTGCGACGGCGAGGTGCACAGAAAAGGGCAATCTGCACCAGGGCCTTGTGTGCACCTCACCAGCGGTCTTAGGCTACCCGCAGAACTGAGTGATCGATCAGTAGAGCACGCGTGACCGCTGCTGGTCGAGTCGCTGAGGATACGCAAGTTCATCACCGCGATAGGAGCTCCCATGACCGACGCGCCACCCAATGAACCCACCTCTGCGCCCACCGTTGGAACCGATCCCGCCCCCGCCGCGTCGAACACCGCGGTCCCGCCTCGGCGCTTCGATGGCCAGGTCGCGCTCATCACCGGAGCCAGCCGCGGCATCGGGCTCGGCATCGCTCAGCGGCTGCAGTCCGAAGGTGCGACCGTCGTTCTCACCGCTCGCACTGCGGAATCCCTCACCGAGGCGGTCGCCTCCTTCCCCGAAGGCACCGCGATCGGCATCGCCGGCAAGTCCGACGACCCGGCGCACCGGGCCGAGGTGTTCGACGCCATCGCGGCCCGCTTCGGTCGCCTCGACGTACTCGTCACCAATGTCGGCATCAATCCGGTCTACGGTCCGACGATCGACGTCGACCTCGATGCCGCGCGGAAGATCCTCGACGTCAACGTCCTCGGCACGTTGGCCTGGGTGCAGGGCACCGTCCATCATGAGGGGCTGGGCTTCCGCGAGAGGAGAGGCCGGATCGTGTCCATCTCATCCGTCGCCGGCGAGATGCCCAGTCCCGGCATCGGCTTCTACGGGGTGTCGAAGGCCGCGGTCTCCCATCTCACCCGCACCCTCGCCGTCGAACTCGGCCCCGACATCCGCGTCAACGCGATCGCTCCGGCCGTGGTCAAGACGCAGTTCGCCCGTGCCCTCTACGACGGCCGTGAGGATGAGGTCGCAGCGACCTACCCTGTCGGCCGACTCGGCACGCCCGAGGACATCGGGGCGGCCGTCGCCTACCTCGCCTCAGCCGATGCCGATTGGATCACTGCCCAGGTGCTCACTGCCGACGGCGGTCTCCTGACCGCGGGCGGGAGCGCCTGAGGCGTCTGCGCCGACTCCTGCCCTACCGAACCGCCGGCAGCGAACGTTCGATGCGGTCGAGGAGCTCCATCGTCGCCACCGCCTGCGCCGCCGAACTCTCCGGTTCACGGCCCTGCCGGATCGCCTCGGCGAACTCCTCGTCCTGGCGGCGGATCCCGTCCATCGCGGCATCCTCCCCGGTGTCGACGGGATTGCCGTAGCCGTCGACGAGGTCGTCGTAGCGGGCGATGAACGTGCCCTTGTCGCAGATGTAGCGGAACGTCGTGCCCAGCGGCCCGTCGTTGTTGAACGACACCGCGAGGCTGAGCAGGGCACCCGACTCACTCGCCGCCGAGACGCTGAGATCCGTGTAGATCCCCATCGTCTCGCTCACCGGTCCTGCGAACCCCTGGACTGCCGCGACCGGCGCCCCCGTCTGGTGGGCGAAGAGGTCGACGCTGTGGCACGCGTGATGCCAGAGCAGATGATCGTTCCAGGTCCGCGGCTCACCGTTGGCGTTGATGTTCTCCCGTCGGAAGAAGAAGGTCTCGGCGACGAGATGCTGGAGCACGAGCTCGCCGCTCTCGAACTGCCGATGCAGCCACCGATGACCGGGATTGAACCTCCGCGTGTGCGCGACCATCGCCACCGCACCCGACTCCTCCGCCGCCTCGGCGACGGCCCTGGCATCGGCCAGACTCTCGGACACCGGGATCTCCACGAGCACGTGCTTGCCCGCCCGCAGCACCTCGACCGCCTGCTCCGCGTGGAGCGGCGTCGGGGTCGCGAGGATGACCGCATCGATATCGGTCCTGTTCAGAGCCTCGCCGAGGTCGTCCGCCGTTTCCGTGATCCCGTACTCGGCCGCGACGCGGGCCACGGCATCGGGTTCCTTGCCGATGAGGAGTCCCACTTCGACGTCGTCGATCTGGGCGATCGCGTCGAGATGCTTGCGGCCGATGGCTCCTTCTCCTGCCAAGGCGACTTTCATGTCAGCTCTCTTCCCTTCGGTGTGGATCGGCGGTATTCTCGCCTCACTGTGGTCGATCGGTGCGAGGGAGTCAGTGCTTTGGCGACAAAATTGTCTATGTTATTGTCACCATTGTGAGTCAAGCCAATACTGTCACGGACGCCCTGCGTCAGGACATCCTCAACGGGTACTTCCCACCGGGCGCGCGCCTGGTGGAGGCGGTCGTCTGCGACCGCTACGAGATCAGCCGCGCCTCCGCGCGAGCCGCGTTCCTCGCCCTCAGCGCCGAAGGGCTCGTCGAACGGGAGACCAACCGCGGAGCGACGGTGCGCCGGGTCAGCCCCGAAGAGGCCGTGCAGATCACCGAGGCCAGAGCCGTGCTCGAATGCCTCATCGCCAGCGAGGCCGCGAAGAACGCGACCGATGCGGACAAAGCCGAACTCGTCGACATCGGCGAGAAGATGCAGGCCGCAGTGGCCGAGGGCGATGTCATGCGCTACTCGGAGCTCAACACCTCGCTGCACCGCAAGGTCGGCGAGACCTCGCGCCACGACGTCGCCCGCGAGCTCATCCGCCTGCTGCGCAACCGCGCCGTGCACCACCAGTACAAGATCAGCCTCGTGCCCGGACGCCCCGCGGAGTCGCTGGGCCAGCACCTCGCGATCATCGAGGCCGTGGTGGCCTCCGACCCCGAGGCCGCCGACCGCGCAATGCGGGCCCACCTCGACTCGGTCATCTCCGTGCTGCGCAACTGGCGCGAGATCAACGCGTACTGAGCCGCAGGCAGGTCCCGGATGACGGCGAGTGCCTGAGTGAAGGCGGATGCCGTCAGGGCCGGCGTCGCGGCAACCGGGATGATCCTTGCGCGCGACGGCGCGGCGGGCCTGACACTGGTTCGCCCCACCGCGGCGGGCCGGATGCTCGCTTGCTTCACCGAGGTGGGCGGACTCTCGGGTCCCACCGGTCATGCGTCCGCTGCCGAAGGTCATCGTCAGCTCGCGCGTGAGCGATCCTCGAGCAGGGCGGCCAGGCGTGGGAACACGCGCATCGCATTGCCGGAGTAGATGAGGTCCTTCTCCGCCTGCGGCAGGTCCGTGTGCTCGATGTAGTACCCGGTGTCGTCCCAATAGCGGTCGGTGCGCGCGTCCTTGCCGCGCACCGCGCCGATCATCTCGGTCCCGAAGAGGATGTTCTCCGGTGCGATGACGTCGACGAGCAGGTCGATGCCCGGCTGGTGGTAGACGCACGTGTCGAAGTACACCTGCTCCATGAGTCCCTCGAGGTCCCAGCCCTTGTCCTGCGCCATGCCCGCAAACCGGCCCCAGTGGTAGGGCACGGCACCGCCGCCGTGGGGGATGATCAGCCGCAGCCCCGGGTAGTCGCGCATGAAGCCTGAGCTCAGCGCCTGCATGAACGCCGTCGTGTCGGCGCTGAGGTAGTACGAGCCGGTGGTGTGGAAGTAGTCGTTGTCCGCGCCCGAGACATGGATCATCCCCGGCACGTCGAGCTCCTGCATCGTCTCCCACAGCGGCGACCAGTACGGATCCCACAGCGGGGGCCCGTCGAAGTGTCCGCCCGACGGATCCGGGTTGACGTTGCACCCGATGAAGCCGAGCTCCTCGACGCAGCGGCGCAGCTCGGCCACGGTCGCGGTGAGATCGGCCCCCGGCGACTGCGGCAGCTGGGCCACGGGCGCAAAGCTGGTCGGGAAGAGATCACAGATGCGGCGGATGAGATCGTTCTGCTGCCGGGTCCACGCCAGGGAGACCGCCTGGTCGCCGACATGGTGCTCCATCCAGCTGGCTCGCGGTGAGAAGATCGTCAGATCGATCCCGCGCTCGCGCTGCAGAGCAAGCTGGGCACCCTCGATCGACTCCCGCAGCTCGTCGTCGCTGATGTCGATCGGCGAGGCCGCGTCGAACTCCAGCCCGTCGACGAATGCGGACTTCTGCGCCTGACGCCAGGCGCCCACCGCCGGCGGAAAGGTCGTGTAGTGGCCGTGGCAGTCGATGATCAAGGGGACCATCCCTTCAGCGTGCGGGTGTGTGATCTGTGCTACTGAGAAAGTAGCACAAAGTGTAGACAATTTTGTAAACAAGGAGCAGAATGGATGACGGCGAGGGGGTGACGTTCTCGATGAAACCCTGCGTCATCCCTTCGCCTGCCGACGTGAACAAAGGAGTTGTGACAGTGGTGACTGAAGATCAAGACCGCGACTATGACGACATCCCCGGAACCTATGTCTTCGACGCTCGCCGCGCGAAAGAGGGCTACCAGCTCAATAAGTTCCTGATGTCTCTCAACGAGGAGCCGAATCGGGAGGCGTTCCGCAGCGATCCCTCCGCGTACCTCGACAGGTTCAAGCTCACGCCTGAGCAGCGCACGGCCGTCGAAGAGCGTCAGTGGCTGCACCTCCTCGAGGTCGGGGGCAACGTCTACTACACCTTCAAGCTCGCCATCTTCGACGGACTGAGCATGCAGGGGATGGGCGGAGACATGTCCAGCATCACCGAGGCGGAATTCGCCGAGATGATGCGCAACGGCGGCCGCCCGATCGAGGGCAACCGATTCAAGAGCGAATGGGAGAACAAGAACAATGGCTGAAATTGTCGGCGGAGTGGGCTGCTCCCACGTTCCCGCGGTCGGCGCGGCACTCGATAACGGCAAGTCGGGCAACGAGGTGTGGAAGCCCTATTTCGACACCCTTCCCCCGGCTCGGGAATGGATCGAGGAGAAGAAGCCCGATGTGTGCATCGTCGTCTACAACGACCACGCCTCGGCGTTCTCGATGCAGCTCATCCCCACCTTCACCCTCGGCGTGGCTCCGGAGTTCCAGCCCGCCGACGAAGGCTTCGGCCCGCGCAAGGTGCCCACGGTCGAGGGTGACCCCGACCTGGCCTGGCATCTGGCGGAATCGCTCATCCTCGACGAGTTCGACATGACGATCGCCAACGAGATGGACGTCGACCACGGTCTCACCGTTCCGCTCTCGGTGATGTTCGGCCAGCCGGAGAACTGGCCGACCAAGGTCATTCCGCTCGCGGTCAACGTCGTGCAGTTCCCGCCGCCGACCGGTCACCGCTGCTACATGCTCGGCAAGGCTCTGCGTCGCGCGATCGACAGCTACCCCGGCGCTGAACGGGTCGTCGTCTTCGGCACCGGCGGCATGTCCCACCAGCTGCAGGGCGAGCGGGCAGGGCTGGTCAACTCCGAGTGGGATTCGCAGTTCATGGACAACCTCGTGAGCAACCCCGCCGAGCAGGCCCAGGTTCCGCACGTCGAATACCTCCGCGAGGCCGGCACCGAGGGCGTCGAGCTCGTCATGTGGCTGATCATGCGCGGGGCGATGAATGACTCCGTCGAGGAGGTCTACCGCAGCATCTACGTGCCCACCTCGAACACGAGTAACGGACTCATCGTCCTCGACAACGCCTGAGGCGCGCGAGGTTGCCTGAGGCCCGCGACGGCGCCGTATGAGGCGGCCGCCGACGCGGACTGAGAGCGCCCCCTGACTGCAGCGGCGGCACCCGAATGGGTGTCGCCGCTGCCATGCGTTCGGGCTCGCCGAGGTGGGGTCCGTTCGGGTCGGGCCCGCCGAGGTGCGGCAACCCGGCCAGGGTCCGCCGAGGTGTGACAGCCGGGCAGGGTCCGCCGAGGTGCGGGTCCATCCGGGCGAGGGTGCCCCGAGGTGCGGCGGCCGAGGATGGGGCACGCCGATGCGCGGCAGCCGGGGGTGGCGGCGAGCACGGATTCGGGAGCCCCGCCTCGGCGAGGGTCGATAGGTGGGACCGCCTCGGCGAGGGAAACGGCTGGTGAGAGCCGTGAATCTCAGAACACGAAATTTTCGTAAACATAATTGTTCACAATTACGTTGACAATGCGTAGACTGAGTTCGTGCATGCGATGTGCCTCACATCCGTGCACCGGTGCTGACAGTGTCGTCGCATCGCGCACGGGCTCGGATCACCTCCTGCCCACCCCTGCGGCACCGTTCAACTGTCGATCTACCGCAAGGATCCCAGCAATGTCCTCATCGACCAGGACCGACGAGCCACCACGCATCACGAAGCGCGAACGACTGCGCGTGCTGTGGGCGAGCTTCATCGGCACAGCCATCGAGTGGTACGACTTCTTCCTCTACGGCTCTGCCACCGCACTGATCTTCGCTCCACAGTTCTTCCCGTCCGAGAACCCTCTGAGTTCGACGCTGGCGGCGTTCGGCGCCTTCGCGATCGGCTTCGTTGCTCGGCCCCTCGGCGGTGTCGTCATGGGCTTCCTCGGCGACAAGATGGGCCGGAAGTCCATGCTCATGCTCTCCATGATCCTCATGGGCGGCTCGACCGTGGCGATGGGCCTGCTGCCGAACTATGCGACCATCGGCATCGCCGCGCCGATCATCCTCGTGAGTCTGCGGTTCATCCAGGGCATCGGCGTCGGCGGCGAGTGGGGCGGTGCCGTGCTCATGGCCGTCGAGTACTCGCCGCGGGAGCGTCGCGCCCTCTACGGCGCGATCCCGGGAATGGGTGTGCCCGCCGGCATCATCACCGCCAACCTCGTCTTCCTCTGGGTCACCGCTGCCGTGGCCCCCGAGGCGTTCGCGGCGTGGGCATGGCGGATCCCGTTCCTCGCCAGCGGCGTGCTCGTCATCGTCGGCATGTACATCCGCGTCAGGGTGGGGGAGACGCCGTCGTTCAAGCGCCTCGAAGCCTCCGCCGAGGTGCTCAAGAACCCGCTCGGGCTCCTGCTGCGCAAGTACAGCGGGCCGATGCTCCTCGGCGGACTGATCTCGATCGTCCCGCCGCTGCTCGGCTACGTGCTCACCGTCTACATGCTCACCTACGGCACGCAGGTGCTCGGGCTGCCGCAGGGCCAGATGCTGTTCGTCGTCATCCTCGGCTCCGTGGTCCAGCTCGTCGTCATGCCCTTCGTCGCGGTCTTCGCCGACCGGATCGGGCACAAACGCTCGTATCTGCTGGGCATCGTCCTCACCGTCGTGTGGATCTTCCCGATGTTCATGCTCATCAACACGGCCAACCTCGGGCTGATGATCCTCGCCTACGCGGTCTCCTTCATCATCCACCCGCTCATGTCCTCACCACAGGGCGCGGTTCTCGCCGGCATCTTCCCGCCGCAGGTCCGTTACAGCGGCGCGTCGATCTCCTACCAGATCGCGGCCGTCATCTCAGGCTTCACGCCGCTCATCGCCGCGGCCCTGGTCGGGGCCAGCGGGAACGTCTGGACGCTCGCGATCTACATGACGGTGCTCTCGGCCGTCTGCCTCGCGTTCGCGGCGATGATGAAGGTCGGCACCCATGCCCATGAGTGAGGGGTGAGCTCTGACCGTCGATCGCACGAATCCTCCCTGACCAAAGGAACATTGGAATGCCTTCATCGACTGCTGCCGACCTATCGGTCGAGATCACGCCGCGAGAGCGGCTGCGGGTCCTCTGGGCGAGCTTCATCGGCACGGCCATCGAGTGGTACGACTTCTTCCTCTACGGCTCGGCCACTGCCCTGGTCTTCGCTCCGCAGTTCTTCCCGTCGACCGACCCGCTGAGCTCGACGCTGGCTGCCTTCGGCGCCTTCACGATCGGCTTCGTCGCGCGACCGCTGGGCGGGGTCGTCATGGGTTCGCTCGGGGACAGGCTGGGCCGGAAGTCGATGCTCATGCTGTCGATGATGCTGATGGGCGGATCGACAGTCGCGATGGGTCTGCTGCCGAACTATCAGACGATCGGTGTGGCCGCCCCGATCATCCTGGTCGCGCTGCGCCTGATCCAGGGCATCGGTGTCGGAGGTGAGTGGGGCGGTGCAGTGCTCATGGCGGTCGAGTACTCACCGCGTTCGCGTCGTGCGCTCTACGGGGCGATCCCCGGCATGGGGATCCCTGCCGGGATCATCCTCGCCAACCTCATCGTGTTCTGGGTCTCGGCCGCCGTCGCCCCCGAGGCGTTCGCGGCGTGGGCGTGGAGGATTCCGTTCCTGGCCAGCGGGGTGCTCGTCATCGTCGGATTCTACATCCGGCTCAAGGTCGGAGAGACGCCGTCGTTCAAGCGCCTCGAGGCGTCCGCGGAAGTGCTGAAGAACCCGCTGGGCATGCTCTTCCGCAGGTACACCGTGCCCATGCTGTTGGGCGGTCTCATCTCGATCGTGCCGCCCATCGTCGGCCACGTGCTCACGGTGTTCATGCTCACGTTCATGACCCAGGCGATGGGGATGCCCCAATCTCAGATGCTCATCGTCATCATCTTCGGATCGGTGGTGCAGTTCGCTGCGATGCCCCTGGTCGCGGTGTTCGCGGACAAGGTCGGTCACAAGCGCTCGTACATGCTCGGCATGGCTCTGACCGCAGTATGGATCTTCCCGATGTTCGCCCTCATCACGAGCGGCAGCTTCGGTCTGATGCTCCTGGCCTACGCCGTGTCATTCATCATCCATCCGCTGATGTCGTCGCCGCAGGGTGCGGTCCTCGCCGGGATCTTCCCGCCGCAGGTCCGCTACAGCGGCGCGTCGATCTCCTATCAGATCGCTTCGGTCATCGCCGGGTTCTCTCCGCTCATCGCGGCGGCGTTGGTCGGGGCGTCGAGCAACGTCTGGCCGCTCGCGACCTACATGGTCGTCTCGACGGTCGTCTGTCTCATCGGCGCTGTGTTCATGAAGGTGGGTACGCATGCTCACGAGTGAGGGGTGAGCGCCGTCCGGTCACGAGTGAGGGGTGAACCCCGGCTGGTCACGAACGAGGAGTAGGCGTCGGCTGGTGTCCGGAGTAGCGGTCCCGGTCGCTCGTGCCTCCGCTTCTCCGTGAAGCGTTCTTCGGTGCATCCGGATACAGCCCACTTCGATCCGGAGAGCTCAGTTCCCGAATTGAGCTCTCCAGATCCAAGTGGGCCCTTCTGAGATCCGGCTCGTGCAACGCCGGGGTGCAGAGGCGATCGCCTGTGACGGCCGGCCGCTGACGGACTGGCGGCCGCTGCACGTGCGACAGCCTCAGTCGCAAGGGGTGTGCGTTCAACGTGAACGCACACCCCTTGTTGGTGTCCTGGGCGACAGCTGTGCCGCGCTCGCGTCCGGCGCCACATTCGGGTAGAGCTCACTTCGGTTTCGAGGGCTCAGTTCCCGAACTGGGCTCTCCGNCAATCGTCGGCGCGGGAACGCGGAGCGGCCGTCGAGCTTTCGCTCGACGGCCGCTCCGCGCAGACCTCTATGAGTGCTCCGCCCTCTCACCCCTCGGCCGGCGTCGCCTCCTGCGGGTGCGTGGCCAGGGGGTGGACGGTTGTGGTGATCCACGGGAACGAGGGCAGGGCGCTGAGCACACGGTGCAGGTGGTCGGCGTCGTCGACCCGGTAGAGGACGACCGCCGTCGAGCTGCCGGGCTTGCGCCAGATGCGTTCGAGCACGCCCTGCTCCCGCAGGGAATCGGCGTACGCCCTCTCCTCGCGGACGCTGTAGGCGTTCGACGGGATGGCCGGCAGCTTCTCCTGCCACACGAGGAACTCCATCAGTGCACCTTCCTGACCTTGACCGACTTCGGCGAATGGATCTCGATGAGCGCCTCGGCGAGCAGCTTCGGATCGGTGAGCATGAGCTCATGGTCGCCGTCGAGGTCCCGGTGGCTCCACCCGGCGTCGATGGCCCGCTGCTTCGACGGACCGAACACCGTGTTCCAGCCGTCGGCGAGCAGGTAGCGTCCGGGCACATTGAGCTGGTCGAGACCCCACCGGGTCGCCTCGGTGAAGGTCTTCCCCGGCTGCTGGGTCAGCCTCGGCGGGATCGATTCGAGCAGGTCCGGATCGGTGACGCCGAGGTTGGCGACCGGACGCGGTGCGATGCTCACACCCCCGGACTGCCCGAGCGCCTCCCAGTAGTGCGCGGCTGCGCGGTCGGGCAGCAGGTCCGACCACCGCTCGCCCGCCCGCGGCAGGAAGCCGTCGACGATGACGAGTTTGCTGATCCGCTCCTCCTCGAGGACCGCGGCGGCCGTGGCGACGAGCCCGGAGTAGCTGTGCCCGACGAGCGTGACGTTTCTCAGCTCCTCCGTGCGCAGGTGCGCGACGACATCGGCGATGTGAGTGAACAGCCCGATCTCGGCAAGGGGCAGGTGCGCCTTGTCGCCGAGACCGCTGAGCGTCGGCGTCGACACCTTCGCCCCGTTGGCGACGAGCAGCTCCTCGACACCGCGCCAGCACCACGCGCCGTGCCAGGCGCCGTGGACGAGGACATACGTGGGCGGGTGGTCATCGAAGCTCATGGGAGCCTCGCTTTCGGGCTGGGAGGTCGGGGTGGGAAGTTCGGCGACGATCAATGGCTGTTCATCTTCCTCCGCCACTCCTCGGTCGACTTGACCGAGTTGAACGTGAAGATGTGGAAGCCCTCGACATCGGGTGCCGAGAAGTGCTTCCGGTAGGCCTTGACGAGCTTCGTCGGGTTGTAGCCGCCGGGGACGAAGAAGCGCCAGAACATCGACTGCTGCTTGCGCAGGAAGTTCATCGACTCCCCGACGCCGACGCTGCTCGAGATCCGGATGAGCTTCGTCCGCTCGATCGCCCCGGGCACCCCGATCCGCACGGGAAGGGTGACGCCGGCGGCCCGCAGCTGACGCAGCCAGGTGGCGGTCGCCTCGGCGGAGAAGCAGATCTGGGTGACGATGTGGGTCGCGAACGGCTGCTTGGCCACGAGCGCCTGGAGCAGCTTCGCATCGTCGATCTTCGGATGCCCCTCGGGGTACCCGCCGATCCCGATCCGATCCCAGGCCAGGTCGAACGACGCGATGTCGCGCAGCAGACCCAGCGCATCGACGTAGTCCCCGGCCGGCGGCTCGGCGTCCCCGCCGATGACGAAGAGCTCACGGATCCCGCCGGCCTGCAGGTCGGTGAGAAGCTCGCCGAGGTGGTCCCGGTTCCGGATCATCCGCGCGGACAGGTGCGGGGCCACCCGGTAGCCGTCGGCGTGGAAGCGCACCGCGAGCTTGACCGTGTCCTCGATCGTCTTGTTCGGCGAGGCCGTGACCGTGAGCGGGACGTCGGTGGGCACCGAGGCGGTGACCGACTCGAAGATGCCCTTGAACGGCATCACCTCGTAGCCGAACTCCGGCCACGCATGGTCAGCGGATCCCGGTGCTCTCCCCGTCGCCTCGGCGCTCGCCGAGGTGGGGGTCTGCGTGGCCCCCGCCGCGGAGGCGGGGGCGTCTGAGGAATTGGACTGCATGGCGCCTCCTTATGCCCGGTAGCTCTCGCGGGCGTGCACGTCGAAGGGCACGGGAGCCACGGTGGCGCGGATGCTGATCTGCCGGTGGGGTTCGATCGCGGGCTTGTCCGTGTTGGGGTTCTCACCCCACACGACGGTGACCTCGGTGCCCGGCTGGGCGTACTCGGCGTCGACGACGGCGAGTGAGATGTAGGCCTGGGGGTTGGCGACGTAGCCGCAGTCGAGCGACATTCCGACCGTGGACCCGTCGACGGTGACCTTGTCGTACTGGTGGTGGGCGTAGCGGGACTTCGGCAGTTCGATGAACTTCGCCGGCAGCTCCTCGCCCATGAGCGAACCGAAGGCGCCGGCGACGTCCTCGGGATTCCACACGAGGGTGACCTTGACGCGGTGCGGACCCTCGGCGATCTTCTCCAGCGCCTCCCGGCCGACGAAATCGTGGTCGAACTTCACGGTGCGGCCGTAGCCGAGGTCGTAGGGGGTGAGGTAGTAGTCCTCGATGGACTCGGCATCGTAGCTGCCGCCGAGCGAACCGATCCGCCCGAACGGCACCCACTCGCGGTAGGCGGCGGTGTCCTCGCTCGTGAAGATCGCCGGCAGGGGCGTGGGCACCCAGCCGGATTCGATGTTCGCCGTCGAGTACGCCTTCGCCCCGGCCCGCTTGAGATCGAAGTCCTTGCCCGCCTCGAGGAGGGCGGCGAGCACGTCCTCGCCCTCGGCCCAGGGGCCGAACATCTCGAAGCCGGGCTGCCCGGCCATGCCGTGCTTGAGCGCCTTGACCTCGTGGCCGGCGATCGTGAACGTCGCCATGTTGAAGAACCTCACATCGGGCACCGGCTGACCGGTGACCTTCTCCATGACCTTGACCGCGTTGGGTCCCTGGATCTCGAAGCGGTAGAGCTTCGGGGGACCCTGACGGTCGGCAGAGGTGGGGTCGCGGTCGATCGTGACGTTCCAGTCACCGGTCTCCGCGTTGAAGTGGACCCAGTCGATGAGCATGGGGTGGCCGACGAGATCGTAGAGGTCGTCCTCGAGGTGGAAGAGGATCGCATCGCCGATGAACTTGCCGTCGGCGTTGACCGAGACCATCTGCTTGGCCTTGTCGACGCCGAAGTTCTTGAAGGAGTTCACGGCGAGGTGCTCGAGCAGCGCAGCGGCATCGGGACCGCTGATGAACAGGTCGGTCATGTGGTGGGACTGGTCGAGCAGGGCCACCGAATCGCGCCACGCATGCTGTTCGGAACGCCAGTTCGTGAACTCGGCGGCGACGGGGAAGACCATGGGTCGGTACGGCGAGTTCTTCAGGGTCGCAACGACACCGGAACCGGCGCTGAGTTCGTCTTTGAGACTGTTGGCGCTCATGGGCAGATACCTCCAGGAGATAAGGAACGACGATGTTCGCATCGCTGTGCCCGCAGCCCCTCCCGCGACCGAGGTCGAGGAGACGTGGAGCACATGCGCTGCTTCTCCCAGTCTCGCCCTCAGTCCGCAGGTTTGTCAACAATATTGTTGACAAACCTGATCGACGGTGTTTGCCTGGATAGTGTCAGCGGCCCGGCGTGCCTGCCTCGGTCGTCCACGCGCAGCCGCCTGTGCCGGTCGAGCAGCCGCTCGTGCCGGTCCGGCAGTCACACGTGCCGGCCCACGTCCAGACCGCCCGTGCCCGTCCATCTGCAAACCCAAGTGCAAAGGTGCTCCTCATGGAGAAGATCATCGTCACCGACGTTCCCCGTCTCGCGTCCGATCGGCTCGACCGCCTCGCCGCCTTCGGCGTGGCCACCGTCCACGAGGCGCAGGGGCGCAGCGGACTCGTCGAGCCGGACATCCGGCCCATCCAGCAGGGAGCACGGATCGCCGGCACCGCCGTCACCGTCGTGTGCTGGCCAGGGGACAATCTCATGATCCACGCCGCCGTCGAACAGTGCCAGGACGGCGACATCCTCGTCGTCACGACGAACTCGCCCAACCGCGACGGCCTCTTCGGGGAGCTCTTCGCGACCTCGCTCCAGCACCGCGGGGTCCGCGGCCTCGTGACGACGACCGGAGTCCGCGACACCCAGGAGCTGCGCGACATGGACTTTCCGGCATGGTCGGCTGCGGTGAGCGCGCAGGGCACCGTCAAGGCCACCGCCGGAGCGATCAACGTGCCCGTCGTCATCGGCGGCTGCTCCATCTCCCCAGGCGATGCGATCGTCGCCGACGACGACGGCGTCGTGCGGGTGCGCCGGGACGAGGTCGACGCCGTCCTCGACGCCTCCGCGGCCCGCATCGCGAAGGAGGAAGCCGCCCGTGAGGCCTTCCAGCGCGGGGAGCTCGGCATCGACCGCTACGGACTGCGCCCGGTGCTTCAGGACCAGGGCGTCCGCTACGTCACCTGGGCAGACCAGACCACCGACCACTGAAAGGGAGCCGACATGACCTCGACGAAGACCGCCACCACGGCAGACGCCCAATCTGCAGCCACCGCAGACGCCCACCCCGCCGGCAGTCCGGCGCCCGCAGCCGCCCCCGCCCCCACCTCGGCGGGTGCTGCGAAAACCTCCCCGACGACCCCATCCGACCAGGACCCCTACTCCGCCGAGGTGGGTCGCCTCGTCGTCCAAGGCGAGGACCGTCCGGGGATCGTCTCGAAGATCTCGACCCTCCTGCTCGACCACGGTGCGAACATCATCGACCTCGACTAGTACTCCTCGAATTCCGACGGGGGCAGCTTCACCCAGCGCACCGTCTTCCGGCTGCCGGATCTGCCCACGGTCAAGCCCAAGCTCATGGACGACCTCGGCGGGCTGCTCGATGACGAGCTGCACATGCGGTGGTCGCTGACGGAGGCGAACAAGCGCAAGCGGGTCGCGATCCTCGCCTCGACCTCGGACCACTGCGTCCTCGACCTGCTGTGGCGGCAGCGTCGCGGGGAGATCGAGATGAGCGTGCCCATGGTCATCTCCAACCACAATGTGCTCGCCGCCGACGTCCGGAACTTCGGCATCCCCTTCTTCCACATTCCGCTGAACAAGGACACCCGCGCCGAGGGTGAGGCCCGCGAGCTCGACCTGCTCCGCGGCAACGTCGACCTCGTCGTCCTCGCCCGCTACATGCAGATCATCTCCGAGGACTTCCTCGAGCAGGTCGGCGTGCCCGTCATCAACATCCACCATTCGTTCCTCCCGGCCTTCATCGGCGCCGCCCCCTACCGCAAGGCCAAGGAGCGCGGGGTCAAGCTCATCGGCGCGACCGCGCACTTCGTCACCGGCGACCTAGACGAGGGCCCGATCATCGAACAGGACGTCGTGCGCGTCGGCCACGAGGAGACCGCGGCCGACCTTGCCCTGCGCGGGGCCAACGTCGAACGCACCGTCCTCTCGCGTGCCGTGGCCTGGTGGTGCCAGGACAAGGTCGTCCGCGACGGACACACCACGGTGGTCTTCTGATGGCGGCACGCATCATCGACGGCAAGGCGATCGCCAAGCGGTACCGGGCGGAGACGGCGCGGCTCGTCGAGGAGTTCGCCGCCGAGGCGGGCCGCCGTCCCGCGCTCGCCACCGTCCTCGTCGGCGACGACCCGGCCAGTCAGGTCTACATCGGCAG
The DNA here is from genome assembly GCF_038429965.1 of Brevibacterium ammoniilyticum. Taxonomy (NCBI): domain Bacteria; kingdom Bacillati; phylum Actinomycetota; class Actinomycetes; order Micrococcales; family Brevibacteriaceae; genus Brevibacterium; species Brevibacterium ammoniilyticum. The sequence goes on from NZ_BAABNP010000007.1 coordinate 226,244, forward strand.
CAAACGCAAGGCCGCGACCTCGGTGGGCATCGGGGACCGCCACCGGGAGCTGCCGGCGGAGGCGAGCGTCGAGGACATCGCCGGGGTGCTCACCGAGCTCGCCGCCGATGACGAGGTCTCCGGCATCCTCCTCCAGCTGCCGCTGCCGGGTGGGCAGGACGCCGCGGCGCTCATCGACCTCATCCCCCAGGCGTCCAAACGGCTTCGGCCTGCCCGGATTCCGCGTGATTCCGGGCGTCAGATCATGCAGAACACGTCACGGGATGCATGGATTGCATGATTCTGGTCCCCTTCTGGTCCCCCTCGTAGGCAAGCTCAGTTCGCGGCCAGAGCCGCGAGAGGCGCTACGGCGGCGTGGAACCTGTTGCCCACGAGCAGCACGACGATCTTGTGTCTGGCTCTGGAGAAGACCACGTAGAGGAGCCGACTTGTTGTGGGGAACGGTTCTGATTCGTAGCCCATGAAGTCTCCCTCCCGCAACACCACGACGGTTGCGTCGGCCTCGCGTCCCTTCGTCTGGTAGAGGTTCATTAGTTGAACCTCTCGCGGGCTCAGCGCCGAGTCCGTGAGCGCCGCGTAACTCGCCTCACGAGCTTCCGCACAGATCGCTGCAACCATCTGACGGTCATCGCGGGCGCTGCTCGTGCGTGCCGCTCGCGCGTACATCACCGAGAGCAGGGTTGCTGCTTGCTGCCAGGCGCCCGACTTCTGCGGTAGTCCGAGCGCGTCGTGTGCCGTCGCCGCTACCTCGATTACCTCCCGAATGGACCCCGCCTCGGAGAGACGCTCTCGAAGAGCGCTCAGGCGAGCTTGCAGGGTCGTGGGGCCTGAACCGTTCATCACCTGGTACGCGATGGGGGGCGCCTTCTGCCCACGTTGCGCGCTCGTCAGGAACACGGCTATCGCTTCGAGAACAATTCCCCAGGTGCCATCGCCGGTGTGGAATCGCGCCATCGCAGTCTGGGCGTCGAGGGCGGCGGCGAGCGCGTCACTGAGACCGGCAACTTCATGTTCGATCCCGTCGGCTTCAAGTGCATCCGAGAGAGCCGCGAGCATGTCGTTATGGTGCGTGAATACTGCCACGCCCATATCTTTCGCGGCTAACTCGCTAACGACCCGTGCGACGTGACTGGTCTCGTCGGAGAGTGGTATTCCGTCTTGGATGACCAGTCTTTCGTCCTGGATGGCGGCCGCGATGGCCTCTGAGTCGAACAGGCGTCCCCTGATGGCGTTGGCGACGGCCGGGATGATCCCGGAGGGGTCTCGGAAGGAGGTTTCTGGCAGCAGGATGGTGTTCTCTGTCCCAGCGGCCGAGCAGGCTTCATCGATGCGCTCCACTCTGACGCCGTCTTCGGCGAGGAACGTGTAGATGCACTGGTTCGGGTCGCCGAGCAGTATCAGCCTGCTGTCGCGGGCAATCAGCTGAAGGAGGTCTTGCTGCGCATCGCCGGTGTCCTGAAATTCGTCGACGATTACGAGGCCCCATCGGGTGCGAAGGTGTTCTGCGACAGCAGGTGCGGCCTGAGCGATTTCGAGTGTGAGCGGGATGAGCCTGCTGTATCCGATCTCGTGCTGGGCCAGCCCGAGCTTCTCGCGAGCGGGGCTGACGAGGACGGCGTCGCCGTGTCCGACCAGATTCCCGAATCTCCGGACCACGGAGAACGCGAGCGAGTGGAACGTCATGATGTCCACCTGGGAGCCTCGGCGGCCGAGAATCTCGTTTGCGCGGGAGGCTATGCGCGCCACCGAGGAACGAGAGAACGAGAGGAACAGGACCCGATCGTGGGGTTCGCTTTCTGCTACTCGTTCAAGATGGGCGTGAGCTGCGGCGAGCGCGCTGGTCGTCTTTCCGACACCCGCTCCGCCGAGCACGACAGTGAGTTCGGCCTGCGTCGCTACGACTCGCTGCTGCTCCGTGTTCTGCGGGGCGAATGTCATGGTAGATCAGGGATGTCGATGCGTCCGAGCGTATCGCCGCAGACTGCTTCGATCGCGGACCGCGCGATCGGCGGCTGTCGTGTCAGTGCGTGAGCCCAGGCTGCCCCTAGCCCCTGTTTCTTGATCACTTTCGTCGCGATGAGGTGGTCCGCGATGTCGTCGTCGCCGAGATCGGGTGGCAGGGCGGGCATGCCGAAGTCTTCCAGGGTCTCGACCGTCTCTCGGAGCTGATCTCCGGGTACGCCGCGGATGAGTGCGGCCTCCACGGCGGTGCGAGTGGGAAGCACGACGAGTTGTTCGATCATTCCTGCAAGGACTCCGACTGCTGGATCTTCGTGTCCTGGCTTGTCATTGTCGACGATCGCTCGGACGTGGAATCCGAGTTCAAGGGCGATCTCGGCAATGGCTGGGAGCCGGGTAACTCCTCCGTCTGACCCTGGCGGGGCGACCAGGCGGATGCCGTTAGCGGGGAGGCTGTGGTGCGGTTCGTTCGTCTTCCGGAAGAGCCGCGACGCGAGCGCGCCGTACCCCTCGACATCGAGCGGCCCCTCCAGGAGGACAACGGTTCTCGCGCTCAGCGCTGCGAGAAGCTGCTCCAGGATGAGCCTCCGGTTGACTCGGCCCGTCTTGTCCGTGACTGCAGAGAGCTGGTGCTGTCGTCTCTCGCCGTGGCTGACCGTGAGCCGAACCAGCTCACCGGGATCGAATGCTCGTACTACCTCAGGACGGCGCGTTGTGAGGATCGCTTGCCCTGCCGTTACGTGGATGAGCCGCGCCATGTGTTCAGATGACGATGCGTCAAGGCGATCTCCGAAGTCATCGCCGATGATGACGACGCCTGATTGTGCATCTCGCGCGGCTGCGATGGCTTCAGCGGCCGAGAGCACACTCTCGAGAGTCGACCCCTGGGAACGGACGGGAAGGGCCCCGGCCGCACCCATCGAGATCGCTGGTTGAAGCGCTCTGAGGAGGGCAGCCATAGAACCGTCATCCGCCAGAAAACTGATGTCGGCGGAGTCATCGATACCGAAGAGAGTCTGCGGTCCGGAATCAATGACCTTATCCAGAACGCTAGTGACCACCTCCGTCTCAGAGAACGACCCGGTTGCAGCATGGACGGCCGAATCCAGATCGGTGAGGGCGCTGTCCAGGCCACCAGGATCGGCATCAGCAAGGAGTGCTCTCAGGACTCCCTCTGCCCGCAGCTGGAGAGCCGGCGCACTGTCAACGAACTGGACAGGCAGAGACTCACGCTCGATCCGGCTCGCCTTCTTGAACACACCGGCAGCGGGATCACTTCGCGCCGGGTAATCGACCCAGTGCTCGCCGGTGTCCGTATCGAGGTCATATCGTGCGCGATAGCACAGACGTACGCCCAGAACCGCGTCGCCCGCGTTGCTTGGCGTGGCGATCTCCCCGGTTGCCCGGTCGAACGTTTCCAGATTCTCGCTGAGAAGAGTTTCGAGGTCCTCCCCGAGGTCGAGGAGAGTCACCTCTACCTCCGTCAAGGACTCTTCATCGCCGTCAGCAGGTCGGTAGACGTCGAGAGGATTCACGCGGGACCGAGTACTGCGGGCGTCGAGAACCCGGCGCAGGGCCTCGACGATGTCAGTGCGGCCCGCCTGCGGCTCACCTGCAAGCACCATGTTCTCTGGCACCACGAGCGCTGCATGGCGATAACCCCGGAAACGTCCGATACGGATGCGCGCGACCCTCATTGGCTACTCCTTGCATACCCCCCGATGCAAGCTGAGCGCTCGGCTCGCAACGGGAGGATGAGCGTGAATCAACGGACCTTCTCCCGCTCGGAACCGGCGGCTCCCATGCCTATCGTCCCACGGACTGTGGACAGTACCAGGCGGCGACGCACCATGGCCGTCCCGTGAAGACACGCGACGACAGGTTCCGTACAAGCGTCCGAAGTGGCAGCTCGGCCTCGTTTCCGTCTGGTTCCGCAGTTCACGCGACCACGCGGCGTCGCCGGCAGGCTGCATGGTTTGCATGACCGTGGTCCCGTGCCTGGGCGCCTGCCCGCGTCGAGAACTGTCACGGCGTCACGGGCGCCTATGGCAACCAGTTCGTGCGTTCGCGCGTCAGAGGAGCTTCGGTTGATGCGCCTCGACGTGTCTCAGCCCGATCGCGAAACAGCGCGGCTACAGTTAGGACTGAACGACAGCTCTCGTCCGTTCGGCACCGAGGGCGTAGATCGCCGGACGGATCATCGAGACGAGGCTGGACATGGCTTACGAGCAGCTACCCATCGTGGAGGTCGAGCTGAGCCGGCTCCTGCTCGACCTGGAGAACTACCGCATCCCGACTCGTCGCGACGATGAAGCCGGAGCCTTGAAGTATCTGTTCGCTTCCGAGGACGTCCTCGGCGCGGCGCGGCTGATCCTTCGCGACGGCTACTTCGACAACGAGGTGCCGATCGTGATCGCGGCGGAGTCACGGGACGAGCCGCCTTCGTACATCGTCCTGGAAGGCAACCGGCGCGTCAGCGCACTCAAGGCTCTCTACGACCCGACGATCGTGCCTGGTCACGAAGCCGAGGTTCGCTCACTGCTCAAGCGGTACGCAGTCGAGGCAGAAAACCTCCCCGAGCGAATCCGCGTGATCGTGGCGCCTGATCGCGCGACCGCCGCCCCGCACGTTGCCCGACTGCACACTGGCATCTCCAAGAAGCGGTGGAGCCGCGACCAACAAGCAACCTTCTACTACTCACTCGTGGACGACCAGACGACTGTGGAGGACGTCAAGGCGCAGTACCCCGATGTCGAGGTCGCAAGGTTCATGAAGATGGCTGTGATGCGACGCTTCCTTGCCGCTGCGCCATTCTCCGATCACACCCTCCGGCAGTACGCCGCCAGCGACGACTTGGCGATGTCGGCCTTTGAGTACGCGTACCGAAGTAAGGACATCGCGGCTGCGATCGGGGTGGAGTTCGATAGAGACGGCATGTTGCTTCCTCGGTCCTCAACTCCCGAAAAGATCGCGTCGAAACTTCCAAAGAAGAAGCTCGGTGCATTGGAGTATCTAGTCGGGGAGTTTCGCGCTGGAAGGCTCAACACCCGCTCTCCGGAGCTCAAGAAGCGTGATGACGCCTACCAGCCGTTCGTGGACCGTCTCAACGGTGTACCCACTACAGCAACGCCGACACCATCACCCGCCGCGCCCGCACCACCGACTCCGCCTGGACCGTCGCAAGGTGTCAGCCACGGAATGCCTCCAAGCGGTCCCGGTAGCGCGACCGGCGGGGCAACGCCACCCCAGCCTGAGCCTCCGAGCGGAGCAGGAAGCCGTGGACCGAACCATCCAGACACAAAGGACACGCTCGATCTGTCTGGCCTCGACTACGAGAACGCACCACTGAACCTCAAACTGCGCTACTTCGAGCTACGACGGATCAACCTGGGAAACTTGCCTATCGCGTCCGCGATCCTATTGCGCTCTGTTCTCGAAGCCACCATCAAGGTCCATTTCGAGGGCTCTGCAACGCCCGCGACAGGCGAGTTGAGTGCGGTTTTCAAAGTGGTCGCGCAAACCTATGGCTCGGAGAAGACTCTCAAATCGACCATCGGCGCCATACAGTCGGGAAACGCCCACAAACATGGCTCTATCCAGTGGTTCAATCTCATCGCGCACAGCGCAGATGCGTCAGTGACCGCAGAGGACGTTCGGCAGGCGTGGAAGGTGGTCAATCCGCTGCTCAGGCGCTTGTTGCGTCCGCCATTACAGTCTGCCCCTGCAACGCCTTGACCACACCGGCGACCGCGGGCGATGCAACGAGCAGTTCTTCGGCCTGCCCCGGATACCGCGCGGAGTAGGTCAGTTCCAAGCGGCATTGGAAGTGCTCGCGATACAGCTTCTCAATCAGTGGAGCCGTGTCATACGTCATGAGCCAGTGCGCCTTCTCCACCGTATTGACGATCGCCGCGAGGGCTGTGTGATCGCGCCCGTCGAACGCGTTGAGGTAGAGCTGAGACCCCGCCTGAACATAGGGCGGATCGATGTACATAAATGCTCGATCGTCCTGAGCGTAACGCTGGATCACTGTCCTGCCGTCAAGGTCTGAGACCGTGATCTGATCGGCCAAGCCTCCGATCGCAGTCAATCGTTCGATGAGCGTTTCGCGATTGAAGCGGGCGTCAATCTTGTATCTCCCTTCCTGCCGCTGACCGCCGATAACTCCGGCATTCAGAATCCCTGAACGATTGGTCCTGTTCAGAAAGAAGAAGGCGAACCCGAGGCGGAGTGAATCTCGCTCATCGCGCGATCTGTATATCTCTCGCTGCTTCTGCCATTCAGCGATCGTAAGTGGGACGGACGCAACCATTTCAACGAAGCTGGCATTGTCTCCGACCGCAGATTTCCAGAAGGCGTACACCGCAGGGTCAATGTCGTTGATAACCAGTTCTTCGACAATGCCCTCACGGAGCAACGCAATCCCAGCTCCCACGCCACCGGCATATGGCTCGATATAACGTGCGCGCTCGACCCTGAGAGCATCGATGATGTCGCCAAAGAAGCCAGCGAGCGCCGCCTTTCCTCCCGGATAGCGGAGCGGCGAGAGCGTTCCGTACCGACGTGACGCGACAACCCGCAGCGTGTCACTCATCAGGACTCCTTCCCCGCTCGATGCGCGGCGACTCGACAGCGAGCCGAGCAGAAGCGCGCATCACCTCGCCCGAGGAACACCTGATCGCAACGCTCGCAGTTACGCCACGCCTTACGGCGACGTAGCCGCTCATGACGCAGCGCTCGATCAACGTCAGTGAGGCCCGCGTCGCTCAGGCTCGTGAAGTCCTGCATGTAACGGATACTACTCGTAACGACATCACAGAGCCATCGACACGCCGAATCGATGCGGTACACCGTGAAGGGACGCGCCAACCGAATGCGACTGTGTCGTGGTCAGTGCCCTATGGCGCGGTGGGCTCGCCTGCGCGTCACCGCGAGGACGGCACCGGTTGCCGTTCGCGACGCTCCCCCGCACGGACACTTATGAGCTGGATCAGACTGACGGGGCCGATCCAAAGGAACTTGAAGGCGTTCCAGACGAACACCAGGACCAGCAGGTAGAGCCAACCGGGACCCCCGTCGTTGATGATCGTGGTGCAGATCGCCGCGGCGTAGAAGTAGACCCCGGCGAGCAGCATCGCGGGGACGCCCCACTTCAGGCCGCGCCGTGTGCGGATCGCGTTGAGCAGCAGGTTCGTGGGTGCGTAGCGGAGTACGCCATAGCCTCGTGCGCTGAGCGCCACGGACGTCCGGAGCATTGCAGGCCTCTTTCCTCGTCATAGCGCGACGGTGTTCCGTCGTGGAGGCGGCTATGAACCGAGTGCCCGCGAAGGGCCGTCCCGAAGGACCCGCATAGTTTGCTGAACCTGCCTCGCTACCGAGTTTACGACTGTCCTATGGCAGAGGGAACCCCATCGGCAGGCGGGCGTGTACCTCGTCGGTGACCTTGGAGCGAGAGGACACCGATCATGGCCACGTTGGCGGAGCAGGTGCAGGGTGAGCGGATGGCGCGGGTCGCGTTGTCGATGATCGCCGAGCCGAACGACCCGATCACGGGGTACGTCCTGGCCCGTCACGGCGGGGTCGAGACGCTGCGGCTGATCGAGTCCGACGACGAAGTGCCCGGCCTGGCACGCGCCGACACACTGATGTGGCGCGAACGACTGACGGCGCGGGTCACACCCGGCCTGCTGGATCAGATGGCTCAGGCGGAGCGGCATGGATTCGGCACGCTCATCCCCGCCGACAAGGAATGGCCCGCCGGCCTGAACGACCTGAGCGATCGTGCGCCGTACCTGCTGTGGACTCGCGGTGCGGTCTCGTTCTTGATGACGGCGCTGAGCGATCGGGCCACGATCACGGGCGCTCGCGCTGCGACCGCCTATGGAGAGCAGGTCGCGGGCGAGCTGGCGGCGGGTCTTGCCGATGAGGAACGGGTCGTCGTCTCCGGTGGCGCCTATGGGATCGAAGGGGCCGCGCACAAGAGCGTGCTTGCCGCGAGCGGTCAGACGATCGCCGTTCTGGCCGGCGGGTTGGACCGCCCCTACCCGGCCGGGCACAGCGAGCTGCTGAATCGCATTGGGGATGTCGGCTTGCTGGTGAGCGAGCTGCCGCCGGGAGCCGCACCGACCAGACACAGGTTCCTGGCCCGCAACCGCCTGCTGGCGGCGCTCTCGGGTGCGACCGTGATCCCCGAGGCCGGTCCTCGGTCCGGGTCGATGACCACTGTCATCGCCGCACGCGAACTCAGCCGGGGCGTCGGTGCGGTGCCCGGCCCGGTGACCAGCGTCGCGAGCGCGGGGCCGAACGAACTCATCAAGCAAGGCTTCGCCTCGCTCGTCACCCAGCCCAGCGACGTGATCGACCTACTCGACGCCGACAGAACCCCGGACCGGACTGTGACGCGGCCCGAGGTCGGACGCGAGTTCGGGCACCGGCACCCGTCGCCGGGCACGCCGGGGCGCTCTCTCTGACGGCCGCCCTCGCTGGACGGGTTCACAAGCTCGGTGCGGGGCGTGATGTGGTCGCTGGCCGCACCGCATCAGCCGTCGTACCTTCGTGAGCGATCGCCTGGGCGCGGTTGAGGGCGGCGCGGGCGCGGATGGCGTCGATCTTCAGGCTGGTGCTCTCCGGCGTCGGGCCGAGCGGGGTCCGGTCGTCGGTGATGCCGTAGCGGTCGCGGTAGGCGGCGACGGTGCGAGCGGCACGCCACCACGCCGCCTTCTGCTTGTCGCCCCTCGGAGCCGCGCCGAGGTCGGCCGTCCACGGCTCCTCATCGGTGAGGTAGCCGCGGAGCACGGCGTCGGCGCGGCCTTCGATCAGCTCGCGGCGCTCGTCCAGGGCTCGCCGCATGTCGTCTGCCATCTGCCCGCCGGCGTGCGGGATCAGTCCGACGATCAGCCTCGGGGCCTTGCGGGTGCGGCCTGATCCGGCGGGCCGGGCGGTGGCGCGTGCCACGCGGGCGTGCAGGACGGAGGCGATGTCATCGGCATCGTCCAGACTCCGCGCGGCGACCAGCCGCGGGAGCAGCGCGTCGAGGTCGTGGTGGTTGGCCTCGGCGTGACGCAGCTCGGCCGACAGCGCGCCGTAGGCGTCGGAGCCGAGCACGTCTTCGATCTGCTCGGCGGTGATCCCGGACGCGGCGAGCAAGGTCGCCCAGCGGTCGTGCTGGGCGGCTTGCGCGATCGTGTCGTACTCGGCCGCGAGCGGCGCGATCGAGCCCCAGCGGTCCTGCTCGGCAGCGACCGTCTCGTGCGCAGACAGCTCGGCGCCGATGTGCTGCAACACGCCGTAGAGGATCGAGCGAGCGGTGACGTTCGGGTTGTCTCCGGGATGCGGCACCGCGTGTTCTGCGTCCTCTCGGTCGACGGTGACATAGGCGTGGTTGCTGTGGGCGCCGCGGGTCATGGAGACGTAGAAGTTCTCCCGCGTCGTGGTGGCGGTGACGACCGCGTGCGCGGTGTCGGTGGTGACGCCCTGGGCGCGGTGCGCGGTGATCGCGTAGCCGAGGTCCAGGTGCTCGGCCACATAGTCGGCCGGCAGGACGATCCCGCCGCCGAACCTGCGCCCGGCCGGGCGGATGCTGACCGACCCGTCCTCGCGAACTCCGGTGACGGTCCAGCGGGAGCCGTTGCGGACCCAGGTTCGGCCGTTGCGGAGCCGCCGGTCGTTCTCGCGGGTGATGACCAGATCGCCCTCGGAGACCGCGGTGCCGTCGCGCAGCGGCAGTTCGCGGGTCGGGTTTACGGTGCCGTCGATGATCCGATCCGCCCGCGCTCTGGCGTTCAGCTCGGTGACGGTCGCGTGGGTCTCGGTCACCAGGATCGACGCCCGCCCGGCAGCAAGATCGGCCCGCCATTCTGTGTAGGCGGCGTCGATCATCGCTTCCTCGTCGCCGCCGGTGATCCGGCCGTGCTCGATCAGGGCGTCGATCGCCTCGGCACGGCCGTGGCGTAGCTGGAGCGAGGTGGTCTTCTCCCATTCGTTGGTGAAGCGGTGCAGATCGGTCAGCTCGGGGGCGTCATCGCGGGCGTGCACGAGCATGGCGAAACTGCCGCCGGCGCCGGGTGATTGGAGCTGGCCCCAGTCGCCGACCAGGAGGACTTTCGCGCCGGCCTTCTCGGCTTCGTGGGTGAGCCGATCCAACGACATCGTGCCGGCCAGGCTCGCCTCGTCGATGATGACGAGCTGCCCGGCCGTGAACGTAGTCCCGTACATGAGGTGGTTCTGCCACCACTTCGCCGTGTTCTCCGTGGCGATGCCGAGGTCATCGGCGAGGACCTGCGCGGCGACCGCCGAGGGGGCGAGCCCGATCACCGACCCTGTGCCGTGCTCCTTCTCCCACGCCCTGCGGAGCCCGTTCATCGCCGTCGTCTTCCCGGCCCCAGCCGGGCCGACCAGCACGTCCACGACCCGACCGGAGACCGCGATCGCGGCAAGGGCCGCGGCCTGATCCTCGCCGAGCACCCGGCCGCGTGCGTCGGGCTTGCGGGCGATCCTCTCAACCGTCTCCAACGGCACCACCGGCCCGGCCGTTGTGGCGGCACGCGCCAGGAGTCGGTCTTCGGCGGCCAGCAGGACTTCGGATGAGAACAGGGTCGAGGCGTGCGGCCGGAACCGAGAGGTGCCGTCCACGCGGCGGAACTGCAACGGGCTGGACGCCAGCTCCGGCGGCGTCAGCCGCAGCGAAGCGTGCTCGGCGGCATCGACCACGAGCCCGGTGATCGCCTCCCGGTCCTGGATGCTGGCGAACCGCCACCCCATCAACTGCCGGGATGCTTCGGCATGCAGGTTCCAGCGGGTCCAGGTCGAACGCTTCTCGCCCACCGTCTCCATCACGGTCTGCCCGACCTCGCGCACCACATCCAGCGGCACGTCGTCGGCGCGCAGCACCCGCCGCGGTGCGTCTGCGGTGGATGCGGTGAACGTGCGCGCCCAGCCGTTCGCGTCCCGGCGCAGCACCCGGCCGGCGCGCTGCCGCCACTCGGCGGTGAGGTCGGCCAGCGACCGGACCTGCTTCTCCGGCCTCGTGGCGAGCGTCGCCTGCGCCCGAAGTTTCAGCACCGTTCGCGCGGAGGGCTGCCTGCCGTGCTTGGCGACGTACCCGGCGATGAGGCGGTCTTTCTCGGCCTCGATGTGTCGGGACCGGGTGGAGAACTCGGTCACCAGCTCGTCGGGCACGCCCTCGATTTCCCATGCCGGGTTCCGGTCCCTGCCCCGTTCGCGTGCTTCCCATTCGACGCCGAGGACGCGGGTGAGCTGGTCGGCCAGCGCGGCGTTGTAGAGCTCGGAGACTGCGACGACCACGGAGTGCATCGGCCGGCCGGCGAGGGTCCGCCAGCGGCCGTCCTGCACGGTCAGGACCTTGTTGCTGACGACGACGTGGGTGTGCAACTGCGGGTCGCCCGCACGGCTGTCGTAGTGATCGAATGCCGCGGCCACGACACCGGCGACGTCGACGTGCGCAACCGCGCCGTCCGGCCCGGTTGCACCGACGCGGGTTGCGGCAACCTCGCGTTCGAGGAACGCAACCAGCTCTGCAACCGCCGCATGATGGGCGTCCGCGATCAGGGCTTGGGTGCCGGCGTCCGCGACCGCCCAGATCGTGGAGACTGACTTGGGCACGCTGAATGTGAAGTCGTAACCGGCTACTGCGCGGCGGGTGCCGCGCTCGGCTTCCTCCGCCTCGATCGCGGCCACTTCCTGCGCTCGAGTCGCCGGCCCCAACTCGGGGTCGAGGGCGTCGACGCGCTGCTTGATCCGCTCGGTGATCGACGCGAACTGCTGGTAGGCGCGGCCCAGCGGCTCGCCCGTGATCGGGTCATGGCCCATCCCGACCAACAGCGCGAGCTGAGCTTCAGAGACCTGCCCTCCCTCGACCAGGTCGCCGTGCCCGAGACGACCCAGCCCCGAGCCCATCCAGAAGCCCGGCGGCGTGCCCGCCTCCGCGTAGTAGCGGGTCAGCGGCGTGCTCAGGCTCCGGTCGCCGTCGCCCGCGGCGATGGACTTCAACAGGTACTTGTATCCATCGCCCGCGCTCATCACGCGCATCGAAACCGTCACCTCGGCTGCTCCTTCCGGCCGCGCTCGGAGAGCAGGTGAGCCCGCGAGACCGGTCGCATCAGATGCGACAAAGCCCGAAACGGCCTCGTCTGAAAGACGTGTGATGGCTCGGTGGGCCGGCGAACGAGAGCTGGCGGCGCCGCCTGAGTCACGGATTCCGAAGTACGCGGGGGTGGTGCGCCGCGCGCGGGTCACGGCATCGGCGACGAGGCAAGCGGTGGCGGTTCGAGTGGTCGCGCACCTGGTCGCTGACCAGCCCGGTGGTGACCTCATGCGTGAAGTCCGACCGGGATCACCCGTCAACCGGAGCCCTCATGCACGACCCTCACGACCGGACTCGCCCACTCAGGGTCGGATCACTGTTCTCCGGGTACGGCGGTCTCGACCTCGCCGTCGAACATGCCTTGGATGGCGAGACGATCTGGTTCTCCGAGAACAACGAACACGTCTCCCGCATCTTCGCCCACCACTGACCCGACGCCCCCAACCTGGGCGACATCACCACCATCGACTGGCGCACCGTCGAGCCGGTCGATGTTCTCTGTGGAGGCTTCCCCTGCCAGGACGTCTCGACCGTGGGCAAGCGCGCCGGCCTCGCGCCCGGCACCCGCTCCGGGCTCTGGTCGTACATGGCCGCCGCGATCGACGCGCTGCAACCCCAGCTCGTCGTCATCGAGAACGTGCGCGGCCTGCTGTCCTCACCCGCCGTCCGCGCACCCCTAGAAGAAGACGACGATGCGCATAGCAATCCCGACCACGCAACCCCCGGCGATGCAGCCCTTCGCGAAGTGGAACCCGACCCGTGGGGTCTGGGAGACCTCGCAGCTCGACCTCTCCGGGCAGTCGGCGCCGTTATACGGAGCGGGTGGTTATGTCTACCGGCCTGGGTGGGCGAGCCGCTCGGTGAGTCCGTAGCGGACGGTGGGTCA
>NZ_BAABNP010000008.1:0-216868 GCF_038429965.1 Brevibacterium ammoniilyticum
TGCCAGCTGAATTGGTGGACTTGAAACGCTTTGTGGCGACGAGCGGCCGATGCGTTGGCCTACTTCACCAGAACCTCGAACCCACCGACGGAATCGATCAACGGGAAGCTTGAGCATCTGAGCGGATCCGACCGGGGATTCCGCAACCTCACCCACTACATCGCCAAGCATCTACCTAAATCGGTTGGAATTAGGCCTGTCTTACACTCTCGTTTACGAAGAGCCTATTAACCCCTATTAACCCGCAGACGCACCCGCGCACGCAGAAGCCCCTCACCCGAGTAATCCCAGGTGAGGGGCTTCTGCTTTCCGCGGAGGATAGGGGATTCGAACCCCTGAGGGCGTTAACCCAACCCGCGTTCCAGGCGAGCGCCATAGGCCACTAGGCGAATCCTCCGCGGATCAGCTTATCCGAGTCGTGACCGCAATGCGAAATCGCTGCGGCGAAGTGTGAACCATCACACGACCCGCAGGTGAACGGCGCGTTCAGCCCCCGCCTCGGCCGCCACAACATCGGCGTACTCAGCCGCCCGCGCAACCGCCCGCTCGGCGACCACGGCCTCCCGCCGCTTCTCGATGCTGCCGTCCTCGATCCACCCGTGCAGGGTCTCCAAGCGGGAACGGGTGACCTTGTCGACGGGCTGGTAGACGGACAGTGTCAGTCGCTGGTTCTCCTGCGCGATGAGCGTGGTCATCTTGAGGTTGAGGGTGCCGACGTAGGGGTTCTCGATCGTCTTCGTCCGCCCCGGCGTCCGGCCGACATTGCCCGAATCCCACAGTGAGCGGAACTCCTCGAACCGCCCGAGCCGTTCGAGCAGCGGACCCCATTCGGGATCCTCGAGGGTCTCGGCATACGCGGCCCGCAGCTTCGCGACGAGGATCCGCTTGTGCTCGGACAGCGGCTGGAAGATCGACGCCCACTCGGGGTTCTCGAACGCCTGGATCACACAGTTGCGGTCGGCGGGGACCACCTCGGCGAGGTCGGTGACGAGGTACCGTTCGACGGGATTGAAGGCACGGATCGTGTACCGGGGGTCGGTGACCATCGCCGGCAGCGGCAGCACCTCGTCGAGCAGGGTCCGCAGCTGCTCCCCCACCGCCGAGTTCCCCGGATTCGTCACCCGATCCGGATACCCGCCGAGGAGGAAGAGGTGCGCCCGCTCCTCGGGGTCGAGGAGGAGCGCCTCGGCGATGGATTCGAGCACGGACTCGGAAGGATGGACCTCACGCCCCTGCTCGAGCCACGTGTACCAGCTCGTGCCGATGTTCGCGAGCACCGCGACCTCCTCCCGCCGCAGCCCCGGGACCCGGCGCCGGGCGCCTTTGGCGAGCCCGACGTCACACGGGCGGACCCGATCCCGACGTGACTTGAGGAAGCGACCGAGTTCGGAGGTTCTCACGTGTGCCATACTCCCATTGTCCGCCCTGGCCGACGACGCGATCCAGGTGGCCCGACCACCACCATGTCCACGCCCTCCCACCGGCAGGCATTCCGTCCGAGACTGGTCCCATGAGACGCAACCCTGCCGCCGACACCGCCGAGGTGACCGCCCCCACCATGCCCCCGACCGAGACAGCGGCGACCGAGTCCCACCCCGCGCCGGGTGGCGCGGTCCTCTGGCCGCTCTACGTCGGGGCGTTCCTCGCCACCTTTATGTTCTCCGTGTCGAACATCGCGATCCCCGCGGTGAAGACGGCGCTCGGGGCCGGGGACTCCGCCTCGGCGCTCGTCGTCGGCCTCTTCTCCGCGGCCTTCGCCTCGGGCCTCATCCTCTGCGGACGCATCGGCGACCGATTCGGGCGCCGCCGCCTCTTCACGCTCGGCACCGCAGCCCTCGTCGTCATCTCCGTGGCCGTCGGGCTCGCCCCGGGACCGGCCGAACTCCTCATCGCCCGCACCGTGCAGGGGTTCGCGGCGGCCGTGATGATGCCGCAGATCCTCGCGAGCATCCAGCACGCACTCAACGGCACCGAGCGGCTCAAGGCGATCAGCCTCTTCGGGGCGTTCTCCGGGGTCGGCACCGTCGGCGGGCAGGTCATCGGCGGCGGCCTCATCTCCGCCTTCGGAGACCAGTGGGGGTAGCGGGCGGCGTTCCTCAGCTGCGGGGTCGTGGCCCTGGCCGCATTCCTCGGCTCGCTCCGGCTCACCGAATCCCGCACCCCCGACCCGGCCCCGCTCGACCTCATCGGCGCAGCACTGCTCGGCATCGGCATGGTCGGCCTCGTCATCGGCCTCGCCCTCGGACCCGTCACCGGCTGGGTGCCGCTGCCGGCCGGTCTCCTCGTCGTCTCCGCGCTCGCGCTCGCGGCGTTCGCCGTCTGGCAGTCCGTCGCCGAGGTGCGCGGCCGCGACCCGCTCATCCCACCTCAGGTCGTCCGGGCTCCCGCCGCGTGGGTGGGGATGATCATGTCGTTCGTCTTCTTCGGCGGGTTCGGCACGTTCCTGTTCAATTTCGCCCTGACCAGCCAGACCGGGCACAGCGATCCCGCGTACGTCTCAGGGCTGACCCTCGGCCTCTTCGCGGCCTCGTTCCTCATCGTCTCCCTCCTCGTCCCCCGCGTCGTGCGGCGTCTGAGCGGACCGGGCACGATGCTGCTCGGCACGGGCATGCAGATCTTCGGCCTCCTCGGCGTCGCCTGGGTCGCCGATGCCGCGGGCCGGGACTTCAACCTGTGGATCCAGCTGCCGGGGTTGGTCCTCGGCGCCGGTCAGGCCCTCCAGTTCGGTCCCCTCGTCGGCACCGTCGTCAGCGCCGTGCCCGACCGGGTGGCGGGACTCAGCGGTGGACTCATCGCGACGATGCAGCAGGCGGGCATCGCCGTCGGCGTCGCCCTCCTCGGCGCCCTGTTCCACGTCTTCACCGCCCGGTTCGGCTACGACGACGCGTTCGCGCTCGCCAGCCTCACCCAGATCGCGCTCAGTCTGATCTTCGGAGCCGGCGCGCTCGTCCTGCTGCGCGTGCACCGGGCGGGTGCCGCCTGACTTCGTCCAGGCGGCGGTGCCCATCCTCGCCGAGGCGGGACGGCGGGACCGTGCCCACCGGGGTCCGCCTCGGCGAGGGTCGGACGACTACGCCCGGATCGCGTCGATGATGCGCACCCGCATCGCCACGAGCGCGGGGACGAGACCGGCGAGCGCACCGATGCCGATCGAGACGAGCATGCCGACGATGACGGCGGTGACCGGTATCTGTGGAGTACTTCCAGTGCCCATCATCAATGCATCTCCGACGATCGGAGCTTTGAGCACGAGGATCGCGATGAGCACGCCGATCGCTCCTGCCATCGTCGTCGCGACAACGCTCTCCATCATCACGGAGAAGAAGATCCGCCGACTCGTCGCGCCGAAGGACCGGCGGATGCCGATCTCCCGGACCCTCTGCTGGATCGTCACCATCGAGATGTTGACGAGGCCGAGCATGCCCATAAGAAGAATGAGGACGCTGATGAAGAGAAGCACGTTCTGGACTGCCCCGAGCGGACCGTCGACTTCGTTACCATAATCGGTTCGATCCGCAGAGATGTCGAAGCCTGGAAGCTGGCGTTTGAGGTCGGTCCTCACCTGCTTGCTCAGTTCCTTCGCGGTCTCCGGCGGCAGCCACATCTCGAACTCCGTCGGAACAGTCGCATCCGGCATGAACTTCGACTGGTGCCCGTTGAGCAGATAGACATTTCCGATGTCCGAAGTCGGCCCTGCGCCGGCGAATGAGCCGATGACGGTAGCCTTTCCCGCCTGATGTCCCGGGAGATCAACGGTCCTGGGGAGCGAGCTTGGATCGATGCCGTATTGTTCCAGGAATTTCTCGTCAGCAACGATGGGCGGCGACAAGTTCGTTGCATCGAACTCGTTGAACCACCGTCCGTGGTCAACTTTGACTCTGTGCATGACGTTGTAGTCCGGATCGACGACGCTCACGAATGCAGACACATTGCCCGACGGACTCGGAACCTCCATCTCTCCATTGGCCACCGCCGAGACATACTCGATTCCGAATCGTTTCTTCGTCTCATCAAGCGCCCTGGCGATCTTCTCCGCCTCATTCGGGTTCGGATCACCTGAAGGAGGCATCACGTAGAGCGTGTACGTCGCCGCCCTACCGTTCTGTTTCTCGAAAGTGTCAGCGAGCCCCTTCTGCATCATGTCGCCGAAGCCGACGACGAGGGTGAGACCGCACACGGCGACCCCGACGCCGATGAGGGACATGAGCACACGGACCTTGTGGACGCGCAGCTCCTGCCAGGCCTCGACGATCGAGGCGAGGAAACCTGAGATCATCGCACACCTCCGACCAGCGACTCAGCGGTCGCGCCGTCGGCGATGGGATGCAGCGCCCCACGGAAGAGCGAATACCGCCGCGTGGCCATGTTCGCGATGCTGAGATCGTGGGTGATCGTCACGAGCGCAGCCCCCGATTCGCGGGTGATCCCGTCGAGCAGGGACATCACGTGCTGACCGGTCTCGACGTCGAGGGCACCGGTGGGTTCGTCGGCGAGGACGATCTTCGGCTGCCGCACGAGCGCCCGGGCGATCGCGACCCGCTGCTGCTCACCGCCGGAGAGACGGTTGGGCTTCGAGTCGAGCCGGTCGCCGAGGCCGAGGCGATCGAGCATCTCAGAGGCGATACGCCGCCGGTTGCGGAACTCCTTCCCGGTGCCGTACATGAGCGGGGCTTCGACGTTCTCGACCGCGGAGCGGCCCGGCAGGAGGTTGAACTGCTGGAAGACGAAGCCGACGTCGCGGCCCCGGATCTTCGCCGCCCGGTTCCGCGAGATCGCATGGACGGGTTCCCCGGCGAACTCCATCTCTCCCCCGGTCGGGGCGTCGAGGAGGCCGAGGATGTTGAGCAGCGTCGACTTGCCGGTGCCGGAGCGGCCGACGATGCCGATGTGCTCCCCGGCGCTTGCGGTGAAGTTGATGTCGGCGAGGATCGTCAGCAGCTTCCCCTCACCGATGGGCACGGTCCTGGCGACGTGGCGCAGACTGAGCAGCGGCACCGGCGCCTCGGGTGCCGGCGGGAGTGGTGCCTCCGCCATCAGAAGTCGAACTCCCCACCGGACATGTCATCGGACATGTCGCCCTCGTCCTTCGGTTCGGTGCCGGGGACGAATTCGGAGACCTCCTCGCCCTCCTCGAGTCCGGACTTCACCTCGACCATGGCACCGTCGTTGAGGCCGAGCGTGACCGCCCGCTCCGTCGCCTCACCGTTGTCGTCGAGCACCCACACGGTGCCCTTGTCGGTGAGTCCGCGCACCGCGGTGACGGGGACGACGATGACGTCGTCGGCCGCTCCCGCGTCGACGGTCATCGTCGCCTCGAGGCCGTTGAAGACGGTCTGCTTCTCCGGGACCGTGCAGATGAGCTTGGGTCCGTCCCCCGTCGCCGAGGTGTCCGAACCGGTGTCCGCGGGGGCTTCGCCGTCCTCGGTGCTGGGATCGGTGTTCGGCGGGTTCTTCACGGATCCGCCCTGGTCGAGGCGCAGGGCCGTGCAGTCGAACGGGGCGGGACCGTCGGTGATGGCGATCGTTGCGGTCTTCGGCAGCTTCGGGACCCGGTAGAGGTCGACGGCGGGGATCGGGGCCTGCGCGGTGAAGGAGTCCTTGAGCAGCTGGGTCACCTCGGTCTCAGCGGTCACCGTGGCGTCCTTGTCGACGGAGAAGTCCCCGACGGTGCCGTCGGCGGGGGCGACGACGGTGTAGTACTTCGGCTTCGCAGGAGCCGGGGCAGCCTCGGCGGCACCGTCCGCATCGCCGGCGTCGGAGCCGCCCGCGGGAGCGGGTGCCTCACCGGTGGACCTCACCTGGAACAGCTGGGCCCCTTCGAGCACATCGTCGCCGGGTTGGACGAAGAAGTGGTTGACCGTGCCCTCATGGTCGGCCTTGACCGCGGTGGGCGGGTCGACGGCGATCGACCCCTTGAGTTCGAGGGAGTTGGCGATCGACCCGCGTTCGGCGAACACCGACGAACCCTGCGGCTGCCCCGTCGCCGAGGTGGAGTCGAAACCGTCCTCGGGCGCCGGTTTGAACGCGATCCACGCGAGCAGACCTGCGATGAGCAGGAGCACGAAGAGGAAGGCCGAGGGGAGGATGACGCGGCGGAAGATATGCATGATTCCTTGAGGACAGGGAAAGGGGACACTCCACCCTAAGCAGAGGAGCCCCGAAGTCGTGTCGCGGTGGAGTCACGAGGTGGTAACACTGTGGTCTCGACCTGGTTGGAAGAAGTTCAGGGAAAAATCTTCGGCGCTGTGTCGATCCGCACGTAGGCTTGTTCGACGCAGTGCATGAGAGGGTCCCGTCCGGGGTCCTCGCACCTTCCGACACAGGAGTCATCATGAAATACATGCTCATCATGCGCGCCGTCGACCAGGCGGCCGTGGACACCTTCGAGAACACCGATTTCAACGAGATCATCGCGGCCATGGGCAAGTACAACGAGTCGATGATCGAAGCCGGGGTCATGGTCGACGGCGCGGGGCTCTCCGACGCCTCCGAAGGCGCCGTCGTCGAGTTCGGTGACGACGATCCCGTCGTCACCGACGGTCCCTACGGGGAGCTGCGGGAGCTGTTCAACGGCTTCTGGATGCTCGAGGTGTCCTCGAAGGAGGAGGCGATCGAATGGGCCAAGCGCGCACCGCTGGGCGCCGGTTCGCAGATGGAGATCCGCCGCGTCACCGGTCCCGAGGACTTCCCGCAGGACAACGAATGGATCCAGAAGGAGCAGCAGTGGATCGAGGAGGGTCGGGTCGGTCGCGGCTGATGACCGACGCACCTGCCGGGCGCCCGGGCCCGTTCGATGCCGAACCGCCTGCCGTGGAGTCGTCCTTCACCGAGGCGTCCCGGGTGCTCGCGGCGACGTGGCGGATCGAGGCGGCGAGGATCGTCGCCGCCCTGACCCGCCACGTCGGCGACTTCGGGTTCGCCGAGGACCTCGCGCAGGAGGCGCTCACCGAGGCCCTGACCTCGTGGTTCGCCACCGGGATCCCCGCGAACCCCGCCGGCTGGCTGATGACCGTGGCCAAACGCCGAGCCATCGACTCGTGGCGGCGCCGCGAGCGGTTCGAGACCCGGGTGACCGAGATCGGCCACCGGCTCGAAGACGAACAGGCATCGGACGCCGGGGCGCTGCCGTGGGATCCGGACACGATCGACGACGACGTGCTCCGGCTCATCTTCATCTCCTGCCACCCGGTGCTGGGCAGGGAAGCCCAGCTCGCGCTCACCCTGCGGGTCGTCGGCGGACTGACCACGCAGGAGATCGCGCGGGCGTTCCTCGTCCCGGTCGCCACCGTCCAGCAGCGCATCGTGCGGGCGAAGAAGACCCTGGCTCTGGCCGACGTGCCCTTCGAACTGCCGCCGGCGAACGAATGGCCCGACCGGCTCACCTCGGTGCTCTCCGTCCTCTACCTCATGTTCTCCGAAGGGCATGTCGCGACCGCCGGCGCCGACTGGATGAAACCGGAGCTGTCCATGGACGCCCTTCGGCTCACCCGCATCACCGCGGGACTGGTGCCCGAGGAGCCTGAGGTCCACGGGCTCGTCGCGCTCATGGCCTTCACCGCCGCCCGCTTCCCGGCACGCCTGCGCCCCGACGGGACGCCGATCCTCCTGGCCGACCAGGATCGGACCCGCTGGGATCGGTCGCTCATCCGCCTCGGTGAGAGGTCCCTGCACACGGCGGAGAGGCTGCACGCGGCCAGGGCAGTGCCCACGGCGCAGGCTCTGCACACGGCGGAGACCACGGGAACGGGGAGCGGACCGTACACGCTGCAGGCGGCGATCGCGGCCGTCCACGCCTCGGCCCGACGATTCGCGGACACGGATTGGGATCGCATCGCGCAGCTCTACCGTGAACTCGAGTCCGTCGCCCCCTCCCCCATGACGACGCTCAACCGGGCGATCGCGATCGCCGAAGCCGAGTCTCCCGAGGCGGGTCTGCGCGTCATCGACGACAGCGGGATCGCTCGTGCGCTGGCCCGGTTCCATCATGTGCCCAGCGTCCGCGGGGAGCTGCTCGCCCGAGCAGGACGGACCGCCGAGGCGCTCTCCGAGCTCGACCGTGCCGCCGAGCTCGCCGTCAACGACCGTGAGGCCGCTGTCCTCCGCGACAAGGCGGATCGCCTGCGGGAAGCGTGAGCCGCCGGCGTGACCGAGTTCGCACACGCTCATTTTGTCCCCCGCGCACCCTCTCCCCTAGACTGGTCCACGGCTCCCCGTGCGGCGTCATCTTGTGAACTCCCCCAGGGCCGGAAGGCAGCAAGGGTAAGCGAGCTCTGGCGGGTGCACGGGGAGTCCTCTCTTCCCAAGATCACGATTCGGCAACTCCCCAGCTGACTGATTCCCCAGGTCAGAGCCGATATCAGGAGCCTTTTCCGCCGGTCAGCGACACCATCCGACATCGTTTCGAGATGTGGCTTTCCTAGCATGGATCCGGTTCTCCACTCCGTCTCCGAACGAGGTCCCCAGTTTGTCACGCACGAAAATCTCCGGGGCAGTCGCCGCCGTCACAGCACTGACGCTGCTGGCCGCCTGCACCCCCTCGAGCTCCGATTCCTCCGCCACCCGTGACGGCGACTCCGCCGACGTCACGACCTCTCCCGCCCCGGTCTTCCGCGTCGGGGCCGTCGACGACACCGGGAAATCCGAGAAGGACGCCGAGGCGACCGGGAGTCCCAGCGCCTCCGCAGCCCCCACAGCGGCACCGTCCGGGGAGACCGTCGACTCGGGTTCGTCGATCGACGTCGAGGCGGGCAAGCGGATCAGCCTGAGCGTCGAAGGAGCTGCGCTCAAGGATGTGAAGATCACCGACGCCGACCACCCGCGCATCACCACGGACCCCGGCACGTTCTTCGACGCGAAGGGGACCGCGCTGACGACCGAGGACGCGAAGGCCGGCGGCCTGACCTCCCCCGACGAGACTGCGTCCCCTGACAAGTCGGCCACTTCCGACGCGTCACCCTCGCCTGACGCGACCGACTCCGCTGCCCCGACCGAGAGCCCGACCGCCTCGGCGACAGACCCGGCGACGGATGCCCCGGTCACCGCCCCGGACGAGGCCACATCGTGGACCTCGCGGTTCGATCTCGTCGCCTCGAGCACCTATGACCTCACAGCCACGGCGACGACCCCGGACGGCAAGGACCACGAGTTCACCACCTCGGCGAAGGTCGACGACGCGGGCGGGGACCCGATGGCGGTGCGCACCGTCCTCGCCGATGACCAGACGGTCGGGGTGGCGGCCCCGATCATCCTCACCTTCGGCTCGAAGGTGGCCAAGAAATACCGTGACGACGTCGAGCACCGGCTCACGGTCGACGTCACGGACATGGACGGGAAGAAGCGCGAGGTCGAAGGGTCCTGGGCATGGCTGCCGGACGACCCGGAGTCGCGGCTGCACTTCCGCCCGAAGGACTACTGGCCGGCGAATTCGAAGGTCTCCGTCGATGCGCCGCTGAAGAACGTGCCGATGGCCGAGGACCGGACGGGCAAGAACGACCTGTCGATCGACTTCGAGGTCGGCCGGGAGCAGATCGTTGAGGCGAGCGCGAAGACCCACCGCATGGTCGTCACCCGCGACGGCAAAAAGGTCATGGACTTCCCGACCTCGCTCGGCTCGGCGAAGGCACCGTCGTACAACGGCGTGCACGTCGTCATGTCGAAGCATTCGGACTACACGATGACCTCGGCCCGGTGGGGGTACACGACCCCGGTGAAGTGGGCGGTGCGCATTCACAACAACGGCGAGTTCGTCCACGCGGCCCCGTGGTCGGTCGGGCAGCAGGGTTCGGCGAACGTCTCCCACGGCTGCATCAACCTGAGCACCGCGCGGGCCAAGGAGTACTACGACTCCGCGCTCTACGGTGACCCCGTCATCGTCAAGGACTCCTCGGTGAACCTGTCCACCGACGACAGCGACATCTCCGACTGGGTCTATGACTGGGATGACTGGAAGAAGATGAGCGCGCTGAGCTGATGGTCGCCGATCCTCCCAGTGCCTTCCGCCGCGAGTTCAGCACCCGCTTCGGCACGATGTGGACGATGTCGGGCGGGTCCGAGCTCGAGGGCCGCATCGCCGGCTATCTGCTGCTCGACTCCGCTGGCGGGGTCACCGCGGCCGAGCTCGTCGAGGTGCTCGGCATCAGCGCGGGCACCGTGTCGACGGCGACGAGGCGGCTCATCGAGGCGGGCTTCGTCCGCAGGGTCCGCCCGGTGGGCACGCGTGCCGACCGGTTCGTCATGGACCCCGACGTGTGGGCGGGGTTCCTCGACCGGGAGTACGCGTACCTGCGGGCCCAGCGCGAGCTCGCCGCCTCTGCGCTCGACCACGTCGACCCGGGCACGGATGCCCATGCCCGGGTGACGAACATGCACGACTACATGTCGTGGCTCATCGACGACGTCGACCTCGCGAGCGCCTGGGCGAAGCACAAGGCCGCACTGCGCCGCGAACGGGAGGGCCCGCGCGACCGCTGATCGGGTTCCCGCCGCGGCTCACTGCACGGCGATGCCCTCGAGTTCGACGAGCTGACCGGGCACGGCGAGGCGGGCGACCTCGAGCATCGTCGTCGTCGGCGCCACCCCGACCGCCGCGAACCTGGCCGCGAGCTGCCCGTAGTGCGGGACGAGGTCGTCGATCCCCGTCGTATAGACGTTGAGCCGCACGAGGTCGGCCAAGCCCATTCCCGCCTCGGCGAGGACGGCTTCGACATTGTCGAGGCTGAGCCTCAGCTGCGCGGCGACGTCACCGTCGTGCTGCGGGCGCCCGCCCGAATCCATCGCCGTCTGCCCCGAGATAAAGAGGGTGCGCACGGCACCCGTGACGAGCTCTCCCTGGTTGAAGCCGAGCTCCTGTGACCATGTGACCGGGTTGACTGCGCTGCGTTCCATCTGTCCTCCTCTGCCTGGCCGGCGTGATCTGCCGGCTGTGCCGTGGCCGCCGTCGGTCGACGACCTGCGGATGAGACTTCCGGATAATCACGACATCTCCTGTCGTGTATGGGAATACAGTGTCGGTATGCGCGCTGACCGCCTCGTCTCCCTCGTGCTCCTGCTCCGGCAGCGCGGGAGGATGACAGCGGATGCCCTCGCCGCCGAACTCGAGGTCTCGACGCGCACGATCCTCCGCGACATCGACGCGCTCTCGCTCGCCGGCGTCCCCGTCTTCGCCGAACGCGGCCGACACGGCGGCTTCGCTCTGCTGCCCGGCTTCCGCACCGAGCTCACGGGACTCAGCCACGACGAGACGCTCGCGCTCGTCGCCTCCGGCCTCCCCAACGGCCACGACCGCTTCGGACTCGCTCCCGCCCTCGGCTCGGGCATGCTCAAACTCCTCGACGCCCTGCCCGCCAGCCACCGCGGCGGCGCCGCTGCGATCGCCCGGCGCATCCTCGTCGAGCCCGAAGCCGACCTGCTCGCCCGACCCCGGCCGGCCGAGGAGATCGACGCCGAGGTGATGACGCCGATCCGCCTCGGCGTGGTTCAGGGCTGTCGCCTCCGCCTCGACTACGGATCGGCCGACAGCTCGCCGAGGTGGCGCACCGTCGATCCGATCGGTCTCGTCACCTCGCGCGGCCGTGGCTACCTGCTTGCGCTCAGTGCCGGTGAGGATCGGACGTATCGGCTCTCCCGTGTCCGTGCGGCGCAACTCCTCGCCGAGGAGGCGCAGCGCACCGAGGATGTCGACCTCGCCGCCCTGTGGGCCGAGCGCAGTGACCGTTTCCGCAGGTCAGGGGCTGGGCTCACGGTCACCGTGCGCACAGACGAAGCCGGTGCGGCAGCCCTGTACGAGACTGCCGTCGACCGCAGTGCGCTCACTGCGGTCGACGGCGGGGTGGAGGTCGTCGTGCGATTCCAGGATGCCGAGCACGCCGAATGGGCGCTCTGGCTGCTCGGAGACCGCGCCGAGGTCATCGCCCCGGACTCACTGCGCCACCGCCTCGGCGAGAGGGCCCAGGCGATGGCGCAGCGGTATTGCTGAGTCCTACTTGTCGAGCTTCTTCACGGCCTCGTCGATCATCGGCACGTAGCGCTCGAGCGCCCAGGGCAGGGTGAGCGGGTTGATGATCGAGGATCCGGTGACGAAGGGCTGGTCCTCGGGCGCGACGACGGCGCCGGCCTTGATCGCCGGGATGTTCGCGTACACGCTCTGGGACTCGATCTCCTTCCTGTTCTTCGGATCCGAGTAGAAGGTGAAGATGAGGTCGGAGTTGTTCAGTTTGTCGGCGTTCTCGAGCCCGATGAGCGCGGAGTCCGTGCCGGGGGCGTCGTACTCCTTGCGCAGGTCCTCGATGACCGGGTCGGGAGTGAGCCCGAGCGCGGAGACCATCGCCACGCGCTGTTCCTGCGGGTAGAAGACCCCGAGCGTGCCGGGTCCCGAGTTGTAGATGAATGAGAAGGTCAGACCCTTGTACTCGGGACGCTTCGCATCGTTGAGCTGCTTCTTGACGTCCTCGACGAGCTTCTTCGACTCGTCCTCCTGACCGAGCGCCTTGCCGATCGTCGTGATCTGCTCATCCCACTTGATCGTCCACGGTTCCTTCGGATACGCGACGGTCGGCGCGATCTGGTCGAGCTGCTTGTACTGATCGGCCGTGATCCCCGACCACGGCGCGAGGATGACGTCGGGGTTGAGCGAGGCGATCTTCTCGACGTCGAGTTCGGTGGCGCCCTGGAACTGTTCGGGCAGCTTGTCCCCGCGTTCCTTGACCGCGTCGTAGATCCACGGCATGTAGCCGGTGTCGTCGCTGCCCCACGCGTACTCCTCCATGCCCACCGGCGTCTTTCCGAGCGCGATCGCCGTCTCGGTCGACCCCTGGCCGAGGGTGACGACGCGCTGCGGTTCGGACTCGATGACCGCCTCACCGAGGGCGTGCTTGATCGTCACCGGGGTGAAGTCCCCGGAGGCGGACCCGGCGTCGGCCGAGGAGTTCTGCCCGCACGCGCTCGCGGTGAAGGCGAGAACGATGAGGGTGCCTGCGGCGAGAGCCCGGCGCACTAATGGAAGCGACATCTCTGCCCTTTCGACAGTGGGGCCGGCAACCGGCCCAGCGATTTTGACTAGGCCAGCCTAACTTAACTTTCAAGGTTCTTGAAACCTTGTCTCGCGGCCCGACACCGCCTGTCCGCGTGGAGCGGCAACGTCCATCCGCTCACAGCAGAAAGCCTCGCCCTCCTCCCCTGCCCGCCCTAGGCTCAGGACATGGAGACCCAGCGCGATCCCGCAGCCCGCACCGTCCCACCCCGCCTGTGGCGCGAGGCCCTCGGTCGCGTCCTGCGACTGCGGCGCACAGAGCTCGGACTCACCCTCGCCGAAGTCTCGGCCCGTTCGGGGGTCTCGACCCAGTACCTCTCAGAGGTCGAACGCGGCCTCAAGGACCCGTCGTCCGAGGTCATCGAGGCCATCGCCGCGGTCCTCGGACTCGCCCTGCCCCAGGTCCTCGTCCTCGCCGCCGCCGATGCCGAGCACGGCAGCCTCCAGCTCGCGGGGCTCGAACTCGCGGGCCTGCAGCCCGCAGGCCTCCCGCATGCTCGGGCGCGGCTGAGCGACGTGGGCCGGGCGCAGCTTTCCCTCGCCGCGTGAACCGCGGCCCAGCTACCGCGGCCCGGCCACTGCGGCCCGGACCCCTCACACGATCGCGTCGATGATCCCGAACGCCTTCGCCGCCTCGGCGTCGAGGACGAGATCCCGGTCGAGGTCGGCATGGATCTGCTCGAGACTGCGCCCCGTGTCGGCGGCGAGCATCGCCTCGACCTCGCGACGCTGACGCACGATCTCATCGGCGGCGACGATGAGATCCGGGATCGTCCCCCGCGCCCCCTCGGCATGCGGCTGGCGCAGGACGACGCGGGCATGGGCGAGCATCGACCGCCTGCCCGGCTCACCGCCGGCGAGCAGCACCGCGGCATCGGCGACGGCCTGGCCCACGCACGTCGTCGCCACGGGAGCACCGACATGGGACATCGCATCGTAGACGGCGGTCATCGCGGTCAGCGACCCACCCGGGGAGTTGATGTACATGTGGATCGGCAGCTCCTGACTCACGGATTCGAGGTGGAGGAGCTGGGCGATGACGGTGTTCGCGACCCCGTCGTCGATGGGCACGCCCAGGTAGATGATCCGATTGCCCAGCAGATGCGAATAGACGTCGACGATCTTCTCCGAATTCCCCGACCGGTCGACGACGTGCGGGATCGTGTACTGGCTCATGACCGCGCTCCCGCCGTGACGCCGAGTCTCCGCCTCGGCGCGATCGGGGCGTAGAGCTCGGCCGGGGAGGAGACGATTCCGTCGATGAGCCCGTACTCGAGTGCCGCCTCGGCGGTGAACCACCGATCCCGCAGCGAATCGGCGAAGACCTTCTCGAAGGCCTGACCGCTGGCTTCGCTGATGCGGGTGAGCACGGAGTCGCGGACGGCCCGCAGGTCCCCGCCCTGGAGTTCGATGTCGGCGGCCGCTCC
This sequence comes from Brevibacterium ammoniilyticum, assembly GCF_038429965.1. Lineage (NCBI taxonomy): Bacteria > Bacillati > Actinomycetota > Actinomycetes > Micrococcales > Brevibacteriaceae > Brevibacterium > Brevibacterium ammoniilyticum. Next base: position 14,455 of record NZ_BAABNP010000008.1, read on the forward strand.
CCCGATCCCCGCCGACCCCTGGTGGAGGAGGATGCGGGCATGGGGCAGGGCGAAGCGCCTGCCCGGGGTGCCCATGGTGAGGACGAACTGCCCCGCCGAGGCGGCCCACCCGAACGCGATCGTCACGACATCGCCCGGCAGGGTCGCAATGGTGTCGGCGATCGCGTGCATCATCGGCACCGACCCGCCGGGAGAGTTGATCCAGAGGAAGATGTCGGCCTCGGGGTCCTCGGCGGAGAGGAGGACGAGCCGGGAGACGATCTCCATCCCGTTCTCGTCGCGGAGTTCGCCGTTGAAGACGACGGTGCGGTAGGCGGCGAGCATGCGCTGGGTCTCGGGGACAGGGGACACGGTCGGCGATTCGTCATCGGCCCAGACCGGCGGGGCGGTGTGTGCGTTCATGACCTCAGGCTCGCACCCGGCGTCGCGGTCGGGAACGGCTCTCCGCCGGGAGCGGGACGGTTCTGCCCGGAGCGGATTGTGCGCCGGGACACCCGAGTCGGTGCTAGCATCGTGTACCGACAGCAAAGAGGAAAGGCGGGTGCGATGCTGAGTCTGTGGATGGCAGTCCAACTCATCGTCGTCGTACTCAGCACTGACCTCGACGCGGTCCTCCCCCAATCCCCCGCGCATCTGCTCGTCCTCGTCATCCTCGGTGCGGCGATCCTGTCGCCCGTGGGGGCGAGGGCGGGCAGAGCGCTTGTGAGGGTCCTCTCCCTGGCCCCACACGGCCCGTGGATGCGTCGCGAACCCGCAGAGGTCCGCGACGTCCCGCTCCCCGAAGCACCGGGCACTCCCGGAACCACGCTGGCCAGAGCACCCTCCTTCGTCGTTCGCGCTCACGCCTGAACGACGACCTCCCCGAGGTCTCGCCCGAAGTCTCCCGCTTCCGCGGTCCCACCTCGGCGAGCCCACCTCGGTGATCCCATCTCTGCGATGACCCTTCGTCGATGATCCTTCGTCGTTCTCAGGCGGCTCGAGCGCACCGCTGCGCTCCCACCCGAACCTGCGAAGGACACCACCATGAACATCTACGAATTCCCGCCCATCCGCCTCCTCCTCGACGGCGCCTACTGGCTCGTCACCACGCTCAGCGATCTCCTCGAACCCCTTGCAGGAGCCAACGGTGCGGCGCTGGCGGTCATCGTGCTCACGATCGCCGTGCGCTGCCTGCTCATCCCCGTCGGCCTCTCCCAGGTGCGGGCGGGGATCACGCGCCGACGGCTGGCCCCGAAGATCACCGAACTCCAGGCCAAGCACAAGTCCGATCCGCAGCGGATGCAGGAGAAGCTCATGGAGCTCTACCGGGAGGAGAAGGCCTCCCCGTTCGCCGGCTGCCTGCCGGTGCTCGCGCAGACGCCCGTGCTCATGGCCGTCTACGGGCTCTTCGTCCAGGCGACGATCGGCGGGGCGCCCAATGAGCTGCTCGGCCACACCCTCTTCGGCATCCCGCTGAGCTCGAGCCTCGTCGGCCTCATCGGCTCGGGCGGACTGACCTGGGTCTCAGGCCTGCTCTTCGCCGTCCTCATCGTCCTCATCGGCACGGTCGCCGCCCTCTCCCGCCACCTCCTCACTCCGCCTCTGCCGGAGGCGGCACCGACCGCCTCGGCGACGGGGACCCCGGCCGGCACGGGAACACACGCCGGTCAGGGGACGGCACCGGGGATGCCCGACCTCAGCGGGATGACGAAGATCCTCAGCTTCATGCCCTTCATCACCGCCGTCATCGCGGCCTTCGTCCCGCTCGCCGCGACCCTCTACCTCATGACGACGACCACGTGGACGCTGTGCGAGAGGCTCGTCATCAACCGTGCCCTCAGCGTCGATCACACGGGGGCGCCGCGGGTGAACGAGAGCTGAACGCACCGATTCAGCCGCGATCCACCCGGCGGCCATCTGCCGCGCGTCCGGCTCCCCTAGCCTCACTCCCATGGTCAACAGACGCGCACTCATCACCACTGCAGGCATCGGAGCGCTCGGCGCCACCCTCGCGGCCGGCCCGGCGGCCGCGAAGCCCGGAAACGGGAAGGCGAAGGGCAAGGACAAAGGGAACGGGTCGGTGACGCGCTTCAACGTCATCTCCGACATCCAGGGCGATCTCAACGACCTCGGCGTCGCCCTCGAGGACATGCGCACGACCAACCGGGCCAGCGCCGGTCTCGCGATCGCCGGCGACATCACCCCGCGCGGCTACGACTTCGAATACGCCGAGGTGACGAAGCGGATGGACAAGCACGCCCACCCCTCGACGGTGGCGTGGGCGATCGGCAACCACGAGTTCTACGTCCCGAAGTACAAGGACCCGAACACCCTGGCCCAGGACACGTGGCCCAACGGGGTCGTCGAGGACTCGCTGTTCAAGTCCTTCTACAACTTCGCCGGCCGGAACACGATCTACGAGGAGTTCAGCTTCGGCGGCGTCCCCGTGCTCACGATCGGCACCGAACGCTATATGCGCTACTACGACGAGAAGCGCTGGGACGAAGTGTGGATGAGCGAGAAGCAGTTCACATGGCTGGCCGACCGGATCGCCTACTGGGACCGGCGGAACAAGCCGATCATGGTCATCACCCACCACCCGCTGCCGAACACGGTCTCCGGGACGAGGAACAAGCTCTACCTCTCCGACTACATGCAGGCCGATCGACTGCTCGAGGTGCTCGCGCCGTACCGAAACGTGTTCCTCTTCTGCGGTCACACGCACTGGGACCTCGAGCTCTCCGACTGGTACACGCGCCGGGTCGTGCCCGCCTCGGGCAACCTCGTCGGCTTCAACGTCTTCAACACCGGCGCCATCGAGACCGGCTACACGGACAACGGCCAGGGCGGCGAGAAGACCGTGCCCGGCGGGTTCAACCAGGGTCTGCAGGTCGAGGTCGCCTCCGATTCGGTGACCGTGAAGGCCCGCGACTTCGGCCGGAAGGCGTGGATGAAGGAGATCACCGTCCCGCTCGTGTGAGACGACGGGGTGGCGCGGGGTGCCGCGGGGTGCCGCGGTGGGCAGCGCCGGCAACAGCACGGTGTTCCGACCCCAGCACGGCACATGTACCGTGCTGGGGTCGGAACACCGTGCTCGTATTTCGCGAGGAGTCGGTTCACCGCGTTGGTGTCGGATCTCCGAGCTGGTGTCGGCTAACCGCGTTGGTGTCGGATCGTCGTGCTGGTCCGCGTCCCTGAGCAGCCGCTCGCGCCCGCAGACAGCCACACTCGTCCCCGGACAGCACAGTGCCCGGGTCGGAGATGATCTCCCACCCGGGCACTGGCCCGTGCAGTCACACACGTTCTGCAGCCGCGCTCAAGCAGCCGCGCTCAAGCGGCAGCGCTCAGTTCACGCGCCCACGGAGTCCGCACTCACGCGGCCAGCGGCGCGCTCTCTCGCGCGGTGACGGCGAGCTGACCGTCGACGACGGTGACGTCGACGACTCCGCCCTCGCCGACCGCCTCGGTGACGAGGATGTCAGCGATCCGGTCGTCGAGCTCGCGCTGGATGACACGGCGCAGTGGACGGGCACCGAACTCGGGTTCGTAGCCCGCCTCGGCGAGCCAGTCCATAGCCTCCTCGGTGACGTCGAGGGCGATGCCCTGACGGCCCAGGCGCTCGATCGAGAGTTCGAGCTGGAGCCCGACGATCTCCCGCAGCTGGACGCGGTCGAGGCGGGTGAACATCACGGTCTCGTCGATCCGGTTGAGGAACTCGGGACGCATGACCTCCTTGAGCCTGCCCATCACCTTCGCCCGCAGGTCACGGTCGGTGACCGTGGCATCCGCCGAGGTGAAGCCCAGCGGGGTGCTCTGGCCGATGAACTCGGACCCGAGGTTCGAGGTCATGATGATGACCGTGTTGCGGAAGTCGACCGTCCGGCCCTGACCGTCGGTGAGCCGACCGTCGTCGAGGACCTGGAGGAGCAGGTTGAACGCATCCGGGTGCGCCTTCTCGACCTCGTCGAGGAGGATGACCGCATACGGCCGCCTGCGGACCTGCTCGGTGAGCTGGCCGGCCTCGTCGTAGCCGACGTACCCGGGAGGGGCGCCGACGAGACGGGACACGGTGTGCCGTTCCCCGAACTCGCTCATGTCGAACCGGATCATCGCCGACTCGTCGTCGAAGAGGGTCGCGGCGAGCGCCTTCGCCAGCTCCGTCTTGCCCACGCCCGTGGGGCCGAGGAAGAGGAAGCTGCCGATGGGCCTGGCCGGGTCGCCCATTCCGGTCTGGGACCGGCGGATGGCCTTCGACACCGCGGTCACGGCGTCGTCCTGACCGACGACGCGCCCGTGGAGCATGTCCTCGAGCCCGGCGAGGCGGATCTTCGTCTCCTGCGTCATGCTCGACGCCGGGATGCCGGTGGCCCGGGAGACGACCTGAGCGATCTGCTCGGCATCGACGACGCCGTCACCGTCCTCCGCCGAGGCGGTCGTTGAGTTCAGGACCTCCTCGAGTCGGTCGGTGAGGCGGGAGATCTCGTCGCGGATCTCTCCTGCCCGTTCGAAGTTCTCCGCGGCGATCGCCGAGTTCTTCTCCGCTTCGAGCTCGCCGAGTTCGGCGCGCATCGCCGCCGTGTCGACGACGGGTCCGCGGCGCAGGGAGAGCCGGGCACCGGCCTGGTCGATGAGGTCGATCGCCTTGTCCGGCAGGAACCGGTCGGTGATGTAGCGGTGCGAGAGTTCGACGGCGGCGCGGATCGCCTCGGCGTCGTAGGTGACGCCGTGGTGTTCGGCATAGCGACCGGAGAGGCCGTCGAGGATCGTCACGGCGTCCTCGATGCTCGGCTCCCCGACCATGACCGGCTGGAAGCGCCTGGCCAGAGCCGAGTCCTTCTCGATCGTGCGGAACTCGCGCAGAGTCGTCGCGCCGAGGAGGTGGAGATCTCCGCGGGCGAGCCTCGGCTTGAGGATGTTGCCGGCATCCATCGAGTTCGATTCGCCGTTGCCGCCGGCGCCCACGAGGGTGTGGAGCTCGTCGACGAAGACGATGGTGTCCCCGTCCTCGGCGATCTCGTCGAGGGTCGACGTCAGCCTCTCCTCGAAGTCACCGCGGTAGCGGGTGCCGGCGAGCATGCCGGGCATGTCGAGGGAGACGACGCGCTTGCCGCGCAGCTGCGCGGGGATCTCGCCCGATTCGATGGCCTGGGCGAGGCCTTCGGCGATGGCGGTCTTGCCGACGCCGGCCTCACCGATGAGCACGGGGTTGTTCTTCGTCCGGCGGGCGAGGATCTCGATGGTCTCCTCGATCTCGTCGCCGCGGCCGATGACCGGGTCGAGCCGCCCTTCTGCGGCGAGCGCGGTGAGGTCCGTGCCGAACTTCTCGAGCATCGTCTCCTCACCTCCCGTCTCGGTCTCGGCACCCTGGTTCTGCTTGGCCTCGGCCTGTGCGCCGGCCTGCAGGGTGGCCTGCGTGACGCCGGCCTGAGCGAGGATCCGCCCGGCGGGCATCTCCTGGTTGAGGACGAAGGCGAAGAAGACGTGTTCGGGGTCGATGTAGGTCGATCCGAAGGCGCGCGCCACCTGGTAGGCGTCGAGCAGGGCCTTCTGGGCGGCGCCGGTCAGCGTGGGGGCACCGTCGCCGGTGCGCGCAGGAGCGGCCTGCGGGAGCCGTTCGTCGATCGCGTGCACGATCGCCTCGGGGTCGGCGCCCATCTGGCGCAGTGAGGCCGCGCCGTGTTCGGATTCGACCATGACGCGCAGCAGGTGGAGCGCGTCGACCTCTTCCTGGCCGCGTCCGCGCGAATAGTCGGCAGCGCCGTCGACGAGGTCCCGCGTGCGCTTGGTGAGCAGACGGTTGATGTCGACGGAACGTCCCTGCCGTGGAGTGTTCTGACCCTGCAGGTAGCGGGCGAGGAACTCGTCGAACGAGCCCTCGCCGCCGCCGGAAGGTCCGAAGAAGTTAGCCAAAGTGACCTCCTCTTGAAAGTTGAGTCAGGGTGACTCAGTTAAGTCCTTTGACCCAATCAACGAGAATCACTTCGGGGTTATTCCCCGCTCGAATCCGAGCGTGAGCGAGGTCTCCGCAGGCTCCTCCGCGACGGCAGCTCACCGGTCCCGGCGGGCCTGCCGGTCGCGGGCGCGGGCGCTGCGCGGACCGACCGGGCGGGTGCCGACGGCCTTCGCGAGGCCGAGCGGCGGAGTGCCGACGTACATCGACTCGGCCCCGTCGACGGGGAAGGTCTCGTGCCAGACGCCGACGGCGTTCGGTGCCGAGCGGGCCCGTTTGTTGAAGGCCGTCCACGCCGGTCGGTGCTTCGCCGCCGGGTCGGCGGCGTAGGCGTAGAGCTTCTCGAGCGAGTCCCAGTACTGGACGAGCCAGGGCCCACGTGGGTCGAACACGAGTCGGTAGCCGCGCATTCCCGAGTCCGGATCCGCGGAGAGCTCGGCGAGCATCCGCGGCATCGCGGTGAAGACCGGCACCCAGAGGTCCGGGCGCCACCACTGCCGGATCCGCATGCCGATGATGAAGACGACGAGTTCGCCGTCGTAGTCGTGGGTGAGCTTCTCCGGCCCGACGTTCGAGCCCTGCTGCATGGTCGCTTTGGTCGTCATCGCCTTCTCCTGACATACTGGATACCTGAACTCTCCAATATTGGATACCTTCACTTTCCAATATGGCGGGCGATTCTGTCAAGGGGCGAATTCCACGGACAGTCGCAGCCCGTGACCGGTCGACGAAACGAGGTCCGCATGCGCATCTCCGAGCTCTCGCGTCGCACCGACGTTCCGGTGGCGACGATCAAGTACTACCTGCGCGAAGGACTCCTGCCACCCGGCGAGCGGACCTCGGCGACGCAGGCGGTCTACTCCGAGGCGCACGTCGACCGGCTCGAGCTCATCCGTGCGCTCCTCGGCCCGGCGAGGCTCTCGGTCGAGGCGGCGGGGCGCGTACTCAGGGTCATCGACGATCCGCCGGAGACGTTCCTCGACGTGCTCGGTGCTGCGCAGACGGCGACGGCCCCGACGGGTGCATCCGGCACGGCCTCCGACGAGGACCCGGACCTCGGCCCTGCCCGAGAGCTCGTCGCCGAACTCGGCTGGACGGTCGATCCGGGCAGCGTCGAACTCACTCAGCTCGCGAGCGCTCTACGCGCGGTCGAGGCCGGTGGCATCGATGTCGTCGACGGCGGATTGGCGCGCTACGGGCGTACGGTCCATGATCTCGCCCAGGCGGAGGTCGCGACCGTGCCGACCGACGAGATCTCCCGAGCCGTCCGCCAGTCGGTCCTCGGCACGGTCCTTCTCGAACCGGTGCTGCTGTCTCTGCGCCGGCTGGCCCAGCAGGACGTCGCGGGCCGCCTCTTCACCGACGCGGAACACCCGGACCGGGCGGACTGACCGCCCAGCAGGCTGCCCCTGAAACGGTCCGGCTGGCAGTTCGACGAACGAGCTACCCCTTCGACGGCCACCCGTTGGGTGTGCAGCCCTGGAGACCCTTCGTCTGCTGCTGCATGAGCGGAGCGGTCTTGCCCTTGCCCGGGCATGACTTGTGTCCGTGGCCGAGCGCATGCCCGACCTCGTGGTTGATGAGGTACTGCCGGTACTGCGTGAGGTCGTCGAACTCCTTCGTCGCACTCACCCAGCGTTTGGCGTTGAGGATGACGTTGGGTCCGTTGCGGCACGAGAGCTTGCCCAGGGTCTTCAGCGGCAGGCACATCTCGTCGACGGTGTTCGGGCTCGCGATGCTGATCATCGCGTCCTGGCCCTTGTCGACGAGTTCGATCGAGACGCCGTCCATGTCCTGCCAGCCACGCTTGTCCTGGAGGGTGTCGATGACGAAGGCGGCCGCCTCGTCGACGTCGATGGGCAGGTTGTCCTCGACACGCAGGGCGACCTTGAACGACCGGCCTCCTTCGCGATTGGGTCCGACCTCCTCGGCGGGCCGATTCCACGACCCGCTGCCCTTCATGTCGATGTCATCTTCGCTGACATCCTCCCCGCCGCCGGACGACTCGGTCGGCTTCTCGGTCGGTTCGCGGGGTTCGGTGACCGCGGGGGCCGCGATCGTCTCGACGACCTGCGGGGTCCTGCGGGTCTCCGTCGGTTCTTCGGCGGGCGCGCAGGCGCTCACGGCGGTGAGGAGGACTGCAACGGCCATCGCCGAGGCGGCACGGCCGATCCGTGCAGAGCGCGGACCGTTCTCTGTGACAGGGAGGGGCGGAATCACACCTGCGAGTCTAACCGCGAGGCCCGCTCCTCCGCGGGACCTCAAGGTGAATACCGCTCAGAAGGCGAGTTCCCCGCCCGGACCCCGCAGACGAGCACGCAGTCGGAACTCAGGTCCGGCCACCACCTCGGTGTCGGAGGCTCCGAGCACCTCAAGGGCGAAACGAGTGCGATCGGGTTCGGGCGATTCGATGGCGAAGCCGAGCAGTTCAAGGCTCGGCAGCTCACCCTCGGCGGGATGCCGCGAGAGCCCCCAGTCGATGAGGAACGGCTGTGTGCCCTCGCCCGGCAGGGGCGCCCGGGAGGTCAGCTGCCACTCGAGCAGCTCACCGTCGGCGGTCTCGCGGGACATGTCGCGGACCTCGCCGACATCGACGCCTTCGGTGTTCGCGGCAGCTACCTTCGCGGCGAATGCCGGCGGGTGGATCGCCCACGTCTGCAGCCGCGGCGTCGTCGCCAGGTGCGCGTCGAGAGGCAGGGTGCCGTCTGCGGGCCTCTCCTGTTCCGGGTCGGGTCCGAGGATCTCGAGATAGGTCCGAGCCCCCGCTTCCCAACCGGCCGGTGCGAGCCCGATGAGGAAGTTCGCGGTCCCGAGCCCGGGATGCCGGCCGCCCGGCACGGCGCGCACCCTGGTGGTCGCCTCGATCTCGGCGACGGCGGCCGACAGGTCGGGGACGGTGACGACGAGGTGGTCGAGATGTGCGGGAATCAGAGGATCCATGGTCCGCGGGGTCCTTCCAGTCGTGTGTGCAGGGAGTCGGCCTCGCCCTCTTCGACCTCGATCCTCGCATCAAGGGCCGCGAGGACGGCGCGAGGTTCGGCCGGGTCGGGGCTCGTCGCCCAGAACTGCGCGAGGCTCACGCTCGGCATGTCCCGGCTCGCCGGGTGCGGCGAGTCCAGCCAGTCGATGAGGAACGGCTGGATGCCGCCGAGGGCGAGCGGGATCCGCCGCGTCAGCCGCCATCGCAGCGTCTCACCCTCCGGTGTCCGCCTCGTCATGTCGTGGACCTCGCCGAGGTCGACCGCCGGATCGCTCGCACCTGCGGCTGCCGCGACGGCCCCGTCGAAGTCGCTCGGGTGGATCGCCCACCGCTGCACGATGGGTGCGCTCACCCCGCCCAGGCGGGGTGCGGAGAGCTGCGGATCCTGGTCGGGGTCGGGCCCGAGGATCTCGAGATAGGCGCGCCGGGCGCGAGTGCCGCCGATGTCGAGACCGAGCAGCGCATTGGCCGTCCCGAGCCCCGGATGCACTCCGCCGGGGACCGGACGAACCCCCAGCACGGCTTCACATTGCTCAACACTTTCGGCGAGATTCGGGACGGCGATGACGAGATGATCGAAGTCGGCAGGCAGCATCATGTCTCAATATTAAGGCACAGATTGACAGCTTTCGCCCTTATGGGATTGACTCATGGCATGCAGACGACCTCCCGCCGCGCCACATGTCGAACCATGATGTGCGCCGACATGGAATTGATGCCACGCGTCGATTGTTGAGCTAAACAGCTCCGATCCGCGACGTCGACACCCTGCCATCTGCTCTCCGGACACCTCCGTCCCACCTGCTCGAAGGACACCCACGCATGATCTCCGCTCCTCCCGCCTCGGCGGCACCCGCCTCGGCGAGGCAGACGACCACCCGCCGCAGCATCCTCGGCGTCGGACTCGGACTCGGCACCTTCCTCACGCTCAGCGCCTGCACACCCACGGACACCGACCCGCTCAGCGGCGGCTCACCCGTCGACGGCGGGGTGCTCACGTACTTCGAACCGCAGACGTGGACGCTGCTCTACCCACCGTCCGTCGGCTTCTACCCCAACGGCGGGATCATGAACAACATCGCAGCCCGCCTGCTCTGGCAGGACCCGGAGACCCTTGAACTCCACCCGTGGCTGGCGGCAGCGCTGCCCGAGGTCAACGCCGATGCCACGCAGTACACGTTCACCCTGCGTCCGGGCGTGACCTACTCCGACGGGTCGCCGCTCACCCCGGCCAATGTGGCGAAGAACTTCGATCTCTTCGGCCGCGGCGACGAAGCCCGTACCTTGCCGGTGTCCGAGCAGATCTCGAACTACGACCGCAGCGAGGTCCTCGACGCGTCCCGAGTCCGCTTCCACTTCACCGCACCCTCCCCCGGCTTCGCCCAGGCGACGTCGACGATGAATGCGGGCCTCCTCGCCGATTCGACCCTCGACCTCGACGCCGAGGGCTTCGGGCCGGGAAGCGCGACGAAGATCCACACCGCAGGCCCCTTCTACATCAGTGCCGAGACGATCGGGCAGAAGCTCTCCGTCCGCGCCCGCGAAGACTACGATTGGGCGCCCCCGCATCTTAAGCATCAGGGCAGGGCCTACCTCGACGGCATCGACTACCTCGTCAACAATGAGTACTCGGTGCGGATCGGCGCGGTGCTCTCCGGGCAGGCCGACGGGGTCCGCGACGTCCAGGCACCCGACGAGACGCGGGTGAAGGAGCAGGGTCTCCGCCTCTATGCGAAGGCGACGAACGGGATCAACAACAGCATCAACTTCCGATTCCGCACGGACCTGCTCTCCGACATCCGCGTCCGGCAGGCCCTCATCTCGGCCATCGACCGGCAGGAGATCGTCGACAAGCTCTTCACCCCGAACTACCCGCTTGCCACCGGCCTGCTGGCCAAGGGAGCGATGGGGTACAAGGACCAGTCGGGGTCGTGGACCTATGACCCCGCCGAGGCGAACCGTCTCCTCGACGAGGCCGGTTGGCAGGCGACCTCCAGCGGGTACCGGAGCAAGGACGGGCAGGTGCTGGCGCTGACCGTCAACACGGCCCTGCCCCAACCCCGGTCGAACGAGGTCCAGACCCTCATCCAACAGCAGCTGCGCCGCGTCGGAGTGCGGCTGACGATCAACCCGGGCGACCAGGCGAAGCAGACGCTCGACGCCTTGGAGCTCGACCGCGTCCAGATCTATCACTCGATGGTCGCCCGCGCCGACTACGACAACCTGCGCTCGAACTACTCCTCGGTCAACCGGGACGTCTTCCTCAACGCCGCCGGCCGTGATGACGCCCCTGACAGCAGCGTCGACCCGGAGATCGACCGGCTCCTCGAGACGCTCGCCTCCGAACCGGAGACGACGAGGCGCCAGGCCGCCGCCGAGGCGGTCCAGGACTACCTCGTCGACCAGGCCTACGTCCTCCCGTTCTTCGAGGAGCCTCAGGTGTTCGCGTTCCGCCGTCGCGTCCGCGGCTTCGCGACCGAACCCGTGGGCCGTCCCGACTTCTACAGCACTTGGATTGCGAGCTGACGATGATCGACCTCAGATACCTCCTGCTGCGGCTGGGCCAGGCCGTGCTCGTCCTGCTGCTCGCGTTCACTGCGGCCTTCATCCTCCTCTCCGCCATCCCCGGCGACGGGGTCACCGCGCGCTTCGCCGATCCCGCACTCGGGCTCTCCGCCGAACAGGTCGCGGCCATCCGCGCCGAGACCGGTGCCGACGCCCCGCTGATCTCCCGCTACCTCATCACTCTGGGCGGCTTCCTCACCGGGAACTTCGGGTTCTCCGTCCAGACAGGCGCGGCCGTGTCGACGATCATCGCCGCGGCTCTGCCTTCGACGATCGCCCTGGCCGTGTCCGGTTTCCTCACCGCCGTCGTCCTCGGCGTGCTCATCGCGGTGTTCGCGACCTACGGCCCGGCGACGGGACCGCGGGCGTGGGTGCGGCAGGTGCTCGACTCGGTGCCGAGCCTCTTCATCTCCATTCCCGTGTTCTGGCTGGGCATCCTCCTCATCCAGGTGTTCTCCTTCCAGCTCGGGATCGTCTCCGTCGTCTCCCCCGGCCCTGCCGAGGCGCTCATCCTGCCCACGCTCACCGTGGCGGTCCCGCTCTCAGCCCCGATCGCCCAGGTCCTCATCCGCTCGATCACCGAGGTCAAGGCCGCAGGCTTCGTCAAGGTCACTGCGGCCAAGGGCGCCTCGGAGCGGTGGATCCTCATCCACACCGTGGCCCGCAACGCCCTGTTGCCGGGACTGACGATCGTCGGGCTGATCTTCGGCGAACTCGTCGCCGGGGCCGTCGTCACCGAGACGGTCTTCGGCCGCAACGGCATCGGTCAGATCACCGCGCAGGCGGTGACGAACCGCGACAACCCGATCCTGCTCGCCGTCGTCGTCATCGCGACTCTCGGCTATGTCGTCATCAATCTCGCTGTCGACCTCCTCTATCCCGTCATCGATGTCCGCCTGCGCCGGACCCCAGCGGCCGCCTCGGCGAAAGCGGGCACCGCGGGCAGGGCAGGCACCGCGGCCCACGCGACCGCAACAGGCCCGGCCCGCGCGACCGCCACCTCGGCGAACGACTCCGACCCGGTCAGCTCCACCGGCGCGGTGCCGGACGCCGCAACTCGAGCGGCGTTGACGGCCAGCGCCGGCAGCGTCGGAGTCAGCCTCGACTGGGACGAGTCACCCGTCACCGACCCCATCGCAACCGACACCGCCCCTCCCGAGACCGGCTCCGTCACCGGCCCTTCCAGTACGGACAGAGTCGCATACGGCACTGACACGAAGGGAACGAGGACCTCATGAGTTTCATCTCCAGCCTCACCCGCACCGGCCCCAACACCCGCCGCGTGGACCGCTCCACCTCGGGCCGCCCCGGCCGCACCACCCGCCGCACCTCGGGCACCCTCATCGGCCCGGCCACCGTCGTCTCCGGTCTCGTCCTCCTCGTCACCGTGCTCTGGGCACTCGTGCCCGGCCTGTTCACGCAGTACGACCCCAACGACGGCGGAACCACTCCGGCACTCCTCGCGCCGAGCCTCGAGCACTGGTTCGGCACCGACCAGACGGGCCGCGACGTCTTCACCCGCGTCGTCTACGGCGCCTCCCAGTCTCTGCTCGCCGCCCTCGTCGCCGTCGGCGTCGGACTCGTCGTGGGCACGAGCATCGGACTCATCGCAGGCACCCGCCGCGGTTGGATCGACGACGTCCTCATGCGTGCCGTCGACGTGCTCCTCTCGATCCCGGCGATCCTGCTCAGCCTCTCGATCGTCATCGTCCTCGGCTTCGGCACGATCAACGCAGCCATCGCCGTCGGGGTCACCGCGATCGCGCAGTTCGCCCGGCTCGCCCGCTCCCAGGCGGTGCGGATCAACACGAGCGACTTCGTCACCGCCGCCTACGGGTCCGGTGGCACGTACGCCTCGGTGCTCGTCCGCCACATCCTGCCGAACTCGCTCTCCCCTGTCCTCACGCTCGCCGTCCTCCAGATCGGCTCGGCGATCCTGCAGATCTCCACGCTCGGCTTCCTCGGCTACGGCACGCCCCCGCCGACCCCGGAATGGGGCCTCATCATCGCCGAAGGTCGCAACTTCGTCGCCACCGCATGGTGGCTGACGGTGCTGCCGGGCCTCGTCGTCATGGCGATCGTCCTGTCCACCCACCAGATCGGCAACACCCTGCGAAAGGCGACATCATGACCTCCGTCCTCGCTCCCGATTCCCTGCTGTCCGTGCGCGGGCTCACCGTCGACTATGCCCGCCGAGGCGGTGCCGGCGAACCCGCCGTCGACGACCTCGACCTCACCGTCCGTCCCGGACACGTGACCGCCGTCGTCGGCGAATCCGGGTCGGGCAAGTCGACGACGGCCAACGCGGTCCTGGGTCTCCTGCCGGAGAACGCAAAGGTGAACTCCGGGTCGATCCACCTCGGCGAGGTGGCCCTCGATTCCCTGTCCCAGCGGGCCTGGCGGGACGTCCGGGGTGCGCAGATCGGCTACGTTCCGCAGGATCCCGGCAGCTCGCTCAATCCGCTCCGCACCGTGGGGGCCTCCGTCGCCGAGGCGCTGCGCATCCACCGCCGGGCAGACCGCCGTTCCGCACGCGCCCAGGTCATCGACCTGCTCGAGCGCGTCGGCATCGACCGTCCGCAGCTGCGGGCCGATCAGTACCCGCACGAGCTCTCCGGCGGCATGCGCCAGCGCGTGCTCATCGCCGCCGCCATCGCCCTGCAGCCCCGGCTGCTCATCGCCGACGAACCGACCTCGGCACTCGATGTCACGGTGCAGAAGCGCATCCTCGACCTCCTCGACGAACTGCGCGCCGAGACGGGAATGGGCGTCCTCCTCATCACCCACGACCTCGCGGTCGCCGGTGAGCGCGCCGATGAGGTCGTCGTCATGCGCTCGGGCCGGGTCGTCGAAACGGGCACGGCCGCGCAGATCTTCTCCCACCCTGCCACCGAGTACACCGCACGACTGCTTGCCGACGCTCCTGCCCTGCAGGCCACGGCCCCGCGTGCTCGTGCGATCGAGACGTCGTCGGTGCCGTTCGTCGCCGTGAGCGGGCTGACGCAGATCTACGCCGAGGCTGATGCGGGCACCGAGGATGCCGGCTCCGCCGCTGCCGGTCCCGCACCGGTCATCGGCGTCGAGGACGTCTCGTTCACGGTCGCCCGCGGGACCACCCACGGCATCGTCGGCGAATCCGGGTCGGGGAAGACGACGACAGGCAAGGCCCTGGCCGGGGTCATCACCCCGCAGGCCGGGTCGGTGCGCATCGGCGAGATCGATGCGAGCCGCCTCGGCGAGGGACGGGACCGACGGGAACGGCTGCGGGCGCTGCGACGGACGGTTCAGCTCGTCCACCAGAACCCGTACTCGGCGCTCGACCCGATGCAGTCGATCGAGGCGATCCTCATCGAACCGCTGCGCAACTTCCGCATAGGCACCCGCGCCGACCGCGAGACACGGGTCGCCGACATCCTGGACAAGGTGGCCCTGCCGACCGACTTCGTCTCCCGCCGGCCGCGGGAGCTCTCCGGCGGGCAGCTGCAGCGGGTCGCGATCGCCCGGGCGCTCATCGCCGGGCCGGAACTCGTCGTCTTCGACGAAGCGGTCTCCGCGCTCGACGTCACGGTCCAGGCGCAGATCCTCGACCTCCTCGGCGAACTGCAGGACGAGCTCGACCTCACTTATGTCTTCATCTCCCACGACCTTTCGGTGGTGCGGCAGATCGCCGATACGGTGTCGGTGATGTCCGGGGGCCACCTCGTCGAATCGGGGCCGACGGAGGACCTCTTCACCCGACCGCGGACCGCCTACACGCGGGCGCTCCTCGACGCGATCCCCCGCCCGCTCGCGATTCTCCCGTCCACCGATGCCCCGGTCGTCGGCGCCCGGACCGACGGCGCAATCGCCTCCGGTGCCGCTGCCGACGACACCCGTCCGACCGGCACCTTCGCCGCAGCAGAAAGCTGAGAACCACCATGACTGAGACCATCGCCCCCACCCTGACCTCGGGCCCGCGGCTCGGATTCTTCACCCGGCTCCTCGAGGACGCCCCCGCGGACGAGCGGTACCGGTTCGCGCTCGAGCAGATCGAGACGGCCGAGCGGTTCGGGTTCGCCACCGCCTGGGTCGCCCAACACCATTTCTCTGCGACCGAGGGCGGTCTGCCCTCCCCGCTCGTCTTCCTCTCGCATGCTGCGGCGAGGACCTCGCGGATCCGGCTGGGCACGGCCATCATCACCCTGCCGATGGAGAACGGGGTGCGCGTGGCCGAGGACGCCGCGGTCCTCGACGTGCTCGCCGAGGGTCGCGTCGAGATCGGGCTCGGTTCGGGCGGCAACCCGCGGTCGTTCCCTGCGTTCGGCACGACCTTCGGTGAGCGGCGTGAGGTCTTCGCCGACAACTTCGGCGCTCTGCGGACCCTGCTGGCCGCGGAGACCCTGCATGCCGGGGACGCACAGCGCTCCGGCGACGCACGAGCGGATGGCTACCGCCTCTATCCGCAGGCACCGGGCCTGGGAGGCCGCCTCTGGCAGGCGACGTTCTCCGCCGCCGGTGCGGGCGCGGCCGGGGCGGCCGGGGACGGTCTCATGCTCTCCCGCACGCAGCCGCGCCCGGCCGAGAACACCGGGGCCTCTCTCGACGAGGTGCAGCTGCCTGTCATCGACACCTACCTGTCCGCACTGCCCAACGGTGTAGAGCCGCGCATTCTCGCCTCACGCACCGCCGTCGTCGCCGACGCCGAGGACCTGCCGCGCCTGCGCGAGCTCACCGAACCTGCCCTGCGCGCCGAGGCGGATCGGCTCGTCGGCTACGACACCTCGGGCCTCAGCCTCGACGAGCTGCTCGCAGCGACCGACACGTACCTCGGCACGCCCGAACAGGTCATCGAGCGGTTGGCTGAGGATCGGGTGCTCTCGCGGGTGAGCGATGTCAGCTTCCAGGTCCATTCGGTGCCCGCGACGAATGAGCACACGCTGCGCTCGATCGAACTGCTCGCCACCGAGGTCGCTCCCGCGCTCGGGCTGCAGGTCGACGGTGCCGCGGGAGCTGCGGGAACGGGTGCGGGTGCCGGCGCGGGTGCCGGCGCGGGTGCCGGTACTGGCGGCGTTGGCGCTGCCGCGGCAGGATCGGCGCGCTGAGATGCCCGACATCATCAACCTCCTCGCCGGCCTCACCGACGGCGACCCGCTCGACGCCATCCGCGACCATCGCGCGCAGGCGAAGGAGAACGCGCAGCTGAGCTTCGAAGCGCTCCTCGAACCGGATGAGCCGGGCGCCTTCTCCTACCGCGACCGCTACGTCATCGCCGCGTTCACCGCGGGCCTGCTCGGGTCCGCGGCCGGGGAGGAGTTCTACCGTGATCTCCTCCGCGACGAGGACGAAGCCGCGTCGTGGACGGTCGCCGAACTCCTCGACGAGGTCGTCGTCGACCTCGACTCCCACGGTCCCGTGCGCGGACCCTTCGGCTCGTACGAGTCGGCGGCCCTGACCAGCGAGAACGTCGCGGGCCCGGAGCTGAGCATCGACGCGAACTCACGGGACACGCTTGGGGAGGCCACCTCGGCGGGGATCGAATTCGCGCACCTGCTCACCCTCCATCCCCGCGATGCCCGGCCTGAGCATCTCGCCCGTCTGCTCGCGGCCGGCTGGGACGAGGACGGGATCGTCACGCTTGCCCAGCTCGTGTCGTTCGTGAGCTTCCAGGTCCGCTTCAGCGCCGGCCTCGCCGCGCTTGCCCACGCCCCGGCCGCGGTCACGGATCCGGTGCCGCTGCGGCCGCTGACCTCGGGTGATCTTCGGGATCCCGGCGACGGTCAGGGCGCGACCGCCTCGGCGGGGTCGGGGTCGCCTGCGGTCTCGGGTCGGTCCGGGTCGACGTCGAATCCGACTGCCCTCGCCGAGGTGGGCGACCGGGTGCGCACGTACCCTGACCTGGCCAGGCCCGAGGTCTTCCAGCAGGCCGGGCTCGGCTGGGTACCGTGGATCGCGCCGGTCGCGGAGGCGGATCTCACGGAGGCTCAGCGTGAGGCGCTCATCGAGGTGGGGCGGGCGAAGAATCCGTACTTCCGGCTGCTCGCCAGGGATCCGGCGGCGCTGCGGGCGCGGACGCTGACCGATCTCGATATCTTCTTCAACGTCACCGACGGGGTCGGTCGTGCCGAGCGGGAGCTCGCGGCGACTGCGGCTTCGCGCCTCAACGGGTGCCTGTTCTGCGCGTCGATCCATTCGGATCGGGCGAGCGAGGAGTCCGGTCGCAGGGAGGTCGTCCAGCGGCTGTTGGACACGGGCACGGCAGGGCGCTCCAGCCTCGGCGATCCGGTGTGGGATGCCGTCGTCGACGCCTCGGTCGCTCTCAGTCTCACACCCTCTGCGTTCGGGCCGGAGCAGGTCGGCGCGCTGCGGGAGGCGGGGCTCGACGATGCCGACGTCGTCGACGTCATCGGTGCCGCGGCGTTCTTCAACTGGGCGAATCGCCTCATGCTCTCACTCGGCGAACCAGAGCTCATCGCGCCGGGGAAGTAGGGTCGGGCGATCGCAACCGGGCGTGCGGCGCAGCGTGATGTCCGGCGTGGTGCCCCGCCCGACGTTGTCCGATGTCCCGCGCAGTCCGGTATCCGGCGCTATCCGATGTCCATGAGCGTCGAGCGGATGATGAATCGGTTGCCGGTCGGGGATTCGACGCTGAAACCCGCTCCCCGGCCGGGGACGACGTCGACCGTGAGGTGCGTGTGCTTCCAGTATTCGAACTGCTCGGCCGACATCCAGAAGTCGATACCCGAAGTGGTCGGGCCGTCGTTCGCGCTCGACCCGTTCGCGTCGGCCTCGGGCAGGGGCAGTTCGAAGTGGCCGAGCAGGACATCGGCGTCGGAGGTGAGGAAATCGCCTTCGGGGAAGCACATCGGCGACGACCCATCGCAGCAGCCGCCCGACTGGTGGAACATCAGCTGACCGTGTTTGGCGACGAGTTCGCCGAGGAGGTCGACCGTCGCCTGCGTCATCGCCACCCGGGACTTCGTCTCCCCCTCGATCGTCGGCGTGGATTCGAGGGCGAGCGGCGCGGTTTCTTCGGTGACAACGCTGCTCTCTGCGGCCGTCCGGTCCGTCGAAATGTCGGTTGCACCGACCTTCGCGGTGTCGATCTGTTCGCTCATGACATGACCTCCATCAAGTGGTCGCACGTCGGGGCGGTGGTGCGGCGTCGCGACGGCACGCCTTCCGACTGCTGACTCTGTCGTTCCAGCCTAGGCCTCGCGCAATCCCGGAACAAGGGAACTGGAAGGGTTTGAGGGTTCCCATGTGCAAGGTCGCGAAGCCACAGACCGCAATGCCCCACGGGCTCACCACTCTCCGAAGCAGCAATCGTGAACGAGAAGCCTGACCCGTCGGCATACCGATTCTGCTGCCTGCGGACCCAGTCACGAGCCTGCGACTCGGAGGCATTGAACGGCAGAGATCCTGTCTGCGGAACATACGGGTCGGTCGACAGCTCCTGCGCCATGACGATGTCGCAATCACTGACCGCGCGGAGCGCGACGTGACCAGACGACGGCTGCGGATCCGGCCACACTGGCAGCCTGGTCGAGCTCATTTTGTTTCTCCGACCGAATGACGATGACCCGCCGGCGCCCACTTGCCCGATGAGGCGACTGTCACGGCACACCGGCCACCTGCACAGACACGTCCGCGTGATGAATAGTGCATGGCACCTCTCAGACGCCGAATCGATACCGGCTGAGTCCGGTCCGATGATCAAACTCGAGGCTGCACGCGATCTGTGCCGACCACCTCGACGTTTGCTTCCCGAGGTGCTCGATTCTCTCCATACCCGCTAGGACGATCGCCGAAAATCGCTCAGCAGAGTGAATTCATATGAATCTTAGTTCGAACCAGTTTCGAAATTTCTATTGACACAATTTGCTCTGAGGTCTAGACTGAGGGCAACGATCCACACCGATATGGAGAAGGCAGGTGAACGGCAGTGACAGACCTCGCGAACCCCGCAGGACCTGGTTCGAGTGCTGCCGATGATGAGCCGCCTGACCAGCTGATGACGCCTCCCCGCCTCGAGATCGACCCCGACTCCCCGTTCGCTGACGTCCTGGACGTCTACACGAGCAGCGACCGCGCTCAGTTCGCCGCCCTCGAGACAACCGCCTCGCTCTTCCTCGCCGAAGTCATCGATCACCTGGGCCTCATCAACCCCTCACCGGAGTCCCCGTACCAGCACGCATCACTGACCGACACCGCGATCCGCTTCGCCACCGCGAGCAAAGAAGACCACGAAGCCGACAACGCCGACGGGGACGCCGGTTCGCTCGCCGAGGCGAATGCGGAGAGCTCATCGCAACCGTCCGCCAGCTCGATGGCGGAAGGCGATTCCTCTGCAGACCCGGACCACCGAGGCGACTCCCCCTCAGAGACCCCGGACACGACGGCCCTGCCCGGCTTCCCCAGGTTCCGGGAGACCCAGACCATCGACGGATGGGTCCATATGCATTCCCACACAGAGGAGATCGGCGAGTTCACCGCCATCCTCGGCACCACCACCGCAGGCACCTACGCACACATCAACGACGCGATGACCCTGGTCCACGGCCTGCCCAAGTTCCATGCTCGGTGCCGGGCGGGAGAATTCACCATCGCCCACGTCCATGCCGCGACTCGACTGTGCAAGAACGTGCAGTTCTCCCACCTCCCCGACATCGACGATTACCTCGAATCGCGGCGCGCCGACATCACGATCGAGACGTTCAAGAAGTCGCTCGCCATGAGGGTCAGCGTCCTCGAACCCGTCGAGGAGCGCACGCGGCAGGCGTTCGAACGTCGTCGCGTCGACATCACCACCTACCCCGACGGGTCCTCGTGTCTCACCCTGACCGGGCCGTCGGCCGAGCTGCAGGCCTGCTTCCTCCGCATCGAGGCTTTCGCGAAAGCAATCCGCAACGGCAACACCGCAGCGTTCGGCGACCAGATCCCGGACGGCGCCGTCATCGAAGACGACCGCGAGATCGCGGCCCTCATGTTCGACATCTTCACCCGCACCTGCCCGCAGGTCCGCATCCAGGTCCGCACCGACGACACCGATACCGGGCAGATCGAGACCAGTGATCTGCCGATCGACCTCGAGGGCGTGAGAAATGTCGCCGACGTCGCCGACCGGATCACCGCAGCCGCCGAGGCGGTCGGCATCGACCTCGACAGCGCAGACACCGACAACCGACCTTCCGTTGCCGGCGGAACGGCTCAGAGGAATTCCGCCGCCTCGGCCAGTGTCCCTTCCGACCCTGCTGGCACCACTTCCGACCCCGCCGGTGACGCTGACCGTGGGCGCGAGCCGGCCTCCCTCGAGATCATCGATTCGGCGTTCGGGCGCATCGTTCGCACCGAACTTCCCAGCGCTCTCGCCGATGAAGACGTGAAACCCGACAGCACCGACGACCACCTCATCGGCACCGTCCGCAGGAAGGGCAGGCTGATCGACATCCTCCTCACCATGCCCACCGACGCCTACTGGCTGGCAGGGCAGGGCAAGATGATCACCACGGTCCCGTTCCTCACCCTCCTCGGGTACTCCGACCTGCCCGGCACCTTCCCCGACGGCTCGCCGATCCCCGCGGACACAGCACGCAGGATCGCCAAGGAGTGCTCCACGTGGACGCGGATCCTCACTGATCCTGCAACCGGAACCCCTGTCGACGCCAACGCCACCAGCTACTACATTCCAGCGAGGATCCGCCAGACGCTCACCGCGAAATGGCAGGCGTGCACGATGCCCGGATGCCGAAGACGCGCCGAGTCATCCGAAGTCGACCACATCATCCCCTTCAACCACGACGATCCCGCATTGGGAGGGCTGACCGTGTTCGGCAACCTTCACCCCCTGTGCAAGAAGGACCATCAGAGTAAAACCGACGGCAACTACTCCGTCGCCATGAACGACAGAGGGATCATCGAGTACCGATTCCCGCACGGAATCCGTGCGAACGTGGCTGCAGGGGACAACCCTGTCAACGTCGAGCACGCCAGGCTCATGGCGAGCGGCGAGCTCCTGGAGAGCACCGGACACACAGAGAGCGGGTCGTCGTCCGACTATGTCGATCCGCGCTTCCCACCACCTCCGCCTGAACCCGAACCTCAGCCAGGCGACGTCCGCATCGGCGAGGAGTGCCCGGGCCCCGAAGGCGGAGTCGGGACGCCAGGGTGGGTGCGACGAACTGACTCCCTGCGAACGAGCGGCAGAAAGCGGCCGGCCGCCCCTGAATGGGTGTGGGACAGTGGCGACCCACCGCCCTTCTGACCGGCCGGCTCTGCCGGCCCAGCGACCGGACTCCCTACCGCCGTTGAATCCGTCCCCCGACCAAGGTCTGACCCCGTCCTCCGACCAAGGACTTCGCGCCGAATTTCTGCCGGTAACCGGTCGGAGTCAGTCCGGTCTCGCGCAGAATGAGCCGGCGCAGAGTCGTCGGATCGTCGTATCCGACGGACCGAGCGATCGACTCGAACGTTTCGTCCGTCGTTGCCAACGCATGGTTCGCCCGTTCGACCCGCAGACACTGCACGTACTGCGTCACCGTCTTCCCCGTCGCAGCCTTGAACCGCCGCTGCAGCGTCCTCGGATGCGTCGACGTCGCAGCAGCCAGACCGCCCAGTGTCAGCGACGACCCGAGTTCCCGATCGATCGTCTCCTCGGCCAGGCGCACGACCTCGTCGTCGTGGGTCGTCGACGGAAGCTGACCCATGTATGGCAGCTGGTCCGTCCGCGGCGCATCGGCGAGCATGAACCGCGACGTGCGGATCATCATGCTCGGCCCGAACATCGACTCGACGAGAGAGAGCCCGAAGTCGAGCCACGCCATGATCCCCGCCGCCGTGATGACATCGCCCTCATCGACGACCATCCGACGCGCGTCGAGGCGCACAGCCGGGAACCGGCGAGCGAACTCCTCGGCGAACGCCCAATGCGTCGTCGCCCGGCGACGGTCGAGCAGCCCCGTCTCCGCCAGCACGAACACCCCCGCACACAGACCGCAGAGCACCGCACCCTCATCACGCCGAAGCAGAGCCCAATCACGGAGCGCGTGAGCGGCGTCCATCCCCTGCGGGGGCACCAGGCTCGGTGGGAAGACGACATGCGTGGGCGCATTCGGCGTGCCCGGATCCGAATCGAACGTGCACACGACCCCGTCGTCCGACCACTCCCAATGGCTCACCCGCGCGCCTTCCCCGCCCCGGCCGACGAGCGCCAACTGCTCATCGGCCACGCGGAAGACATCCGTGAGCCCATAGACAGCCGCGAGCTGGCACTCCCGATACCGCACGATCGCGATCTCCGGGCGACACCTGTCTGCGTTCCCCCGCCGACGACCATCGTCGCTCCTGGACTGCCGCCTGCCGTCGTTCACCAGCCCGCGACTGTCGTCATCCCCCAGGTACGTGTCGTTTGCGACCATGGCGCCATCATAGGCGCCCTCCTACTCTTGAGGAACAGGCACTCTTGAGGAACAGGCCGTTTTGAGGAACAGGCCGGTTGTCACATCGGACCGGCCTCGACGCACCTCGGAATCGCCTCGCACCACCGAAGCCGACACCGACACCGAAGGAGCCCGCTCCCATGTCAGAGATCCCCCAGCCCGTCACCCCGTTCCTCGAAACCGAAGCCAAGGAGCTCGCCGAGGCGACCGCCCCACATCCGCGCATCTACGAAGTCCCGCCGGAGGAAGGCCGGAAGATCCTCGTCGATCTCCAGAGCGGCGAAGGCGTCGAGCGCCCCGATGTCGACGAGGAATGGGTCGACGTCGACGCCGGGGAGTGGGGCACTGTGCGAACCCGCATCATCCGACCCAAGGGCGCGACCGGTGACCTGCCCGTCCTCTTCTACATCCACGGCGCCGGCTGGGTCTTCGGAGACGACAAGACCCACGACCGGCTGTTCCGCGAGCTCACGGTCGGTGCGAACGCTGTCGGCGTCTTCCCCGTCTACGACCGCGCGCCCGAGAAGAAGTACCCGACTCAGGTCGAGCAGAACTACGCCGTCGGCCAGTGGGTCGCCGCGAACGGCGCCTCCCGCGGCATGGACACCTCACGCATCGCCGTGACCGGCGAATCCGTCGGCGGTGACATGTCCGCGGTCTTCGCCCTGATGAACAAGGACCGCGGCGGGCTCGACCTCAAGGCCCAGGCCCTGCTCTACCCGGTCACCAACGCGGACTTCGACACCCCGTCCTACATCCAGTTCGCCGACGACTACTACCTCACCCGCGACGGCATGAAGTGGTTCTGGGACGCCTACACCACCGACGACGCCCAGCGGAAGGAGAAGTACGCCTCACCGCTGCAGGCCACCCTCGACGAGCTCAAGGGACTTCCGGAGACCCTCGTCATTACCGACGAAGCCGACGTCCTCCGCGACGAAGGCGAGCAGTACGCGAACAAGCTGCGCGAAGCCGGCGTCCCTGTCACCTCGCTGCGCGTGGCGGGCATGGTCCACGACTTCCTCCTCCTCGACAGCCTCCGGAACACGAAGGCCGCGAACCTTGCCCGCACCGTGGCCATCGATTTCCTCCACAACGCCCTCCACGAGGACAGCGTGCCCTTCACCGAGTGAGGCACACTCTTCACCGAGTGAAGCACCGGGGGTTCCCCGCCACGTGAAGCACACCGCTGACCGCCTGGAGAGGCGGCTGACGATCGGGCTCATCCCCACCGGCCCCCGCAGATCGTGACCCGGTCACGATCCGCGGGGGTCGTCTGAGTGTCGGCTGCCGCGAAGCATCTCTTGTCAGTGCTGTTCGAACACGGTCGTCAGTGCTGTTCGAACATGGTCGTCAGTCCTCTGCAAGCTCGGTGTTCATCCGGCTCGGATCAGCCATCGCTCGCGCTACGCTTGAGCGTATGAACAGCGACCTCAGCCCCACTCTCCGGGCCCTCCCCTACCTGCTGGGGATCACGGCCGTGGTCTTCGTCGGGTTCCCCCTCGGTCGCGATGTCGACGTCCTGCTGAGAATCGCCATCGGCGCTCTCACCTACTTTGTGACATTCGTGCTCAGCAGGTTCGTCATCGGACGCCTGGCTGACCGCAGTTCCGCTCGCAACAGCGACACAGACAGCGATCACGACGACACCTGAGCCCGGTCATCGGCCCACGCCTTCAGCTCCGCCGCTCGGCCGACGACTGACGCCGCCGACCAAGCGACACCTGAGCCCCTACTTCTTGTCCTGCGCGGGGATGATCACCTTGCGGATGATGATGAGGAACGACGCGGCCACGGGCACTGCCACGACGGCTCCGAGGACACCGCCGAGCGTGCCGCCGGCGATCGCGGCGATGATGACGAGGGCACCGGGCACCGCGACCGCGGCATTCATGATGCGCGGGCTGAGCAGGTACGCCTCGATCTGCATGTAGATGAGGTAGTAGATACCCGCCGCGATCCCCAGACCCGGGGACACCATGAGGCACGAGGCCGTGATGACGATGGCACCGGAGATCGGACCGATGAGCGGGATGAGCGAGGCGAGGAACGCGACGAACGCAAGCAGCGCCGGCAGCGGCGCCCCGATGATGGTGAGGAAGATCGCCGAGCACACGCCGTTGATGACGCCGAGCGAGAGCTGGCCGAGGACGTAGCGCCCGACCGACCGCGTGATCTCATCGGAGACCGAACCGACGGTCTCACGCGAGCTCGCAGCCACGAGCGAGAGCATCGCCGCCTTGATCGTCGGCAGGGTCACCGCGAAGTAGATCGTGAGGATGACGACGATGATGACGCCGCTGACGAAGCTGAGGATCCCCGCCCCGATCGAGACGACGCCGCCGCCCACCGACAGCACGTTCTTCGGATCCGAGACCCACGCGGTCGCACTCGAGAAGATCGAATCGACGTCGACTGCCCCGGTGAACCGGTTCTCCAGGTCCTGGACCCACTCGGTCGTCTGCAGCTTCGCGATGATCCCCGGCAGGTCGGTGATGAACTGCTGGATCTGCGAGATCACGGCCGGCGCGATGAGCAGGACGACGCCGACGACGACGCCGATGAACGCGACGACGACGAGGATGACGGCCAGGGTCCGCGACAGCTTCCGCGCCACCAGCCACTGGACGATGGGATCGAGCCCGAGGGCGAGGAACAGCGCGAGTCCGATGTAGATGAGCACGGTCCCCACCGACTGCACCGCGGTGATGAGCACAAGGGCGAGCCCGACGCCGAGGGTGCCCATGAACCCGAGTCGGAAGGCATTGGTGATGGGGAAGGATGTGCTGCTCATGCGCCCCAGTCTAGCCAGCAACCATGCGCCCTGCGGCCGCCACGCGTTAGGATCGGAGGCGTTACCTGAGAAGATCGTGAAGAAAGTGGTACGTCGACGATGAGTTCCGAACCAACGGCCGCCGATGTCTGGGACGAACTCCTCGACCCACAAGGCGACTTCTCCCTCCCCGACTTCACCGCCGTCACCCCCGACTCCCTCATCGCCGCCGCCCAGGCCGCGACCGACTTCGCCCTGTCCGAGGTCGACCACATCGTCACCGACGAGACCGATCCGACGTTCGCCACCGCCACCGTCCGCTTCGAATCGGCGACCGTGCCCATGGCACGGCTCGCCGCCCTCGTGCGCACGATCGAATCGAACCACCTCACCCCTGAGCTCACGGATGCCGTCGCCGAGGTGTGGGTCCGGTTGTCCGCGACCCGCACTCAGATGCTGCTGAACGTCGACCTCTTCCACCGCATCGAACAGGTGCCCACCACCGACCTCAACCCCGAGGACAAACGGCACCAGGAGCTGACGATCGAGAACTTCGTCCGCGCCGGAGCCCGCCTCGGCGAGGAGGACCGCGCGCACATGGCGACGATCGAAGCCGAACTCACCGCGCTCTCGACCTCCTTCTCCCGGGCACTCGGCACGGACACACGCGAACTCGCCGTCCACCTCGGCGAGGTGGGTCAGCTGGCGGGACTGAGCGAGGACCAGATCGCGGCCGCAGCCACCCGGGCCGGCGAACGCGAGGAGACCGGCTACCTGCTGCCGCTGAACAACTTCACCCAGCAGCTCGTCCTCGGCCCCCTGACCAGCGCGGAGACGCGCGAAAGGGTGCTCGCGAACTCGATGGCGCGCGGATCCCAGGGCGGGAAGGGCGACACCCGCGCGCAGGTCTCCGACATCACCGCACTGCGGGCCCTGCAGGCGAAGCTGCTCGGCTACCCCTCGTACTCCTCCTATGCGATCGACAACCAGACCGCCGGCGGCCCCGACGCCGCCGCCGACATCGTCTCCTCCCTCATCGCCCCCGCGAACGCCCAGCTGACCGCCGAACTCGACACGGTCCGCGCCCGCTACGGACTCGACGACATCGCCCCTTCCGATGTCATGCACTACCTCGCCAAGTACCGGCAGGACGAGTTCGGCGTCGACCCCGACGAGGTCGCGAAGTACTTCGAATTCTCCACCGTGCTCTCCGGCGGCGTCTTCCGTGCGGCCACCGGACTCTACGGGATCGCCTTCGCCGCCCGCGACGACATCGCCGGCTGGCATGACGACGTCCTCGCCTTCGAGGTCACCGACACCACCGACCGCACCCTCGGCCTCATCCTCATCGACCCCTACGCCCGGGACACGAAGCGCGGCGGAGCGTGGATGGACCAGCTCGTCCCCGCCTCGAGGCTGACCGGCGACCTGCCCGTCACCACCCTCTCCCTCAACCTCGCCAAACCGGGACCGGGCCGGCCCACGCTGCTCTCCCCGACCGAGCTGACGACGCTCTTCCACGAATTCGGCCACGTCCTCCACGGCCTGTTCGCGAACTCGACGTACCCGTCGACGGCCGGCACCTCGGTGCCCCGGGACTACGTCGAGTTCCCCTCCCAGTTCAACGAGATGTGGCGCTTCCACCCTCAGGTCCTCCCCCACTACGCCGTCCACGTCGACACCGGTGAGCCGATGCCGACCGAGATGGTCGACGCGCTGCTGGCCGCCGAGAGCTTCGGGCAGGGCTTCTCGACGATCGAATACCTCGCCGCGGCCATGCTCGACCTCTCGTGGCATTCGCTCGAAGCCGGCGAGCACATCACCGATGTGCTCTCCTTCGAATCCGAGGTCCTCGCCGCCTCCGGGTTCGCCCCGCTCGTGCCCCCGCGCTACCGCACGACGTACTTCGGCCACATCTTCGCCTCCGGGTACGCCGCCGGCTACTACTCGTACCTCTACTCCGAGGTCATCGCCGCGTGGGTGAGCGAATGGTTCGAGGCCCAGGGCGGGCTGAGCCGGGAAGCCGGCGACGGGTTCCGCGAGGCGATCCTCGCCCCCGGCTACTCGGTCGACCCGATGAGCGCGATCGAGAGGTTCTTCGGCGTCCGTCCCGACGTCGGCCCCCTCCTGCGCCGTCGCGGCCTCGCCGAGGCGATCCCTGAGCCGGCCGAGAACGATGCTGAGTCCGACGCCGACACCGACCGCCATCCCAACATCACCCGCATCGCCGAGATCCTCACCACGAACGGGATCGACCCGCAGATCACGGTCTTCACCGAGGCCACCCCGACGGCCGCCTCGGCGGCGGAGCGGCTCGGAGTCGACGTCGGAGCGATCGCCAACAGCCTCATCTTCTCCGCAGGCGGCGACCCTGTGCTCATCATGACCTCGGGCGCCCACCGCGTGGACACGGACGTCGTCGCAGACCTCATCGGCGTCGACTCCCTCGACCGCGCCGACAAGGACCTCGTGCGATCAGCGACCGGTCAGGTCATCGGCGGGGTCGCCCCCATCGGCCACCCCGCACCGATCC
Organism: Brevibacterium ammoniilyticum; assembly: GCF_038429965.1. Lineage (NCBI taxonomy): Bacteria > Bacillati > Actinomycetota > Actinomycetes > Micrococcales > Brevibacteriaceae > Brevibacterium > Brevibacterium ammoniilyticum. The sequence continues at coordinate 42,649 of NZ_BAABNP010000008.1, forward strand.
CCACCTACATCGACACAGCCCTGCGCGAGTTCCCCGAACTCTGGGTCGCCGCCGGCACCCCGCACTCGATGATGCCGCTCACCTACGACCAGCTCGTCGCCCTGACCGGCGGGAAGGAGATCGCCGTTGTCGCAGGCCAGTGACGACCAGGGCAGCGAGACCGAACCCACCCACCGCCTCGCGGCCTTCGCATCCTCCCGCGGCCGGTACTACGCGATCTTCCTCGCGATCTTCTGCGCGGTCCTCATCATCTCGAACATCTCGGCGACGAAGGTCATCGGCTTCGGCCCCATCGTCACCGACGGCGGGGCGTTCCTCTTCCCCATCGCCTACATCCTCGGCGACGTCATCAGCGAGGTCTACGGTTTCAAGGCCGCCCGCAAGGCCGTGATCACCGGCTTCGCCCTGCAGATCCTCGCGACCTTCGTCTTCTGGCTCGTCCTCATCTCACCGCCGGGACCGGGGTATGAGAATCAGGATGCGTTCGCCGCGGTCCTCGGCTTCTACCCGCGCATCGTCGCGGCCTCCCTGGCCGGGTACTTCGTCGGGCAGCTGCTCAACTCCTACGTCCTCGTCGCCGTGAAGAAGCGCATGGGCGAGTCGAAGCTCTGGGTCCGCCTCCTCACCTCGACCGGGGTCGGCGAGTTCGTCGACACGCTGCTCTTCTGCACGATCGCGTTCGCCGGGGTCATCCCCGGCCTCGACTTCCTCACCTACATCGTCGTCGGCTTCGTCTACAAGGTCGCCGTCGAGGTCATCCTCCTGCCGGTGACCTACCGCGTCATCACGGTCGTCAAACGGCACGAACCCAGTTACGCGCTCTGACTCACCCTGCGTAGTAGCGGCCGAGCACCTCGGCCTCGAGTTCCGCGAAGCGCCCGTCCTCCATCGCCTGCCGGATCTCGGCGACGAGGCTGACGACGAAGTGCTCGTTGTGGATCGTGCACAGGGTCGAGAAGAGCATCTCCTTGGCCTTGTACAGGTGCCGCAGGTACGCCCGCGAATAGTTCGCGCACGTGTAGCAGTCGCATTCGGGGTCGAGGGGACCGAAGTCGCGGCGGTACTTGGCACCCGTGAGGTTGTACCGGCCGTCGCGGGTGTAGATCGCGGCGTTGCGGGCGACCCGCGAGGGTGAGACGCAGTCGAAGGTGTCCGCCCCGGTCTTGATCGCCTCGAAGAGGTCGTCGGGTTCGGAGATCCCCAGCAGATGCCGCGGCTTGTCCTCCGGCAGCTCCTCGCATACCCAGCGGATGATCGTCCCGAGGTTCTCCTTCTCCAGGGCTCCGCCGATGCCGAAGCCGTCGAAGTCCATCGCCCCGAGATCACGGGCGGCCTTGCGCCGCAGATCCTCGTACTGCGCACCCTGGAGGACCCCGAAGAGCGCCTGGTAGGGCCGGTGCGACCGGGATTCGGTCAGCCGTCGGTGCTCCTCGATGCAGCGGATCGCCCACAGTCGGGTCCGCTCGAGCGAGGTCTCCTGGTAGCCGCGGGTGTTGACCAGCGTCGTCAGCTCGTCGAAGGCGAACATGATGTCCGCGCCGAGCTGATGCTGGACCTGCATCGAGACCTCGGGCGTGAACCGGTGCATCGTCCCGTCGAGGTGGGACTTGAACGTCACCCCGTCGTCGTCGACGTTCGACAGCCGCTCCTTGCCCTCGGCGATGACGTCGTCGTTCTGCTCGCCGGTGAGCTCCATCGAGATGACCTTCTTGAACCCCGCGCCGAGGCTCATCACCTGGAATCCGCCGGAGTCGGTGAACGTCGGTCCCGGCCAGTTCATGAACCGCCCCAGCCCGCCGGCTTCGTCGACGATGTCCGAGCCCGGCTGGAGGTAGAGGTGGTAGGCGTTCGCGAGCACCGCCTGCCCGCCGAGGGCCGCGACGTCCTCGGGTTTGACGGCCTTGACCGTGGCCTTCGTCCCCACGGGGATGAAGGCGGGGGTGGGGATCTGCCCGTGCGGGGTGGAGATGACGCCGGTGCGCCCGCCCGTCTCGAGCCGGGTGCCGACTTCGAAGCCGAAGGCCGAACGGTCGTTGATGGGCGCTGCCTCGACGGGCACGGTCTCAGATGCTGCGGGCGATTCGATTCCGGTCACCGGACAAGTTTAACTGGGTCGATGGGCACGACCTTCACCACGGCACTCGACACGAGCCTGGGCTCCGGCGTCCCCCTCGTCCTCGACGGCGGCTTGGGCACCGCGCTCGAAACCCGGGGTGTCGGGCTCGACCATGATCTGTGGTCGGCCGGTCTCCTCCGTGATGATCCGCAGACCCTCGCCGAGGTGCACGCCGCCTTCGCCGCCGCCGGTGCCGACATCGTCACGACCGCGAGCTACCAGCTGAGCACCCGTGCCGGCCTGAGCGGGGCAGAGGTCGGCCGCCTCGCGGCGGCCAGCGTCGACATCGCCCGGCGGGCGGTGGCCGGGGCCTCCTTCGTCGCCGGTTCCGTGGGTCCGTTCGGGGCCGCCCTCGGCGACGGCTCGGAGTACACCGGCGACTACCGTCTCACAACTGACGAGTTCGCCGCCTTCCACCGTCCCAGGATCGAGGCCCTCGCCGATTCCGGCGCCGACGTCATCGCCCTGGAGACCCAGCCGAACCTCGCCGAGATCCGCGTGCTCGCCGACCTCGCCGAGGACGTCGGCGTCCCTGCGTGGCTGTCGGTGACGCTCGCCGACGGGGACGCGACTTCTCCGCGTCTGCCCGACGGTGCCCCGCTCACCGCGATCGCCGAGGTGGCCTGCGCCCATCCGATCATCCGCGCGCTCGGCGTCAACTGCGTCCGACCGGCCCAGGTGTCGTCGGCCCTTGAGGCGCTTGCGACCGGCACGGATCTCCCGCTGCTCGCCTACCCGAACTCGGGTGAGACCTACGATGCGGAGACGATGGAATGGCGGCCGGCAGCGCCGTCGGCAGCAGAGCCGGACGACCGCCTCGGCGCATGGCCGGTCGACCACTGGATCGACCACGGTGCCCGGATATTGGGCGGCTGCTGCCGGACGACGCCGGATGACATCATTGCCCTGAGAGCGTCCCTGGCAGCACCTTCCCGGGATTGAGGATCCCCAAGGTGTCGAGGGTGTCCTTGATCCCCGCCTGCAGGCGCTGGGCTCCCTGATCGAGCTCCCGGCCGAGCCATTCGCGTTTGAGATACCCGACCCCGTGCTCCCCCGTGATCGTCCCGCCGAGTTCGAGCCCGAGCGCCATGATCTCGGCGAACGCCGCCTGCGCCTGGGCGATCTGCTCCTCGTCGCGGGCGTCGAAGAGGACGGAGGGATGCATGTTCCCATCCCCCGCATGCCCTGCCGTGGCGACGGCGATGTCGTAGCGGTCGTCGATCTCCCGCAGCCGGGCGAAGAACTCGCCGAGGCGGGACCGGGGCACGCAGACGTCGTCGACGAGCTCTCCCCCGCCGTGGGCGTTCGCGTACTGCTCCATCGCCGGGGCTACGGCCCGTCGGGCGGCGACGAGCATGTCGCTGTCGTCGGGGTCGTCGGAGACGACGACCTCGGTGGCTCCGTTGGACTCGGCCACGGACTGGAAGCGCGCCAGCACCGCCTCCGCCTCGGCGTGTGTGGCATCGGATTGGACGAGGAGGAGGGCGCCGGCGTCGTCGGGCAGACCGAAGTCCCCGAAGTCGTTGATCATCGCCATGGTCGCTGCGTCGATGAGCTCGAGCATCGAGGGCTGGAGGCCCGCGGCCATGAAGTCGGCGACGGTGCGCCCGGCGGATTCGGCGTCGGGGAAGATCCCCACCCCGGTCAGCGGCGGCGGGAGGGCCGGGGTGAGGCCGAGGGTGATCTCGACGATCACGCCGAGGATGCCCTCCGAGCCCACGAACAGGGAGGTGAGGTCGAGGCCGGCCACGCCCTTCGCCGTCTGATGTCCGAGCCTGGTCACGGTGCCGTCGGCGAGGACGACGGTGAGCCCGCGGACGTAGTCCTTCGTCACCCCGTACTTCACGCAGCACATGCCCCCGGCGTTCGTCGCGACGTTGCCGCCGATCGTCGAGATCGCCACCGAACCGGGATCGGGCGGGTAGGCAAGCCCTTCCGCCCTCAGCGCCGCCTTGAGGTCTGCGTTGATGACGCCGGGTTCGACACGGCAGATCCGGTTGACGGGGTCGACCTCGAGGATCGCGTCGAGGCCTGCGACGTTGAGCAGCAGGCTCCCGTCGACGGCGTTAGCCCCGCCGGAGAGCCCGGTGCGCGCACCTTGGGTGACGACGGGGATGCGGTGTTCGGTGGCGAAGCGCATGACGGCGACGACGTCGTCGACACTGCGGGCCCGGACGAGGCCGAGCGCCTGCCCGGCCGGGCAGAACAGCGCCCGGTCGAAGGCGTAGGCGTCGATGACGTCGCGGTCGGTGACGAGCGCACCCTCGGTGAGCCGGTCGGCGAGGTCGCCGAGGCTCTCCGCCGCCTGGTCGAGGCTCATCGGCCGGCGGCGAAGTCCGCGGCGACCGCGCGCACCCGGTCGAGGGCCTCATCGGCGCCGATGCTCACGCGCACGCCGCCCTTGAGCTTCCGGATCGCCACGGCCTGGGCCGCACACGCATCCTCGAAGGCCGCGGCCGCCTCGTCGTCGAGGGCGATCCACACATAGTTGCCCTGCGCGTCGGGAACGTCGAAGCCGAGGTCCCGCAGGTCGGCGGCGAACTGGTCACGGGTGGCCGCGACCTCCTTCGCCCGCACGAGCACCTCGTCGGTGCGGGCCAGGGACTTCGCGGCGGCGGCCTGCGCCCCGGCGGTGACGCTGAACGGGGCGACGACCTGCCGCAGGGCGGTCGCGATCTCGGCGTCGGCGACACCGTAGCCGACCCGCAGGCCCGCAAGTCCATGAGCCTTGGAGAAGGTGCGGGCGAGCACGAGGTTCGGGTGCTCACGGAAGGCAGCGAGCCCGTCGACCGCCTCGGCGTCGGTGGCGAACTCCCAGTACGCCTCGTCGAGGGCGACGATGACGTTCTCCGGGACCTCGGCCATGAAGCCCTCGAGCTCCTCGGTGCGCACCGAGGGCCCGGTCGGGTTGTTCGGCGAGCACAGCAGGACCAGCCGGGTCGTCTCGTCGATCTGGGCGAGCATCCCGGCGAAGTCGTGGCGACCGTCGGCCAGCAGCGGGACCGCGCGCTTCTCGGCCCCGCGGGCGGCGGCGAGGATCGGGTACATCTCGAACGACGGCCACGGGTAGACGACCGAGGTGCCGGCTTCGAGGGTGATGTTCGTCAGCGCCGAGAGGATCTCGGAGGCACCGGCGCCGGGGACCACCTCGGCGGGGTCGACGTCGAGGTAGGCGGCGAGGTCGGCCACGAGCCCCGTCGACTTCGGGTCGGGGTAGGCCGCGGGCGTCTGCGTGGCCTCGGCCACGGCCTCGGTGACCCCGGGCAGCGGGGGCCGGTGATTCTCGTTCGAGGACAGCTTGTACGGGGTCAGTCCCGTGTCGCCGGCCGGGGGCTTGCCCGGAACGTAGGGCGGGAACTGGGACAAGGCATCACGAAGGAGGAATCGTTTCGACATGCCCCCATCGTGACACAGGTAACGCGCGCAGGGCACCACCGGTCCGTGCCGGGGACGGGTGCCGGAAACGACCGCCGGGCACAATGTGGCCCTGCAGCGATCTGCAGGGCCACCGGGGATGAGTCGAGGACTCGAGGGGTCGTCCGTCACGGCGGGACGCGAAGGGCCATGGGTGGTGGACCCTTCACCTATACAGACCCGGTAGCGGGCTCGTTCGTTCGCGAACCGGCGGATTTTCTTCACGCTCACGAGAACTCCCAGGTGAGAGGCGAGGGCTCTCAAGGATGCTTGACGGATGACTGATTGTGAGAAGGGGGTGGGTGAACCTACAATGGATGGTTGAGCGTTCCCCTCGTTCCGCCTCCTCGCACCCGCGATCAGGCGCCGTCCCCTCAAGTCCCCTCCCGAGGCGAAGGATCGATGTCCGAACCCTTGAGCACCATCCCCGACGCAGATCTCGTCGCCCGCATCATCGAGGGCACCCCGGATTCCGAGGACGGCCGCGCGGCCTTCGCCGAACTCTACGACCGGCACCGCCTTCCCGCACTCCACTTCGCCCTGCGCCTGACCCAGGATCCCACCCGCGCCGAGGATGCGGTGGCCGAGGCCTTCGCGAAGATCTGGCGCGCGTGGGGCAACGGTTCGGGGCCGCGGGAATCCTTCAAGTCCTATCTCATGACCGCGGTGCGCTCGGAGGCCCACCGGTCCACGGCGACGTCGAAGGCGACGACCGCCGTCGACCCCGAGGTCCTTGCCGTCCTCGCCGGCAGCGGCCCCAAGGACGTCGCGAGCGAGGTCTCCGAACGCGACCAGCTGGCTCGGGCGTTCCGGACCCTGCCGACCTCGTGGCAGCAGGCGATCACGATGATCGACATCGACGGCACCTCGACGGCTGCCGCTGCTGCCGCCCTCGGACTCTCGGCGAACGCCTTCAACTCGCTCCTCCACCGCGCTCGGGAGGGGCTGCGCACCGCGTACCTGCAGGAGCACGTCGAACCCGCGCAGCCCGCGTGCGCCGAATACTCCTCCGAACTCGCCCGCTATGTGCGCAACCACCTGGGACTCAAGCGCGGCAAATCCGTCGAGTCGCACCTGCGCCACTGCATCTACTGTCGGCGCCAGTCGCTCGTGCTCAGCCGCCTCAACACCACACTCGGAGCGTGGCTGACCCCCGCCATGCTCGCCGGCGCCCTCATCGAGTCCGGTCAGTTCCCGGCCGTGCCGACCCTCGCCGAGGCGGCCGCCGGGGCCGCCGGCGGGTCGGCTGTCGAGCCTGCCGGCACAGCCGGTGAGCCGGTCGGTGCTGCCGAACCGGCGGGGGCGTCGGGCAGCGGCCTCTCCTCGGGCAGCGGCCTCGCGACCGTCGTCAAGATCGCCGCCGCCGTCCTCATCGCCACCGCCGCGGTCGCGGCGGGAACGCTCGCGCTCACGCGCGGCGGCGAGGTGCCCGAGGCTGCGAGCACTCCATCGCCGGCACCGACGGCGACTGCTCAGTTCGACGACGCCGAGGGCAGCTCGTCGCCGAACCAGGGGGCGCCGCCCTCGGCGAACCAGCCCGATGCCTTCGCTCCCCAGAGCCCGGCCGAGGTGCCCGCCGAGCCCGCACAGCGAGTGCGACCGCCGTCGCCGCAGCGCCCGCACCCTGTCCCCCGCGAGAATCCCGAGACTGCGCGTCCGACCGATCCTCCCGCCGCACCGGCACCGAGTCCACCGGCACCCGCACCGAGTCCGGACCCCACGGAGGAGCCGAGCCCGGCGCCGACCCCGACCGAGGAGCCCGCCCCGACCCCGTCGCCGACCGAGGAACCCAGTCCGACTCCGACCGAAGAGCCCAGCCCGACCCCGACGCCCACCGACGAGCCGACCCCGACGCCGACTCCCACCGAGGAACCGACGCCCGACCCGTCGCCGACCGATGGGGGCGAGCTCTGCCACGATGTCGGCTGGGGCTGGCACTGCCACCCTTCGCGCTGAGTCGCTTGCGCTTCAGTCGCCTGCGCTGAGAGTGATCATCGTCTCCGGTTCCCGGCCCCGACTTCGGGTTGGGGCGGGGCTCGGAGTAGTCTGAAGGTCGTTAAAGCCTCTGACGAAGAATGCGAGTGGAAATGCCCTCAACGCAGGAAAAGGTCGACGTTGTCCTCATCGGCAGCGGCATCATGAGCGCCACCCTCGGCGCGATGCTGACCGAACTCCAGCCCGACTGGGACATCCGGGTCTACGAGAAGCTCGACTATGTCGCCAAGGAGAGCTCCGACCCGTGGAACAACGCCGGCACCGGTCATGCCGCACTGTGCGAGCTCAACTACACCCCCGAGGACGCGAACGGCCACATCGACCTGACGAAGGCTTCGCAGATCAACGAGCAGTTCCATCATTCGCGCCAGTACTGGTCGCACCTCGTCGACACCGGGGTGCTCCCGGAGCCGAAGAACTTCATCAACCAGGTTCCCCACATCAGCTACGGCCGCGGTGAGAAGGGCCGGGACTACATCCGGAACCGCCGCGAGCAGATGGTCCGCAACCCGCTCTTCGCGGAGATGGAGTACACCGACGATCCGGCCACGCAGGCCGAGTGGCTGCCGCTCATGTTCGAGGGCCGCGGACCCGGTCAGGTCAACGGCATCTCGCGCACGCAGATCGGCACCGACGTCGACTTCGGTTCGCTCTCCCGCCAGCTGCTGCGCTACACGGCCGACAAGGGCGCGACGATCCGCACGAGCCACCAGGTCACCGACCTCGATCGCGCCTCCGACGGCTGGACCGTCACGGTGCGCGACCTGCTCTCGCGTGAGACCCACAAGGTGAGCGCGAAGTTCGTCTTCATCGGCGCCGGCGGCGGTGCCCTGCCCCTGCTGCAGAAGTCCGGCATCCCCGAAGGACGCGGCTACGGCGGCTTCCCCGTCTCCGGCATCTTCCTGCGCACCGCGAACCCCGAGCTCGTCTCCCGGCACCAGGCGAAGGTCTACGGTCAGGCCTCGTTCGGCGCCCCCGCGATGTCCGTGCCCCACCTCGACACCCGTGTCGTCGACGGCCAGGACTACCTCATGTTCGGCCCCTACGCCGGATTCTCGCCGAAGTTTCTCAAGCAGGGCCGCTTCACCGACCTGCCGTTCTCCGTGCGCGGGAACAACCTGCCGACGATGCTCGGCGTCGCGAAGGACAACACCGACCTCGTCACCTACCTGCTCTCCGAGCTCGCGGCCTCGAAGAAGGCCCGCTTCGCGGCGATGAACGAGTTCATCCCCGAGGTGGACCCCGCCGACTGGGAGTTCATCCAAGCCGGTCAGCGCGTCCAGGTGATGAAGCACGACGCCAAGCGCGGCGGAGTGCTCGGCTTCGGCACCGAACTCGTCTCCTCCGCCGACGGTTCGATCGCCGCCCTCCTCGGCGCCTCCCCGGGCGCGTCGACGGCGGTGGCGATCATGCTCGGTCTGCTCAAGACCTGCTTCCCCCGTCAGTACGACGGCTGGGAGCCCTCGCTCAAGGACATGGTCCCCTCGCTCGGTCGCAGCCTCGCCGACGACGAGACCCTGCTCACCGAGCTCTCGGAGTACACCGCGAGGACCCTTCAGCTCATCTGAGCGGGGCTCGCCGGGGCCCGCTCATCTGAGCGGAACACATCAGCCGTCAGGTCGCGCCTCAGAGCTCGACCTGGCGGTTGACGTCTTTGTAGAGCAGGTAGCGGAAGCGGCCGGGACCGCCCGCATAGCAGGCCTGCGGGCAGAATGCGCGCATCGAGATGAAGTCGCCCTCCTGCACCTCCACCCAGTCGCCGTTGAGACGGTAGACGGCTTTGCCTTCGAGGACGTAGAGGCCGTGCTCCATCTCGTGGGTCTCCGCGAACGGGATGACCGCACCGGGTTCGAAGGTGACGATGTTGACGTGCATGTCGTAGGCGAGGTTCGCAGGGTCGAGCGGACGCGTCGTCCGCCACCGGTCATCGGTGCCCGGCATCGAGGAGGGTTCGACATCGCCCTCGTTGCCGAACGCCGCCTCCGGGGTCAGCCCTGCGACCTCCTGATAGCGCTTGCGCACCCAGTGGAAGCGGGCCGCCTCGGCGCCGGTCGAGGACGCGCTCCACGTCGACCCCGCGGGCAGGTACGCGAACCCGCCGGGGGTGAGCACATGGTCGGTGCCCTCGTGGGTGACAGTGAGCTCACCGGCCATGAGGAAGAGGAAGCCCTCGACCTCCGGCTGCGGTTCGGGACGCTCGGAGCCGCCCCCGGGGGCGACCTCGAGGATCGTCTGCGAGAACGTCACCGCTCCCCCGGCCACGGGCTTCGACAGCACCCACGAACGCGTCCCGGTCCATTCGGGCAGCGCCGAGGTGACGATGTCGCGCAGCACGCCGCGGGGGATGACCGTGTAGGCCTCGGTGACGATCGCGCGGTCGGTGAGCAGGTCCGACTGCGGCGGGTGTCCGCCGGTCGGCGCCCAGTAGGTGTACGGGTCGGTGGTGATGCTCATGGGGCTCCTTCGGTCTCTCGTGCGTTCTCTGGGGTCTGCGGGGCCGCTCAAGCCTGCGGCTGGGTCGTCCCGGTGCGGGCGAGCGCCTCGAGGGTCTCAACCGGCAGGTCGATGCGCTCCTCGACCTCGTCGGGTGCATGCGCCCCGCACGAGAGCCCGCGGCTGAGGTAGCGGGCGAGCGCCTTCGCGGTCGCCGGTTCGTCGAGGACGCCGGAGTCGGTGCGGTGGACGTAGCTGCGCAGGCGTGCTGCGGCGAGTTCGAGGCCCTCCCGGTAGAACCGGAAGGTCGCGAGGAACCGCGTGGGCAGCTGGTTGGGGTGCATGTCCCAGCCCTGGTAGATCCCCCGGCGCAGGTGCCGGCGGACGAGGCGGGCGTGGAGGCTCCAGGCCTGCTGGATCGCTTCGGGCTCGCCCACGGGGAGGATGTTCGTCGACCCGTCGGAGAGGTGGACGCCGGTGCCGGCGACGGCGAGCATCATCTGGTTCTTCGCGAAGTCCGCGACGGGGTGCTCCATCGACTGGTAGGCCGCGGCCACCCCCATCGACGCCGAATAGTCGTACGTGCCGTAGTGGAGCGAGGTGATCCGTCCCTCCCCGGCGTCGAGCACGGCCGGCAGCGGCACGGTGCCGTCGGGGCCGAGGATGAGCTGCGGGGTCTCGACCTGGACTTCGAAGGTGATCGAGCCGTCGGCCAGACCGTTCTCGGCCTCGAGCGCTCGGACGGCGAGCACCATCGCCTGCACCTGGGCGGGGGTGCTCACCTTGGGCAGGGTGAGCACGAGGCCCTCCGGCAGGGAACCGCTGCCGGCGATCGCCTCGGTGACGAAGAGCTCGAGGGTGCGCAGACCCCTGGCTCGGGTGGCCGCCTCGAGGCTCTTGAAGCGGATGCCGACGAACCCAGGGGCGGTGGGCTCCCCGCGGGAGGCGACGGCGGCCCGGGCGGCCGCACGCACGGCGGCGTCCTCGGCCTCGTCGCCCCGGTCGCCGAAGCCGTCCTCGAAGTCGAACCTCAGGTCCTCGATCGGTTCGCTCGAAAGCTTCCGGGTCACCGCCTCGGCGAGCAGCTCCGCCTCCCGGGCGACCTGGTGGAGGCTGGGCGGGGTCTGCCCGAAGGCCTCCCCGCTCTCCTTGCGGGAGGCGACGATGACGCGTTCGGCGAGCTGGACCATGCCGCCGCCGGCCTCGACGGCCGCCAGCGCCTGCTCACCCCACTCCTGCTGGATCCTCGGACTCGCGTGGTCACCGGGGACGTAGACCGTGTGGATCGGCTGGCGGACGTCCCGGTCACCCGGATAGCGCGTGCTCAGCAGCTCATCCGTGTCCGCGAGCAGAGCATCGATGTCATCCAGCGTTGTTCGCTTCACTGCTTCCTCTTCCGTTGCCGTGTGGGTGAGCCTGCCGGTCTCCCCACCATTGTCGCTCACATACATGTCTCCCCTCACCGTGAGACGGCGGCGACGGCCTCGGCGACCTTCTTCGCGACCTCGGGGTCGAAGACCGAGGGCACGACGTAGCCGGGGTGGAGGTCCTCTTCGGGGATGCACGAGGCGATCGCGTCGGCGGCGGCGACCATGATCGACTCGTCGACGTCGGTGGCTTCGGCGTCGAGGAGTCCGCGGAAGATCCCGGGGAACGCGAGGACGTTGTTGATCTGGTTGGGGTAGTCGCTGCGGCCGGTGGCGACGACGGCGGCGTGCTTGAGCGCCTCGGCGGGGTCGACCTCGGGGTCGGGGTTGGCCATCGCGAAGACGAGGGCCCCGTCGTTCATCGCCGCGATGTCGCTGCCATCGAGGATGTTCGGGGCGGAGACGCCGATGAAGACGTCCGCGCCGACCACGGCTTCCTTGAGCGTGCCGGAGAAGCCCTCGGGGTTGGTGTTCTCCTTCAGCCACACCTTGTGCTCGGTGTCGACGACCGAATCCGGCCCGATCGCCCCGTCGCGTCCGCACGCGATGATGGTCCGGGCTCCGGCGACCTGGAGGAGGCGGATGATCGCATGTCCGGCGGCACCCACGCCGGAGACGACGATGCGGACATCCCCGATGTCCTTGCCGACGACCTTCAGTGCGTTCTTCAGGGCGGCGAGGGTGACGATGCCCGTGCCGTGCTGATCGTCGTGGAAGACGGGGATGTCGAGTTCGTCGCGCAGACGGCGTTCGATCTCGAAGCAGCGCGGGGCGGAGATGTCCTCGAGGTTGATCCCGCCGTATGCCGGGGCGATGGCCTTGCAGATCGCGATGATCTCCTCGGTGTCCTTCGTATCGAGTGCCACCGGCCAGGCGTCGACGCCGGCGAACTGCTTGAACAGCACGGCCTTGCCCTCCATGACCGGCATCGCGGCTTCGGGTCCGATGTCGCCGAGGCCGAGGACCGCGGTGCCGTCGGTGACGACGGCGACGGTGTTGCGTTTGATCGTCAGGCGCCTGGCATCGTCCTTGTTCGCAGCGATCGCCGTGCACACCCGGGCGACACCCGGAGTGTAGGCGCGGGAGAGGTCGTCGCGGTTGCGCAGGGGCACCTTGGGGGTCGATTCGAGCTTCCCGCCGAGGTGGAGGAGGAAGGTCCGGTCGGAGACCTTGCGGACGTCGACCCCGGACAGGGCGCTCAGCTCGGTGGAGACCTCCTCGGCGTGGGCGACGTCGCGGGTGTCGGCGCTGACGTCGATGACGACGGTGTCGGGCGTGGATTCGACGACGTCGAGGGCGGTGATGGCGGCACCGGTCGCCGCGGCGGCCGCGACGAGGTCCGATGTCGACGCCTGCCCGACGGCCGTGGCCACGCGAAGGGTGATGGAGAATCCGGGACTGGGAACAGCCATTGTCATCCTCTCTGATGAAATTTATTCCGTATCATGGATGTTAGCTTCTGCATCATGGAATATCTAGTCGCGGCGGGCGCTGAACGGAAACTCTCTTCCATTCCGCAGTACACTGAGCGGAAGTGTCGCCCACTTCGAGGAAGAGGACAACGGATGACCACGAACGACTCAGCCACCCCTGCGATCCGCCAGACCAAGGGCGGAGTGCAGTCAGTCGAGCGGGCGTTCGGCCTCCTGGAGTGCATCGCGAACTCGCAGGGATCGGCCACGCTCAGCCACATCGCCGCCGACGTCAACCTGCCCCTGCCGACGATCCACCGCCTGCTCGGGACCCTGCTCGGCCTCGGCATCGTCCGGCAGCTGCCCGGCCGCGGCTACGCGCTCGGTCCCGGCCTCGTGCGGCTGGGCAATCTCGCCGGCGCCCAGCTCGGTGCGATCGCCCGCCCCTACCTGCGCACGCTCGTCGAGGAGCTCGGCGAGTCCGCGAACGTCGCGACCCTCGACGGGGACATGGTCGTCTACGTCGACCAGGTCGCCTCCGAGCGGCAGATGCGGATGTTCACCGAGGTGGGACGCCGCACCCATATGCACGACACCGGGGTGGGCAAGGCGATCCTCGCCGAACTCGATCCCGAACAGGTCCGCCACATCGTCTCCACCGCCGGCATGCCCACCCCCACCGAGCACAGCATCGCAACGATCGAGGACCTCGAGGCCGAACTCGACCGCATCCGCGAGCGCGGGTATTCGATCGACGAACAGGAGCAGGAGCTCGGAGTGCGCTGCTTCGCGATGTCCGTGCCCGACGCACCCTCACCGCTGGCGATCTCCGTCTCCGGGCCGATCAGCCGCGTCGACGAGGACTTCGCACAGCGCGCGATCCCGCTGCTGCGCTCGGCCGCCGAGCAGATCTCGGCCGATATGCGCCGAGGGGCATAGGGCCCCGCGGCGGCGCTGTCCTGCGACGGCGCTGCTACGCGTCCCCGCCGGCCGTGCCGGAGGTCCCCGCGGTGACGTCGTGAAGACGGTACTTCCGGGCCGCCTCGGCGGGCGCGGAAGCGGGCACCTCTCCGCGGTCGGCGAGCATCTGCAGGGCGCGGACGACCATCGAATGCGCGTCGATGCGGAATTGCCTCCGGGCTGCGGCCCGGGTGTCGGAGAAGCCGAACCCGTCGGCGCCGAGCGTCGCGAAGTCCTGGGTGAGGAAGGGGCGGATGAGGTCGGGTTGCGTCGAGTCGAAGTCGCTCGTGGCCACGATCGGTCCCGGCTGACCGCCGAGGCGGGAGCGGACAAAGGGCACGCGCGGCTCGGCCTCGACATCTCTCAGGCGCGCGGCCTCGCACTCGAGTCCGTCGCGGCGCAGCTGCGCCCACGAGGTCCCCGACCACACGGCCGCGTCGACGTCCCAGTCCTGGGCGAGCAGCCCGCGGGCCTCGAGCGCCCAGGGCACGGCGACCCCGGACGCGAGCAGCTGGACGACGGGTCGCTCCCCCGCCCCCGCCTCGGCGATCCGATGGATGCCCCGAAGGATCCCGTCGACGTCGACCCCTTCGGGTTCGGCGGGCTGGACCATGGGCTCGTTGTAGACGGTGAGGTAGTACATGACGTTGCGCGCGTCCTCGCCGAGGTCGTGCTCGCCGTACATCCGGTGGAGACCGTCTGCCATGATGTGGGCGATCTCGTAGCCGAAGGCCGGATCGTAGATCCGCACGGCCGGGTTCGTCGCCGCAAGCGTGGGCGAGTGCCCGTCCGCGTGCTGGAGGCCCTCCCCGGTCAGCGTCGTCCGGCCCGCGGTCGCGCCGATGATGAAGCCGCGGGTCATCTGGTCGGCCGCCGCCCAGAAGGCGTCGCCGGTGCGCTGGAAGCCGAACATCGAGTAGAAGACGTAGATGGGGATCATCGGCTGCCCGTGCGTCGAGTACGCGGTGCCGGCCGCCGTGAACCCGGCCGCCGCCCCCGCCTCGTTGATGCCGACGTGGAGGAGCTGGCCGGAGCTCGCCTCCTTGTAGGAGAGGAAGAGCTCCCGGTCGACGGCGAGGTAGTTCTGCCCGTTGGGGTTGTAGATCTTCGCGGTCGGGAAGAACGCGTCGATGCCGAAGGTGCGGGCCTCATCGGGGATGATCGGCACGATCCGCTCCCCCAGCCCCTTCTCCCGCATGAGGTCCTTGAGCAGGCGGACGAATGCCATCGTCGTCGCCGCCTGCTGCTGGCCCGAGCCCTTCTTCGACTGCGCGAACGCCTTGTCGCTTGCTGCCGGCAGGGTGATCGCGCTGCGGTCGCGCCTGCGTTCGGGGACGAACCCGCCGAGGCGGCGCCGCCTGTCGACCATGTACTCGATCGCCTCGTCGCCCGGCCCCGGATGGTAGTAGGGCACGGCGTAGGGATCATCGTCGATGACCTTGTCGGTGATGGGGATATCCATCCGGTCGCGGAAGGCCTTGATGTCAGCGGCAGAGAACTTCTTCATCTGGTGGGTCGCGTTGCGCGACTCGAAGCTCGTGCCCAGGCCGTAGCCCTTGACGGTCTGGACGAGGACGACCGTCGGCCGGTCCGTCTCGCTGACCGCACGATCGTAGGCGGCGAAGACCTTCTGGTAGTCGTGGCCGCCGCGTTTGAGGTTCCAGATGTCGTCGTCGCTCAGGTGCTCGACGAGGCTCTTCGTCACCGGGGAGCGGCCGAAGAAGTTGTCGCGGATGAAGCCCCCGGATTCGGCCTTGAACGTCTGGAAGTCCCCGTCGAGGGTCTCGTTCATGATCCGCACGAGATCGCCCGTGCGGTCGGCAGAGAGCAGGGAATCCCATTCGCGACCCCAGAGGACCTTGATGACGTTCCAGCCGGCGCCGGTGAAGACCGCTTCGAGCTCCTGGACGATCTTGCCGTTGCCGCGCACGGGCCCGTCGAGGCGCTGCAGGTTGCAGTTGACGACGAAGGTGAGGTTGTCCAGGCCCTCGTTCGCCGCGAGCTGCAGGGCCCCGCGCGATTCGGGTTCATCCATCTCGCCGTCGCCGAGGAACGCCCACACCCGCTGCTGGGAGGTGTCGGCGATCCCCCGATGGTGGAGGTAGCGGTTCATCTGCGCCTGGTAGATCGCGTTGATCGGCCCGAGTCCCATCGACACCGTGGGGAACTGCCAGAAGTCGGGCATGAGGCGGGGGTGCGGGTAGGAGCTCAGTCCGTTCGGCGCGCGCGAGACCTCCTGGCGGAAGCCGTCGAGCTGGGTCTCCGTCAGCCTGCCCTCGAGGAAGGCGCGGGAGTACATGCCGGGTGAGGCATGGCCCTGGAAGAAGACCTGGTCGCCGCCGCCGGGGTGGTCCTGGCCGCGGAAGAAGTTGTTGAACCCGATCTCGTAGAGCGTCGCGGCACCCGCGTAGGTGGAGATGTGTCCGCCGACGGAGATCTCGGGTCGCTGCGCCCGGTGGACGAGCATCGCGGCGTTCCACCGCAGCCATTTCCGGTAGCGGCGCTCGAGGCGCTCGTCACCGGGATAGGCCGGTTCCTGGTCGGCCGGGATCGTGTTGACGTAGTCCGTCGTCGTCACCTTCGGCTGGGCTACGGAGTTCGTCGCGGCCCGCCGGCGCAGGGCGTCCATGATCTCGCCGGCGCGCTGGGTGCCCTGCGTGGTCACGAGCCCCTCCCAGGATTCGAGCCATTCGTCGACCTCGTCGTCGGCGGGGGTCGCGGTGCTTTCGGGGCGGTTGGACAGTGCGGTCATCGGGGTTCGCCTCTCTGTCGGTTCTGAGAATCGGGCAGGGTCATACGACTCGGGCCCGCGGGAGAGGTTCCCGCGGGCCCGAGTCCGCAGCTGAGGTCAGCAGAAGCCCTTGATGTGCGTCCAGGCGTCCTTCGACTCCTCGACGCCGTCGCGGGTGAACGTCGCTTCGATGAGTCCGTAGGGACGGTCGGCGACGATGAACACCTCGTTGGGGTTCTCCAGCCCGAAGCGTTCGATGTCGTAGAGGAAGTGGTGCTTGTTCGGGCACGAGAAGCGGATCTCGTCGATCTCATCGACCTGCTCGATGACCTTCTCCCCCATCTTGTACAGGGTCTGCTGGAGGGCTTTCGAGTAGTGGTCGGTGAACGCGTCGAGGATGATCGCCTTGACCTTCTCATACGTCGCCTCGAAGTCGACGTCGGTGGTGTTGTAGACCCAGCGGGTGGCGATGTCGGTCGCCAGGATCCGATCCTCGGTCTCCGGCAGAGTCGTGTACTTGTCCCGCGGGTAGCCGACGAAGCCCGACGCCGTGGTCTTGAGCACCGTGAGGTCGCGGAAGCCCGAGATCAGCGTGTCCGTGTCCCCGTCGCGGGTGAGCACGGCGGTGCGCACCTCGGGCGCGGCCCGGTAGAACGAATGGTCGTGGTCGTTGATGCGCGCCCAGCCGAACTCCTCGGCCTCCCAGCGGCCCCCGCTCACCCAGTCGAAGCTCGAGGTGAAGTGGTCGGCGAGCCCGAGGAGGAACTGCTCGGGCGAGCTCACGCCGAGCTCCTTGGCCTTCGCGTAGACCGTGTTCTTCTGGGTGTCGGTGGCGACGACGTGCTCGTTGTCGCCTTCGGTGTGCGCGGTCTCGAAGTCGCCCCACAGCTGCGAGGTGACGTTGAGGTCGCGGATCTCATGCCGGTCGGTGTCGCGGTAGACCCGCATGAGGCGGTTCTCCGCCTTGCCGTACTGGTTCGTCGTCAGTTTCACTGTGCTCATTGCCGTACTCCTCGTTGTGCCGTCGCGGTGGTCGCTATCGGCCCGGATGTCTGACGAGGCTGCCGGTGGACTCCGGCGAGCTTCGGCGGTTTGTTGAGGATGGAGATCCTGCAGGGGGCCTGCTTCCCCTGGTGTCTGCGGATGTGCGGCGCGGTTCGCGCAGCGCTGCGGTGCCTCAGCTCCCCCGGTACGTGCTGTACGCGAACGGGCTGAGCAGCAGCGGGATGTGGTAGTGGGCCTCGCCCTCCCTGACGGTGAAGTCGATCGTCACCTGCGGGTGGAAGTGGTCCTGGCTGCGGGCCTCGAAGTACTCGCCGGTGCCGAAGACGATCCGGTAGGTGCCGGGCTCGAGCCGGTCGGGACCGAACTCGGAGACCCGGCCGCCCGCATCGGTGCGGGCGCTCACGATCTCCTCCTCCCCGTCGAAGAGGGTCACGGCGAGGTCCGCGGCGGGGGTGCCCGCGGTCGAGTCGAGGGCGTGGGCGGTGATGAAGCTCATGCGAGGATCCCTTCGAGGCGGAGGACGGCGATCTCGATGAGCTGGCGGCCCACCTCGGCGAGCTCATCGTCATCGGAGTTGGTCATGCGGCGGTCGAGTTCGGTCAGGATCTCCTCGGGGCTGCGGCCGGCGGCGCGGATGAGGAAGACCCGGTCGAAGCGCTCCTCGTAGGCGGCGTTGCCGGCGCGCAGGCGCTCTTCGACGGAGCCGTCGAGGGTGCCGAGGCCGGCCTGTTCGCGGGAGGAGTGGGCCGCCTCGGCGGAGTCGCCGCTCGCCTTCTCCCCGATCCGGGGATGGTGGGTCAGCGCCTGCCCGATCTCCTCGGGCGTGAGCGGGGAGGCGGCGGTGCGGGCGGACTCGAGCGCGGATTCGACCGTTCCGTACGGCCGGCCCGCGGTCACGGCATCGATCCAGCGCTCGACGTCGAGGCAGGGTCGCACGACCTCGCGGGCCTCGCGCTCCGGCAGCCGATCGAATTCGATCAGGTCCACATCGACCTCCAATGTCGCCCAAAGGCGGGGCGTCCGCGCGTCGGGCGACGTTTCGCTCTTCGGAAATGGTCTTCCATTCGTTGCAACGAGTGTGACGTGGGCCTCTGCGCGCTGTCAAATCGTTCCGGGCTCCAGAATGTCTATTTCGGAAGAAATTTTCCGAATCGTGGACGCCGCTGGTGCCGGAGGAGTCCGTGCGGTTGAATGAGGTCATGAGCGAAGAAGCCCCGGTGATCGTCTGCGCCCCCGATTCCTTCAAAGGCTCCGCCGGCGCGCCCGCGGCCGCCGCGGCCCTCGCCCGCGGGGCGGCGCAGGTCTTCCCGACGGCGACGATCACGCAGCTGCCGTTCGCCGACGGCGGCGAGGGCACGCTCGAGGCGCTGCTCGCCGTATGGGGCACACCTGAACGCACCGTCACCGTCGTCGATGCGCTCGGGCGGGAGGCGACCGCCCGCTACGGCCTCTCGGCCGACGGGACGACCGCGGTCATCGAGGCCGCGCAGGCCAACGGGCTGCCCCAGGTCTCCGACGTCGCCCTCCAGCCCGAACGCGCCGACACCTACGGGGTCGGACTCATCGCCGCCCGCGCCCTCGACGACGGGGTCGAGGAGATCCTCCTGTGCATCGGCGGCTCGGCGAGCACCGACGGGGGCACCGGAATCGCCAGGGCGCTCGGCGCGGTCTTCCGCGACTCCGCGGGCGATCCGATCGCCCCCGGCGGGGGCGGACTGAGCGCACTGGTCGCGATCGACGACACCGGACTCGACCCGCGGGCGAAGGACGTGCGCTGGCGCATCGCCGTCGACGTCGACAATCCGCTCACCGGGCCCCGCGGGGCCGCCGCCGTCTTCGGTCCGCAGAAGGGCGCCGATCCCGAGGCCGTTGCGCGCCTCGATTCCGGACTTAACCACCTCGCCGAGGTGCTCGCCGGATCCGGTGATGCGGCGCGGCTCGCCGACACCCCCGGGTTCGGGGCCGCCGGCGGGATCCCGCTCGCACTCACCGCCCTCCTCGACGCCGAGGTCGTCCCGGGTTCCCGCATGGTCGCCGAGGCCGTCGGTCTCGCCGAGGCGCTCTCCGGGGCCGATCTCGTGCTCACGGGCGAGGGGTCGTTCGACTCGCAGTCGCTCGGGGGCAAGGTCGTCGCGGCCGTCCGCGACCACGCCCCCGCCTCGGCGAGCATCGTCGTCGTCGCCGGACGCGTCGGGCTCACTCCCGCCGAATGCCGGGAGGCCGGGATCACGGCGGCCCTGTCGATCGCCCCGGGCCCGGCCGACCTCGCGGAGCTCTCCGAGCGCGCCGAGGAGCTCATCGAAGCGACCGCCGCGCACGCATGTGCGCTCGCGGCAGCAGGACACCAGCCCGCCTCGGCGGGACACTGACCCGCACACGCGGGACACCACCAGAAAGGGCACTGATCATGGCGAACACACTGACGGTCGGGCAGCAGGCACCGGACTTCTCCCTCCAGGACGCGAACGGGCAGACCTACTCGAAGGAGGGACTCGCGGGCCGGCGGTTCATCCTCTACTTCTACCCGAAGGCGGCGACGCCGGGCTGCACGACCGAGGCGTGCGACTTCCGCGACAACCTCGCCTCCCTGCAGTCGGCGGGCTTCGCGGTGCTCGGGGTCTCCCCCGACGGCCCCGAGGCGCTCAAGGCCTTCGCCGCGGACGAGTCGCTGAACTTCCCGCTGCTCTCCGACCCGGATGCCGCCGTCGCGAAGGCGTACGGCTCGTATGGGGAGAAGACCGTCGGCGACCGGACCTTCGAGGGCACGCTGCGCTCGACGTTCATCGTCGACGAATCGGGTGATCTCAGCCTCGCCGAGTACAACGTCTCCCCCGACGGCCACGTCCGCCGCCTCCGCGAGACCCTCGACGTCTGACCCCTCCCAAACTTCACCCGACGTCCCAAATGTCATGCGGCGCCGCGTCGAATTTGGGACGTCGGGTGAAGTCAGTGATTGCGTTCCATCGCGAGCGAGCGCTCTCGCACGATCCGCCCGATCTCCTCGAACGTGCTGGCGAGGAAAAGCTGCTTCCACGTCACGCGGAAGACTCGATACCCCATCGCCGCGAGTCGGTCGTCGCGCCGCTTCTCGTCGGCGAGGGCTTCCTTCGCATCCGACGCATACTCGGTGTACTTCGCCAGTCCGTCGACCTCGACGATCGTTCGCGACGCCCGATGGCAGAAGTCGACTCGCGCGAAACAGACTCCGGCATTGCCGAACATCTCCACCTGCGGTTCCATGCCGACGATTCCGAACTCGTAGAAGCGCACGGCTGCAACCGACTCTGCCGGCGATTCCCGTCTGCCGTCCGCGAGGTCAAGTGCTGCACGAGCCCGGCGCTGTGCGCGAGCCTCAGGGCGACCGTCAAGCACTCTCGCGATCCGCGATGCGACTGTCATCCCCTCGCGGATCGCATGATCGATCATCGCCACCGCAGTGGCAAGGTCATACGTCAGCGCGACATCGACAAGCGTCCATTCGACCGACGTGACCCGGTAGATGCCGACACTCGTCGTGTGACCCTCGGGAACACGATCCACCCGAACATGGAGGTGCCGGTACTTTCGCGGAATCTCGCCCCGATACACCTCGGCCCTGGGGTCGGGGAGGCAGACGACCGGCAGACCATGGATGAGGGCCGCCGAGAGATGGGAGAAGATCTCCCTCCCGGACGCAGCACGACCGCCGTCTGCATGCCCAGCGGTCTTCTCGGCACGAGCATGGATGATCACTCTGAGCCGCTCCTCCGCATCGCGACGATCGCCGAAATGCTCGTACTCGTCAGCATAGGCTTCATCGATCGCCGCCCAGACAGCCGAGTGGTCCGGATTGTCGCAGACACGTCGAGCAACGTATCGCCCACGAGCGATTCGCTCCAGGCAGCAATCAAGTGCCTGCTCGAGTTCACGCTTCGTGAACCCTTCCCGGATGAACCTGGCAGTCGTCATCACTACGTACATAGATGCATATATTGTCATCAAATACGATCAAACGCTATACATAAGCGCAATCTGTGGATAACCGAACCGCCGCAGCCCGCGCACGGGCTCCACAAACTCGACCCGACGTCGCAAATGTCATGCGGCGCCAGGTCGAATTTGGGACGTCGGGTGAAGTTTGGGAGGGTCAGGGGGCGCTGAGGAGGCGGCCGTGCGGGGTGTCGAAGTCGACGGGGGCACCGGCCAGGAGGGTCTGCGTGACCCTGCCGCTCACGGTGCGCTGGTCGTAGGCGGTGATCTGGTTGCGGTGGTGGAGCTCGGTCGCGCTCACCGTCCACTCCTCGTCGGGAGCGAAGAGCGCGAAGTCCGCGGCATTGCCGACCGCGATCGCCCCCTTGCCTTCGACGCGGGCGATCGCCGCGGGGGCCGCGGACATCCAGCGGACCACCTCGGCGAGATCGATGCCCCGCCGCTGCGCCTCCGTCCACACGAGGGACAGCCCCAGCTGGAGCGAGGAGATCCCGCCCCAGGCCGCGCCGAAGTCCCCGGAATCGAGGAGTTTGAGCTCGGCCGTCGACGGCGAATGGTCGGAGACGATGCAGTCGATCGTGCCGTCGATGAGCCCCTGCCACAGGGCCTCCCGGTTCGACTCCTCCCGGATCGGCGGGCAGCACTTGTGCGTCGTCGCCCCGTCCGGGATCTCCTCGGCGGTGAAGACGAGGTAGTGCGGGCACGTCTCGACGGTCAGGCGCACCCCTTCGGCCTTGGCCGCAGCGATCTGCGGCAGCGCATCGGCCGAGGACAGGTGGAGGATGTGCGCGCGGCCCCCGGTCGCCCGGGCCGCGTCGATGACGTGGCCGATCGCGACGTTCTCGGCCTCGCGCGGTCGTGAGGCGAGGAAGTCGGAGAACTTCCGGCCCGAGGCGCTCGGCGCCTCGGCCATGACCGCGTGATCCTCGGCGTGGACGATGAGGAGGCCGTCGAAGTCGGCGATCTCGGCGAGGTCGGCCCCCATCTCGACCGGGGTGAGCGGCGGGAACTCGTCGACCCCGGAGTCCTCGAGGAAGCACTTGAACCCGTAGACCCCCGCTTCGTGCAGGGGCCGCAGCTCGCCCATGTTGCCGGGGATCGCCCCGCCCCAGAAGCCGACGTCGACGAACGCCTTGGGACCGGCCACGGCCCGCTTGACCTCAAGCGCCGGCACGTCGACGGTGGGCGGCAGGGAGTTGAGCGGCATGTCGAGGATCGTCGTCACCCCGCCGGCCGCGGCCGCCTTCGTCGCCGAGGCGAACCCCTCCCATTCGCTGCGCCCGGGGTCGTTGACGTGGACGTGGGTGTCGACGAGGCCCGGCAGGAGCACCTGCGTGTCGTCGACGTCGATGACCTGCGCCGAGGCGGTGCTCAGCCGGTCCTCCCCCGTCGCGATCTCGACGATCCGACCGTCCGCCACGGCCACCTCGGCGGCGGCGATGCCGCCGGGCAGGAGTGCGCGCTTCGCGCGGATGATGAGATCGACGCTGCGGCCGGCCTCAGCCAGTGCCTGCGTCCGGGGCGACGTCTGGGTCGAATCGACGCTCATGGGTTCCTCCTCGAATTCCCGGTCCTGCGAACATGGTATACCGTCATCGGTCCCTCACTTCGTCGCAGCCAGCTCGCTCAGGGGTGTGAGCGCGGTCGGCGCATCGGCCGGCGTCTGCGCGAGGACGTCGAACTCGTTGATCGCATCGAGCGCGAGGCCCATCGAGATGTTCGTGACGCGTTCGAGGATGATCTCGACGACGACGGGCACCTGGTGTTCGTCCATGAGCTCCTTCGCCACGCGCAGTCCCTCCCCGATGAGTTCGGGGTCCTCGACCCGCAGCGCCTTGCACCCGAGACCCTGGGCGACGGCGACATGGTCGACGCCGTAGCCGGCGGATTCGCCCGAGGAGTTGATGTTGTCGAAGGCGAGCGAGACCTGATAGTCCATCTCGAAGCCGCGCTGGGACTGCCGGATGAGCCCGAGGTAGGAGTTGTTGACGACGACGTGGACGTAGGGGATCCGATGCTGCGCGCCGACGGCGAGCTCCTCGATCATGAACTGGAAGTCGTAGTCGCCCGAGAGGGCGACGACCGTGCTCCCCGGCTTGCCCGTGGCCACGCCGAGCGCTGCCGGTCCCGTCCACCCGAGCGGACCCGCCTGCCCGGCGTTGATCCAATGCCGGGGCCGGTAGACGTGGAGCATCTGGGCACCGGCGATCTGGCTCAGCCCGATCGTCGACACGTACGTGACGTCCTCGCCGAAGGCCGCGTTCATCTCCTGGTAGACGCGCTGGGGTTTGATCGGCTTCTCCGTGTAATTCGTCTTCCGGTGCTCGGTCGACTTCCGCGCGGTGCACTGGGCGGCCCACTCGGTGAAGTCCGGCAGCGCCCGCTCGCTCGGCCCCGCGACCCGCCCCCGGGCAGCGGCGAGCAGTGCGTCGAGGGCGGCCCCGGCATCGGAGACGACCCCGTAGTCGGGGGCGAAGACCCGCCCGATCTGGGTGGGTTCGATGTCGATGTGGACGAAGGACCGGCCCTTCCGGTACACGGAAAGGTCGCCGGTGTGGCGGTTGGCCCAGCGGTTGCCGATGCCGATGACAAGGTCGGAGTCGAGGAACGTCGCGTTGCCGTAGCGCACGTGCGTCTGGATCCCGACCATGCCCGCGGCCAGCGGGTGGTCATCGGGGATCGTCCCCCAGCCCATGAGCGTCGGCGAGACGGGGATCGAGGTGAGCTCGGCGAACTCGACGAGACGCTGACTCG
Source organism: Brevibacterium ammoniilyticum (assembly GCF_038429965.1). Classification (NCBI taxonomy): domain Bacteria; kingdom Bacillati; phylum Actinomycetota; class Actinomycetes; order Micrococcales; family Brevibacteriaceae; genus Brevibacterium; species Brevibacterium ammoniilyticum. Next base: position 66,865 of record NZ_BAABNP010000008.1, read on the forward strand.
CATCGGCGTTGATGATCCCCCCGCCGGCGATGATGAGCGGGTGCTTCGCGGCGGCGATGAGGTCGAGGATCCTCTCCGCCTGCGCCGAGGTGGCGGCGGGCTTCTCGACCGGCAGCGGTTCGTAGGTGTCGATGTCGAAGTCGATCTCCGTCTGCTGGACGTCGATAGGCAGGTCGATGAGCACGGGCCCCGGGCGCGCCGAGCGCATGAGCCCGAACGCCTTCTGGAACACTCCCGGCACCTGCCCGGCTTCGAGGACGGTCTTGGCCATCTTCGTCACGGGCGCGGCGATCGAGGCGATGTCGACGGCCTGGAAGTCCTCCTTGTCGAGCACGGCGACCGGCGCCTGCCCGGTGATGCAGAGGATCGGCTGCGAATCCGCGGCGGCCGCGTAGAGTCCGGTGATCATATCGGTGCCGGCCGGCCCCGAGGTGCCCAGGCACACCCCGATGTTGCCCGCGGCCGCCCGAGTGTACCCGTCGGCCATGTGCGAGGCGCCCTCGACATGCCGGGCCAGGGTGTGGCGGATCCCGCCGTGGGCCCGCATCGCCGAGTACAGCGGGTTGATCGCGGCCCCCGGCAGGCCGAAGGTCTCGGTCGCGCCCTCCTTCTCGAGGATGAGGACGATGGCGTCGACTGCGCGCATTCTCGTCATCACGCCGCCCCTTCCTGTGCGGTGTCGTCCTCGGCGGAGTCCTCGCCCGCCGAGGCGGTCGTGCCGGAGAGCTGTTCGACGACGGTGAGCAGGCCCGAATGGTCGAGTCCGCCGTTGCCCTGCGCCACGGTCGCGGCGACGAGCTGGGCTACGGCAGCGCCGAGGGGGATCGCGATCCCGGCCTCGCGGGCCGCGGCGGTGACGATGCCCATGTCCTTGTGGTGGAGGGCGAGCCGGAAGCCGGGCGTGAACTCGCGGTCGAGCATCTTCTGACCCTTCTGCTCGAGCACCTTGGACCCGGCGAGTCCGCCGCCGAGGACTTCGAGGGCCGAGGTCGTGTCGACGCCGTAGGCCTCGAGGAAGACCACCGCCTCGGCGAGGAGGCCGATGTTGCCGGCGACGATGAGCTGGTTCGCGGCCTTGACGGTCTGCCCGGCACCCGAGGGGCCGACATGGACGATCGTCTTGCCGACGGCGGCGAAGACGTCGGAGGCGGACTCGAAGTCGGCCTCGTCTCCGCCGACCATGATCGAGAGCACCCCGTTGATCGCCCCGGGCTCCCCACCGGAGACAGGAGCGTCGAGGGGCCTGATCCCGGCCTCGCGGGCCCGGGCGGCGAGCTCCTTGGCGACATCGGGGCGGATCGTCGAGAAGTCGATCCACGTCGCACCCGGCTGGGCTGCTGAGAGGATGCCGTCGTCCCCGGTGAGGACGGCTTCGACGTCGGGTGAGTCGGGGACCATGGTGACGATGACGTCCGCGCCGTCGACCGCCTCGGCGATCGTCCTGGCTGCCTGCCCGCCGGCTGCGGCGAGCTCCTCGGCCTTGGCGGGGGTGCGGTTGAAGCCGCGGACGGTGAAACCTGCGTCGACGAGGTTCTTGGCCATGGGCAGTCCCATGATTCCGAGTCCGATGAAGGCGATTGTCCTGCTCATGATGTGTCCTTGTCTCTGGGGCGGGGTTGTCTGGGGGTCGGTGAGGACCGGGTGTCTGCTCAGCGTCCGAGCCACGCGAACGCGGTCTCGCGGTCCTGCTTGTACTCGAGGGCGATCTGACCGGAGTAGCCGAGCGCATACGAGCGTTCGATCCATTCGCGCAGCGGCAGCTGCCCGGTTCCCGGTGCTCCGCGGCCGGCGGCGTCGGCGATCTGGATGTGCCCGAAGCCCGCTGCCCCGGATTCGATGGCGGCGGCGACATCATCGCCGTTGACGGCCATGTGGAAGAAGTCGGCGAGGACGGCGATGTTGCCCTCACCGCCGGCCCTCACCTGGTCGACGACCGCGGCAGCGTCGGCGGCGGTCTTGAGCGGGTAGGCCTCGGCTCCGGAGACGGGTTCGACGAGGACGGTGCCGCCGATGCCGGCCACCGCACGGGCGGCGACGGCGAGGTTCTCCAGCGCTACGGCGTCCTGCTCCTCCGGCGTCGAGTCCTCAACCCGCAGACCGTAGAGGGCGTTGAAGGCCCGGCAGCCGGTGCGGCGGCCGATGTCGGCGACGATCTCCGCGTTCTTCGCGAAGTCGGCCTGCGAGCCGGGGATCGAGACCATGCCGCGATCGCCTGCGGCCATGTTGCCCGCCCAGAAGTTCAGGCCCGCGAGCTCGACGCCTGCGGACTCGAGGGAGGCGATGAACGCGTCGACCTCGGCAGCCTGCGGCGTCGGGTCGCCGTCGAAGGGCCACCAGAACTCGACCCGGTCGAAGCCTGCGTCCTTCGCGGCCTGGGCGCGGTCGAGGACGGGCAGTTCGGTGAGCAGGGTGGAGCAGTTGAGGATGTAGCTGCCTGCCTGAGTGAATTCGAATGTCGACATCGGATCTCCTTCGCGACTCTGCGATTCTCCAAAACTTCCGTATCGTGGAAGTTCATTTCCGTTGGATGAAAACAGCATACGCATCGGCGGCGCAGGGAGTCAACCCCTCAACGCGAGCAACCCTCCGGGCGCTCAGCACCCGGCGAGGGGTGGCTGAGCGACCGGAGGGTCGCTGGAGTGAGGGGCCTCAGCCCTTGACGGGTTCGCCGTCGATCCACACCCGGGTGAGGTCGGCGGGCGTGCCGAGGGCGAAGATCTTCGCGAGCGCATCCTCATCGGATTCCGCGTAGTCGAGGCCGACGGCCAGGGGCTGGCCGGCGACCGGGTCGACGTAGACGGCGTCGAAGCGCTTGCCCACGGACAGATCCCCCACCTCGGCGTCGAGGCCGAGGGCCGCCGCGCCTGAGGCGGTGGCGAGGTGGAGGAGGTGCGTCGAGGTCAGGGGCACGCCGCCTGCGGGGTCGAGCTGCTGCATGAAGTACGCCTGCACCCCCTCCTTGAGCAGGCAGAACCCGTTGCCGGCGCCGACGTCGGAGCCCAGCGCCACCCGGACCCCGGCATCGAGGTGGCGGCCCAGCGGGAAGAAGCCGCTCGCGAGCGCCGAGTTCGAGGTCGGGCAGTGGGCTGCGGCCGCCCCCGCCTCGGCCATGCGCGCAAGCTCCCGGTCGCGGGGGTGGACGTTGTGGGCGAGGATCGTCCGCTCCCCGAGCAGTCCCGCCCGGTCGTACGTGTCGAGGTAGTCGAGCGCCTCGGGGTGGATCTCGGCGACCCCGGCGATCTCGTCGCGGTTCTCGTTGAGGTGGGAGGTCACCCAGATCCCCGGGTTGTCCGCGACAAGCGCGCCGCCGGCGGCGAGCAGCTCAGGACCGGCGGAGAACGAGAACCGCGGGGTCACCGCGAAGCGCAGCCGCCCCCGACCGTGCCAGTCGTCGATGAGCTGCTGGCTCTCGGCCACGGACCGGTCGACGTCGGTGAGCAGGACTTCGGGCAGGTTCCGGTCGCTCGTGACCAGTCCCGTCGTCATCCGCAGCCCCACCTCGGCGGCGGCCCCGAAGAGGATATCGACCGCGGTCGCGAAGTGCGAACCGAAGACCATCGCCGAGGTGGTCCCCGCCGAGGTCAGGCCCGTGAGGAAGTCCGTCGCCACCCCCGCGGCGTAGGCGTCGTCGCGCAGCTTCGCCTCCTCGGGCAGGGCGCATTCGTCGAGCCAGTCGAGCAGCGGGCGTCCGAGGTGGCCGATCGCGCGGACCTGCGGGAAGTGGACGTGGGTGTCGACGAACCCGGGCAGCAGGACCCCGGCCCGGAGGTCGACGACCTCGGCGTAGGGGTGGCGCTCACGGGCGGTGGCGAAGTCCGTGCGGGCGACGATCCGCCCGGAGTCGACGACGATGGCGACATCGGAGCCCGAGCGCAGTCCACCTCCGGCGAAGGGGTCGGTGGGCGTGTCGAAGACGCGGGCGCGATAGATCTGCATGATGGGGGTTCCTCTCTGGAGGCGGGATGGAAGAGTTCGGGGCTCAGGCCAGTCGGCCGAGGAGGTCCGCGGCGACGCTCACGGCGATCGTCGCGGGATGCTTGCCCGGCAGTTCGGGCAGCCCGATGGGGCAGGTGATCGTGTCGACGGCCTCAGGCGTGTGGCCTTCGGCGATGAGGGCCTTGCGGAAGCGCTGCCATTTCGCAGACGAGCCGATGAGCCCGATCGTGCCGAGGTCCCCGCGGCGCAGGGCGGCGTCGCAGAGGTGGAGGTCCTCGGCATGGTCGTGGGTCATGATGTACACGTGCGCCCCGGCGGGCAGGGTCGTGAGCACCTCTTCGCCGATGACGGCGAAGTGACGGCGGACGTTCGCCACCGGCGGCTCGAGCCGGTCGATCTCGGCCAGCTGTTCGGGCCGGGAGTCGCTGACGTCGAGGTCGAGGTCGAGGCGGGCGAGGATGCGGGTGAGTTCGAGTCCGATGTTGCCGATGCCGAAGATCGCCACCGAGGCGGCCACGGGCAGCGGTTCGAGGAGGACGGTGACCTCTCCCCCGCAGCATTGGCGCCCATGCTTCGCCGGCGCCTTGTCGTTGAGCCGCAGGGTGAGCATCTCCGGTTCGGCATGCGAGCCCGCAGCCTCCTCGAGCATCTCCCGGGCCCGAGTGACCGCGGTCATCTCGAGATTGCCGCCGCCGATCGTGCCGAAGTCCTTCTCATCGGTGACGATCATCTTCGCCCCCGCCTCCCTGGGCGCATGTCCGCGCACGGAAACGAGGGTGACGAGCACGGCCGGCACCCGCTGCTCGCGCAGCCTCGCCGCGGTGTCCATCCAGGTCATGACACGACGGCGGCGGGCGCGGACTCGCGCACCGCCTCGAGCGCCCAGAACACCGCTTCCGGGGTGGCCGGGGACGCGAGTTCGACCGAGGTGCCCGGTCGGCCGAAGGCGGCGACCGCCTCCCGCAGGGCCTCGCGGACGGAGAAGGCGAGCATGAGCGGGGGTTCGCCCACGGCCTTCGACCCGTAGACGGCGCCCTCCTCGTGGGCCTTCTCGAGCAGGGAGACGTTGAAGACCTCGGGCACCTCGGAGAAGCTCGGGATCTTGTACGTGCTCGCCGCCTGCGTGGCCAACCTGCCCCGACTCGGCTTGTCGCTCTCATCCCAGCGCAGGTCCTCGAGGGTGAGCCAGCCGGTGCCCTGGACGAAGCCGCCTTCGATCTGGCCCAGGTCGATGAGCGGGGAGAGCGAGTCGCCGACGTCGTGGACGATGTCGACCCGCCGGAGGACGTACGAGCCGTCGAAGCGGCTGACCTCGACCTCGCTCGCCGCGACCCCGTACGCGAAGTACTTGAAGGGTTCGCCGCGCATCGTCGAGAGATCCCAGTGGAGGCCTTCGGTGCGGTAGAAACCGGAAGCCGAGAGCTGGATCCGCTGGAAGTACGCGGTGTTGATCAGCTCCTCCCACGTGATCGTCTTCGACGTCGAGAGCGCGCTGACGATGCCGCGGCTGATCTCGACCTCGTGCGCGGGCGCTCCGAGGAGTCCCGCGGCGACCTGCTTGAGGCGGCCGAGGATCTGCTCGCACGCGTCCTTGACGGCCCCGCCGTTGAGGTCGGAGCCGGAGCTCGCCGCCGTCGCCGAGGTGTTGGGGACCTTGTCCGTGCGCGTGGGCGCGAGCCGCACCGTCGACAGCGGCACGCCCAGGGAGGTGGCGGCGACCTGGAGCATCTTCATGTGCAGGCCCTGCCCCATCTCCGTCCCACCGTGGGTGATGAGGACCGAACCGTCCTTGTACACCAGCACGAGCGCCCCACCCTGGTTGAAGGCGGTGAGGTTGAAGGAGATGCCGAACTTCACGGGCGTGATCGCCAGACCCCGTTTGACGTCGGAGTGGGTGGCGTTGAACGCAGCGATCTCCGCCGACCGGGCCTCCACCTCGGCGGACGTGATGACCTGATCCCAGGCGGCCGCGATCCGATCGGGGTGGCGCACCGGCTGGTAGTAGGGGGTGTCCTGGCCGGCCTGGTAGAAGTTGCGGCGGCGCAGCTCGGCGGCGTCGATGCCGAGCTGCGGGGCGACCCGACCGAGGATGTCCTCCATGACGAGCATCCCCTGGGGTCCGCCGAAGCCGCGGAAGGCCGTCTGCGAGGTCTTGTGGCATTTCGCGACCCGCCCGTGGACGCGGATGTTGGGCACCCAGTACGCGTTGTCGATGTGGCACATCGCGCGGGTGAGCACGGGTTCGGAGAGGTCGAGGCTCCATCCGCCGTCGGCGGTGAGCGTCGCGTCGAGGGCGAGGATGCGGCCCTCGGAGTCGAAGCCGATGCGCCACGTCGAGTGGAAGCCGTGGCGTTTGCCGGTCATCGTGATGTCGAGCGTCCGGTCGAGCCGCAGGCGCACGGGCCGGCCGGTGAGCTTCGCGCCGAGGGCGGCCAGTGCCGCGTAGCCGTGGGGCTGCATCTCCTTGCCGCCGAAGCCTCCGCCCATGCGCAGGCACTGGACGGTCACCTCGTTGGCGGGGATCCCGAGCACATGGGAGACGATGTCCTGAGTCTCCGTGGGGTGCTGGGTCGAGCATTGGACGAAGACCTGCCCGTTCTCGTCGACGTGGGCCAGCGAGGCCTGCGTCTCGAGGTAGAAGTGCTCCTGCCCGGCGAACTCGAACTCTCCGGTGAAGACGTGCGTGGCGTCGGCGAACGCCCCCTCGACGTCGCCTTTGTCGATGACGGGTTGGACGCCGTGGTAGCTGCCGGCGGCGATCGCATCGGTGACGGTGACGAGCGAGGGCAGCGGGCTGGCCTCGACCGTGACGGCGGCGGCTCCGGCCTTGGCCGCTTCGAGGTCCTCGCCGAGCACCCACGCGACCGGCTGGCCGAAGAACATGATCTCCTCTGTCGGCAGCATCGGCTCGTCGTGTTTGACGCCCTGGTCGTTGACGCCGGGGACATCGGCGGCCGTGATCACCCGGACGACTCCGGGGATCTCGTAGGCGGGGGCGGTGTCGAGGCTCTCGAGTCGGGCGTGCGCGTGCTCAGACCGGACGGGGTAGGCGTGGAGGACGCCGGTGAGGCGTCCGATGAGGTCGTCGGTGTAGAGGGCGGCCCCGGTGACGTGGCCGAAGGCGCTCTCATGGTGGTGGGATTCGCCGACGACGGGGTCGGCGGGGCGCTGGGAGAGATGGCTCATCGTCCTGCCTCCTGATCCATGGTGCCGAGCTGCTCGGCGAAGAAGCGTTCGAGTGACGACCGCAGCATCGCGGTGCGGTACCGGGAGCTGGCCCGGTGATCGTCCATCGGGGTGCCCTCGGAGGCGAGGACGTCTGCGGCAGCGTGGACGGTCTCAAGACTCCACGGCCGGCCTTCGATCGCGGCCTCCGTCGCGCGTGCCCGCAGCGGGGTCGCGGCGACCCCGCCGAGGCCGATCCGGGCCTTGGCCACGGTTCCGTCGACGACGTCGACGGCGTAGCCGATCGCGACCGAGGAGATGTCGTCGAAGCGGCGTTTGGCGATCTTCTGGAACGAGGTGAGCGGGGCCAGCGGCAGCGGGATCCTCACCGATCTGATGAGTTCGCCGGGGGCGCGCACGGTCTGCCGGTAGCCGGTGAAGTAGTCGGCCAGTGCCACGGTGCGCTCACCTTCGGCGGAGGCGAGGACGAGGTCGGCTTCGAGGGCGAGCAGCGCCGGCGGGGTGTCGCCGATGGGCGAACCGGTGCCGAGGTTGCCTCCGATCGTCGCCCCATTGCGGATGAGCCGGGAGGCGAACTGGGGCAACAGTTTGCCCAGCAGCGGCACGGAGCCGTTGAGCTCCCGTTCGATCTCGCTGAGCGTGTGCGCGGCGCCGATCTCGACGTGGGTCTCCGTGAAGCGGATCCCGCGGAGTTCGGGGAGGCGGTCGATCGCGAGCAGCGACTTGGCCCGCGCGCCCTTGATGTTGACCTCCACACCCCAGTCGGTGGCCCCGGCGACGAGGAGCACCTCGGGTTCGGCGGCGAGGATGTCGAGCGCCTCGGCGAGGTCGCCCGGGCGGCGGAAGCGTCCGAGCTCCCCGGTGGGGGTGTCGGGGCGGTGGAGGTCGGTCCGCGCCGAGGCGGGGGCCGGGTCGGTGCGGCGCGCGGCGAGCGCATCGGCCTCGGTGGGGTTCCCGAGCGCGTACGCGGCGTCCTTGATGGGGCGGTAGCCGGTGCAGCGGCAGAGGTTGCCGGACAGGGCGTGGATGTCGAAGCCGTTGGGACCGTGGTGGGGGTCGGAGTCCGTGGGACGCTCGGGCCGGTAGTATTCGGCGGCCATCGAGCAGATGAAGCCGGGGGTGCAGTATCCGCACTGGGAGCCCCCGCGCACGGCCATCTCCTCTTGGACGGGATGGTAGGTCTCCGCCTCGGCGAGGCCTTCGGCGGTGATGATCTCCTGGCCGTCGAGGGCGGCCGCAGGCAGCAGGCACGCATTGACCGAGGTCCAGCGGATTCCTTCACCGTCGGGGCGGGCGAGCAGGATCGCACAGGCTCCGCATTCGCCTTCCGCGCAGCCTTCCTTGGCTGCTGTGAGCCCCTGACCGCGGAGGAAGTCGAGGGCATTTTCGTGTGTGGGGCCGTCGAAGTCCTTCTCGGTGCCGTTGACCGAGATCCGACAGCGGGAGCGTTCCGTGGTTGACGCGGACATCGCACTCACCTCCTGCGCCTCGTCGCTGAGGCGCACAGTGCATGGTTGGAACAGTTGCCTTCGCTCTCCCGGACTTCTGGTTATCCATGCGAACAGCAGCGGAGAGCGGTGAGGGCGTCGGGGCAGGGTGCACCGACGGACCGGCGTGCGTCAGTCGCCGTGGGCGATCTGCCCCTTCGTCCAGACTGTCTGCTCCGTCACAATGCTCATCCTCCCAACATAGCCGAAATGGGACCGCGAACGAAGTAGAGGACGAATCCGACGGAGACGACCCAGAGCAGCCAGTGGACGTGCTGTCCGCGGCGGCTGAAGGCGTGAATGACGGCCCATGAGATGAAGCCGACGCCGATGCCGTTGGCGATGGAGTAGGTCAGCGGCATCGTCACCATGGTGAGGAAGACCGGCAGCGAGGTGCGGAAGTCGCTCAAGTCGATCTCGCGGATCTGGGTGACCATCATCGCGCCGACGACGACGAGGGCGGCCGCACCGGCCTCCATCGGGATGACGCCGATGAGCGGGGCGAAGAACATCGAGAGCAGGAAGAGCACACCGGTCACGCACGCAGCCAGACCCGTTCTCGCGCCTTCGGCGATGCCTGCCGCCGAGTCGACGAAGACGGTGTTCGACGAGGCCGAGGCACCGCCGCCGGCGACCGCGCCGAGACCTTCGACGATGAAGGCGCCGCGGATGCGGGGGAACATCCCGTCATCGGTCTGCAGGCCCGCGCTGCGGGCCAGACCCGTCATCGTGCCCATCGCGTCGAAGAAGTTCGTGAACACGAGGGTGAAGACGAGCATCGTCGCCGCGAGCACGCCGATGCGTTCGAAGGACCCGAAGAGGTCGAAGGCGCCGATGAGCGAGAAGTCCGGCAGGGCGACGACCTGGCTGGGCAGCTGCGGTGCGCTGAGGTTCCAGCCCTGGGGGTCGGGGTTGACCGGGTCGCCGACGGTGCCGAGCTTCGCGAACGCCTGGATGATGATCGCCGCGATCGTCGCGACGATCATCCCGATGAGGATGCCGCCGGGGACCTTGCGGGCGACGAGCACCCCGATGAGGATGAGCGCGCCGATGAAGACGAGCGTCGGCAGCGAGGTGATCGACCCGTCCTGACCCAACTGGACCGGGGGCCCGGCCGGGGTGCGGGTGACGAAGCCGGAGTTGACGAAGCCGATGAAGGCGATGAAGAGTCCGATGCCCACGGTGATCGCGATCTTGAGCGCGTGCGGCACGGCGTTGAAGATCGCCGTGCGGATGCCGGTGGCGCCGAGGAGGACGATGATGATGCCGTTGATGATGACCAGCCCCATCGCCTCGGCCCACGTGACCTCCTGGACGACGGAGACGGCGAGGAAGCTGTTCATGCCCAGGCCTGCGGCGAGGGCGAACGGGAGCCTCGCGACGACGCCGAAGAGGATCGTGATGAGACCCGCGACGAGCCCGGTCACGGCCGTGAGCTGGGCGAAGTCGAGCGTGCCGCCGGTGACGTCGGCGGAGCCGCCGAGGATGAGCGGGTTGAGCACGACGATGTAGGCCATCGCCACGAAGGCGACGATGCCGCCGCGGATCTCCTGTCGCACCGAGGAGCCGCGCTTGGTTATCTCGAAGAATCTGTCCAGTGCACTCGGACTGCTGCGGTCGGGGACGCTGGTCTCCGACCCCCGCTCGTCATCCGATACGTGTTTGTCTGCCATTGTCATGGACCACCTCAAACTGTTCGATTTGGTCGGCCGCGACATCGTCGTCGTGGCCCTGCGCCTTGAACGTGCGCATTGAAACGAGACAGGACCCGCTGGAAGGCCGCTTCCGGCACTTCCATGATGCGGAAAACTATTTCTGTTTCATCTGGACAGTCTGGCCGCACACGTGCATGTGTGTCAATCGTCACAGGAGGCCCGGGCGGATCCCGGCCCCACTGCCACCAGTGTACGACCGGCGCAGTCCCGATCGTGCCTCGGACAGCAGAAAACCCCTGGCTGACCAGGGGTTTCCTTTGGCGGTGGCGGTGGGATTTGAACCCACGGTACGGGGTTACCGTACACAACATTTCGAGTGTTGCACCTTCGGCCGCTCGGACACGCCACCGCCGACAACAATACAGTCGGTGCGGTGAGCAGGCCAAATCCTCAACTCGTGAGAGCGGTCACGCCCGCCGGCTCATGCCCGCTTCGCGGCGAAGAAGTCACTCAGCAGGGCCGCACACGCACTCGCCTGCACACCCGCGTAGACCTCGGGGTGGTGGAGGGAAGCACGGTCGCGGGGAATGTCCCAGACGGAGCCGACGGCGCCGGCCTTGTCGTCGAAGGCGCCGTAGACGAGGCGGGCGATCCGGGAGCCGACGATCGCGCCGGCGCACATCACGCAGGGTTCCAAGGTGACGACGAGGGTGCAGCCGTCGAGGCGCCACCGCCCCGTGAACTCGGCGGCGGACCGCAGGGCGATGAGCTCGGCGTGTCCGAGCGGGTCCGCATCGATCTCGCGCCGGTTGTGCCCGGTCCCGATGATCCGTCCGTTCCCATCGAGGACGAGCGCCCCGACGGGAACGTCGTCATGGCGGGAGGCTTCGGCCGCCTCGGCGAGGGCGAGGGCCATCCACGCGGAGAACTCGGCATGCCCGCCGAACCCGAGTTCGGTCGGCGGCTGATCCGGGTTCAGCGTGCGGCCTCGAGCTGGTCGGCGAAGCCCACGGTCTCGCCGACGTGGGCGACGACTCGGGCCGGGTCGGACCGGTACTTCTCGACCTGTTCGATGAGGTCGGCCGCGGGCAGTCCGCGGTCGGCGTAGATGTCGGCGTCCCCGCCCCATTCGGCGTCGCCGTCGAAGTCGAGCATCTCGACCTCCTCATCCTCCTCGTCCTCGTCCTCATCGGAGGCGGAGGCCTCCTCGTCGAGGCCGAACTCATCCTCCGGCTCGGCTTCGTAGGCGTCGGGGCGGGAGTCGAGGTAGTCGGTGAAGATCACGGCGAACGGGCTGAGTTCGACGGCGCGAAGGTCGGAGAGGAAGACCTTGACCTCGTTGTCCTCGCACAGGCGCACGAGGCCGAACCATTCGTCCTCGTGTTCGATGACCGCGACCGCTTCGCCGTCGTCGGAGCCGGTGGTGCGCATCATGTCGACGAGGCTGTCGAGGTCCGTGGCGTCACGGACGTCGACGTCGAGGGCTCGGAAGCCGTCGCCGGTGTCGGCGAGGATCTCACTGAAGTAGGACATGTCTCCATTGTGGACTCTTCGCAGTCCTTTCACCACAGGATCCGCGCATTCCGCGCAGGTGTTTCGACGTACCATTTCCTGTATGCGCCTTCACGTAGCCGATCACCCGCTCATCGCCCACAAGCTCAGCGTCCTCCGCGACGAGTCGACCGATTCCGCGCGGTTCCGGCAGCTCACCGAGGAGCTCGTCATGCTGCTCGCCTACGAGGCGACGCGCTCGGTCGCCGTCGAAGACCGTGAGGGCAGGACCCCGGTCGCGACGTTCACCGGCTCACGCCTGGCCGAACCGCGCCCCGTCGTCGTCCCGATCCTCCGTGCCGGCCTCGGCATGCTCGACGGGATGCTGCGCATCCTGCCCACCGCCGAGGTGGGTTTCCTCGGCATGGTCCGCGACGAGACGACGTTCGAGCCCACCGCGTACGCCGACCGTCTGCCCGATGACCTGAGCGGTCGGCAGATCTTCGTCGTCGATCCCATGCTCGCGACCGGCGGCACCCTGGCCATGGCCATCGACTTCCTCCTGGCCCGCGGCGCCCGCGACGTCACCGCGGTGTGCCTCGTCTCCGCCCCCGAGGGCGTCGAGCGCATCGAGCAGGATTACGGGAAGTCCGCGAACGTCGAGATCTACACCGCCGCCCTCGACGAGCGCCTCAACGAGCAGGGATACATCGTTCCCGGACTCGGCGACGCCGGCGACCGGATGTACGGCATCGTCGACTAGGGTCGTCGACTCGACCCGGTTCGTCATATTCCGTCACAGTCGTCTCAAAAGCGGCGAATCCTTTGCACGCTCTGATGAGTGTGACGAATAATGAAGCCATGACCTCTGCGACGTATCAGCCTCGAATGTGTGCGGCAGCCATGTGCATGCCCTGCGTTCGTCGTCGGTGATCGTCCTTCCGCTGTCCGACCGCGAACGAGTGCACGTCTTCAACGCAGCGGATCCCACCTCACCATTCAGAGGACAGGTATGCCGAACCCAGAACCGAACTACGTCCACCCCCGCAGCGCAGTCGCCGTCCGGCGGGCAGGAGCCAGGTTGAGCGCCGTCGACCCGCAGAACCCGCCCCACACGTACGGTCCCTCCGGGGTCGTGCCGTCGCCGAAGGCCGCCCGCGGCATCATCGTCTACATCGGCCTCGACGAGTCGAAGGCCGCCGCCGACGGCACGAACCTCTCCGCGATCGCCGGGGAGCTCCAGGCATATGCGAAGGAGCTCGCCTCGCAGGCGGAGACGCAGGCCGTCATCGCCCTGGCCCCCGAGGGTCGCGGCAGCGACATCGACGCGGTGCGCGCCGTCGCCACCGGCTCCCCTGCCGCCAGCGGCACCCCGGCCGGCACGCATGGACCGGTCCGCTCCCGCATTCCCAACCGCATCCACCCGCCGGCCCTGCGGGAGTCCGAGAGCTTCCCGGAGAAGGCCGCCGAGCGCCTGCGCATCGACATCCCCCGCCGGGAGGTGCGCATCGAGGGCGAACTCGTCGACGTCACGACGAAGGAGTTCGACCTGCTCGCCACCCTCGTCTCCCACGCCGATGAGACGCTGCCGCGCGAAGCGCTCATCGCCGCCGTGTGGTCGGGCGCGGACGAACCGGACGAACGCACCGTCGACGTCCACATCCGCCGGCTGCGCCGCCGCCTCGGCGAGCATTCCTCGGTCATCCGCACGATGCGGGGATCGGGCTACCGGTACGACACGCACCCTGACGTCACCGTGTGGTCGGCGACCGCGCACCGGTGACGCGGATCGCACTGCTCACCCAGGAGGGGGCCAGACTTCACGGTTAGGCTGTCTAATCGATGAATCAGGCATACCCCCGAACCAAGCCCGCGCGGAGGTCCGCGAAGGGAGTCACCGCACTCGTCTTCGGCATCCTCTATGCTGCGTTCCTCCTGCTCCACGACCTGCTGCCCGCCCGGGGCGGCATCGCCCTGCTCGTCGAGAGTGTGCTGCCGTGGACCGGGGTGTTCGTCGGACTCATCCTCCTCATGGCGCTCTTCCGCTTCTCGATCCTCTCCGCCCTCGGCGTGCTCCTGCCCTCGATCGTGTGGCTGACGATGTTCGGTGGGGCGCTGCTGCCCGCCGAGGAGGCCGGGACTCCCGATCTCACCGTGGGTACGCAGAACGTCGGGGCCAGGCTGCCGCAGCCGACGGCGACCGCGCAGAGCCTCATCGACGCCGAACCCGACATCCTCACGATCCAGGAGCTCGAATCGCTCTCGGGCAGGATCATCCGCAAGCAGCTGGACTCATCGTTCGAGTACTCGCGCGTGGTGGGCACCGTCGGGGTGTGGTCGAAGTGGCCGATGTCGGCGCCCGAGGAGGTCGACCTCGGTCTGCCCTGGCAGCGGGCGTTCGCGACGACGGTGACGACGGATCACGGCAAGGTCCGCTTCTACGCCGTGCACATGCCCTCGGTGCGTCCCGGCAAGGAGGCGATGCGCAATGCCGCGCTGCGCCGACTCTCCACGGTCGTCGCCGCCGACGAATCCGCGCAGATCATCGTCGCCGGTGACTTCAACACGGCGACGACGGACCGGAACTTCTCCGAACTCGTTCCTCCGCTCGAGGACTCCCGCGTCGAGGCGGGCGGCGGCTTCGGGTTCACGTGGCCGGCGGTCTTCCCGGTGACGCGTCTCGACCACATCCTCTACCGCGGCTTCGACGTGACCTCCGACCGCGTCCTCGACCAGGGCACGAGCGACCACCGCGCGGTCCTCGCCGGACTCGACCTCGCCTGAGGGCGGTCTGCGTCGGGCACTGCCCTATTTCGTGCACTCGTCTTATTTCGTGCACTGCCCGGTCGGCTGCGGGGTGGTGCTGTTCGCGCCCGACTGGAGTTCGTCGCGGATCTCGGCGCGGGTGAGTGCGTAGCCGGTCTCCTCGTCGGTGGCCGAACGGGCGAAGACCATGCCGATGACGTTGCCGTCCGCGTCGAGCAGCGGCCCGCCCGAGTTGCCTTCGCGGACGATGCCGCGCACCGAGTACACCTCGCGCACGACGCTGTCCTCGTCGTAGATGTCGAGTCCGCGGGCGTTGATCTTCTCGCGCACCCGTGACGGGGAGATCGTGTACGGGCCGTTGCCGGGGTAGCCGACGACGACGGAGTCGTCGCCGGGGCCGGCCGGTGAGCCGAACTCGAGGGCGGGAGCGTCGAGGTCGGGAACCCGGAGCACGGCGACGTCGGCTTCGGGATCGAATTCGACCACCTCGGCGGAATAGGGACGACCTGTGCCCCCGACCTGCACGGCCAGTCCCGTGGAGCCGGCGACGACGTGGGCGTTGGTCGCCACGAGGCCGTTGTCGTAGACGAACCCCGTGCCTTCGGACCCGGCCGAGCACGTCGTGGTCGTCGTCGTGATCTTGACGACGGACTCCTCGACCTGCCGGCCGACGTCGACCATTCCCGTATCGGGTTCGCCGACTCCGCGGATCTGCTCGGTCTGGCCGGAGAACACCTGCGGGAAGCCAGTGGCGCGCAGGGTCGAGGCGAGGTCGCCCAGCGCCACCTGCGAGGAGTACGGGATGGTCCGGTCGATCGCGGCGATGACGGCGGATTCGGCGACCCACCGGTTGGGTTCGACGAGCGGGGTGGCGCGGACGAATCCGGCGGCGAGCCAGACGACGAGGACGTAGACGATGCCCGCGGTCACGGTCCCGCCGATCGAGTCGATGCCCTGGCCGAGCTCGGAGTCCATAGCTTTGCGGATCCACGTGCCGATCGCGTTGCCGGCGAAGGCGAAGAGGACGCTGAGGACCAGGGGCATCGCGGCGAGGAGGGCGATGACGCCGGGGTTCTGCATCGCCGAGGTGCCTGCGGAGAGGTTCTCGACGAGCGGGGAGAGCAGGCGTCCGGCGATCCAGCCGACGACGAAGCCGACGACCGTGCACAGTCCCACGATGAAGCCCTGCCGGAATCCGAGGAAGAGCGCACCGATGCCGAGGAGGACGATGATGATGTCGACGACGATCACGAGGCCGGCCTCGCCCCGCCCTTGGCGGCTGCCAGCAGTCGGTCGCGGGCGTCGGAGAACTCGCCCAGCTCGAAGCTCTCGATGGTCTTCTCCTTCGGCCCGCCGAGGCCGGCGAGCAGGCGCATCCGGGTGGTCGTGAGCTGACCGGCCAGCCGGATCATCGTGCGCATCTCCTCCTTGCCGCCGGGGAACGACTTCGCCCAGCGCTTGCCGCGGCGACGCCCCTTCCAGGTGCCGAGCATGTCGACCTCGGCGTGGGAGAGCCATCCGGAGTTCGCATAGTCGCCGAGCATGTTGAGCGTGTGGAGGCGTTCGCTGCGGCGCAGGATGAGTCCGACGACGACCCAGCAGGTGGTGAGGATGAAGCTTAAGACGATGAGGCCGACGATCTGGGCGACTGGGCTGATGAGCTGGAGTCCGGTCATCGACCCGTTCCAGATCGCGTGGAGGCACATGCCGATGAGAAGTCCGGGCAGCCACATGAGGACCACGGCCCACCATGGCCATTTGCGGGCGGCGAAGCCGATCGTCACTCCCGCCCAGGTGGAGAACGCGGTGTGGAGCAGGGGCGAGCACAGGCAGCGGAGCACGAAGGTCACCCACAGGCCTGAGGTGCTCTCCTCCCAGGCCGCGCCGAGGTAGAGGACGTTCTCCGTGAACGCGAAGCCCGCGCCGATGAGGGCGCCGTAGACGAGGCCGTCGAGGGGGCCGTCGAAGTGACGGCGGGCGAGAAGGACGATGACGACGAGGAGGGAGGTCTTCACCGTCTCCTCGACGATGGGGGCCTGGACGACGGTGGCGAAGACGTCGGGCACGCCGCCGACGCCGACGAGGGAGAGCGCGACCTCGCTGATGAATGACACGAAGAGGGTGAGTCCCACCGAGGCGACCGCACCCCAGAGGAGGCAGAGGCCCAGGATGAGCTTCGGCTGCGGTCTCCACTTGTCGAGCCAGAGGACGTAGGCGATGATCCCGATGAGCGGGATCGCGGAGAGGCCGATGAGGCCGAAGAGGCGGGTGCCGAAGTTGTAGCCGCCGAAGATCGCCATGACGAGGAGACCGAAGACGAGCACGCAGACGGCGAGGATGGCGAGGACGAGGCGGACGACGTTGCCCGTCGATCCGGGTTCGGGTGGTGGTTCCGCACGCCGCACGGCCCCGGTCCATGCGGTCTCGGCGACGCGTTGCTGGGGTGCCTGCATCTGCGCGCGCACCCGCATCTCCTGGGTCACGGTCGGGGCGAAGCGCGGCTGTTCGTAGACCCGCTGCTGCATGAGGCGCGGGTGCGGCTGGGCACGGTAGGGGTGGGGCTGGTTATGGGGTGGTTGGCCTTGGTGCTGGCCGGGGTGAGCCTGGCCGGAGTGTTCGGTGCGCTGAGTCTGTCGCGGTCGCGGTCGGAAGCGGTCGTTGCTGCGGCGCGGATCGACGCGCGGGGGCCTCATGCTGCCGGGTGGCCCGGCGAACTGCTGCGGGCCCTGCTGCATCGCGGGCTGGCCCTGCATCGGCGGCTGACCCTGCGGCGGGCCCGCGAACTGCTGCGGATTCCGGCCCTGCACCATCGGCTGGCCCTGCAGGCCCGACACCGGTCCCGGGTGCTGCATCGGCTGGCCCTGCATCGGGGGCTGACCCTGCATCGGGGGCGGTCCGGAGCGCTGACCACCCTGCGGACCCGGAACGTGCGGCGGAGGGACGGGATGGTTCGGGGCACCGGGCCGATCACCGGGCCGATTCGGGCCCTGGCCCTGTCCTGGGCCCGACTGTTCCGACATATCTCGTCCTTCTCCGTGGGGCACTCCCACGCCGCTGTTCAGGGCGTTCTCTGCTTCTGCTCGTCCAGTCTACGGTCGAACACTGACACAGGGCCGAGCGCTGCGTGTCTGTTCGGCAACAACGCACCTGAGTTTCGGCGACAACGCTTGTCATGCCCGGGCGACAACGCACCAACGTTCTGAGCCCACTTCGCCTCCCGTCCTCGGACTCTCCCACCTTCCCGCCACCTCGCGCTGACGTCGACTCGTGCTTATTTCCCTGTGGACGGCGACTCCCTCTCATCCCCTGGATCCGGTCGACCACCGCGCCCGACCGAGCAGCCCGAACCGCTCCCCCACGTCAGCCCGCACCCACTGTCCTCCACACCCCGGTACCTCGCGGCCCTCACTCGTGCTCATATTCCTGTGGACGCTCAGACGGTTTCCACAGGCCCGAATCCGCCTCTGGTCATCCGCAGCACACTCGGCGTGCAATCGACGCATGAGCACACACAGACCACACACGCACCCGTTCGTCCTCACCCTCCTCGTCCTGGCCCTTCTCACCGCCCTGGGATCGTCTCCCGCGGCGGCGAAGGCCGGCCTCGGCGAGGTACCCCTGTCGGCGAAGTCGCAGCTCTACGGGCCCGGCCTCTGGTATGAGGCGCCCGAGGGCAGGACCTGGTACGGCGCCTACCGCACGTTCCCGGACACCTACGCGTACTGCATCGACGCGGGCAAGCAGTCCCCGCTGCCGGAGAACTTCACCGATGCGAAGGCGCAGACGGTGACGGCCCCGCAGACGGCGTGGGCGCTGAGCAAGTACTCCGATTCGGACTCCGCCGATGTCCAGGCGGCGCTCAGCGCGATCGCCCGCGCGGACAAGCGGATCGACCACGACCACACGGTTCCCCCGCAGGAGCCGGACGAGCTGGGGAAGAAGTTCGCCGGTGCCGCGAAGAAGTATGCGCAGATCACCGCCGAAGCGAAGCGGTTCGCCGGCCCCTATACGCTGTCCGTCGACCTCGAACCGGTCCTCGACATGCCGAAGCTCGAGCCGTACGACGCGAAGCCCGACGACGGCAAGGAGCTCAGCCTGCCGACGACGAACACGGTCACCCTCACCGTCTCGCTCACCTCGGCCTCGGACACGGAGGTGCCCGACGTCCCGATCACCCTGACGATCACCGGGGCCGACGGGCCGACAAGTGTGACGAGCGGAGAGAAACCGGCCACTGCGAAGCTCACCGCCTCACAGCCGGGCACCGTGGCGGTGAGTGCCGAGGCGAGTCTCGCCCCGACCACGGTCAAGCTCTTCGCACCGACTTCGGGGACCCGAGTGCAGCGGGTCATCACGCCCGATGAGCCCACGACGGTCACCGATTCCGCCGAGGTTGACCTCACCTCCCAACCGCGTGTGACCACGGAGATCTCCGAGCAGACGCCGCAGCCGGGCGACGAGGTCACCGACATCTTCACGGTCGCCGGGCTCATCGGTGATGACACCGTCACCGTCGTCCACGAGCTGTGGGCGACGAGGACGAAACCGACGGTCGGGAAGAAGAACGACGATGCCGAGTCGATCGGCACCGTGACCTCGAGAGACATCGGGAACGGGACGCACACCTCGGCGGGGATCCGGATCCCTGCGGACTTCCGCGGGTGGGTGTACTTCACCGAGACCATCGCCGGTGACGAGACGACGAAGGAATGGACGGGCGTCCACGGACAGCCGAAGGAGACCGGGTTCGTCCCGTGGACGCCGACGGCGAGCACGCAGGCCGAGATCGCCGGCGCCCAGGTCACCGACGAGATCGCGGTGTCCGGGCTGCGTCCCGGCGCCGAGGCGAAGCTCACCGTGACCGCCTACCGCACCGACGCGCAGCCGAAGCAGTCGCCCGAGGCCTCGGGCACGGAGATCGACGTCCAGGACTTCACCGTCGTCGCCGATCAGGAGGGCACGGCAAGTGTGAGCACGGAGCCGATCGAGATGCCGGTGGGCTGGGTGACGTTCGTGACGTCGATCGCCGAGGATGAGGTCCACCGAGGCTGGACGAGCGACTGGGGCATCCCCTCGGAGACGGTCGAACGTCCGCCTGAGGAGAAGCCGAGCGCGCCGCCGGCCCCTCCGACGACCCCACCCCCGCCCGAACAGCCGAGCCCGCCGCCATCGACGAAGACGCCCGCACCGAGCACTGCCCCGCCGGTCGAACCCGTGGCGGAGAAGCCCAAGGCGCCAGCCGATGAGCTGCCGCGCACGGGAGCCGAGGGCAACGCGATGCTCATCGGAATCGGCATCGTCCTCATCGGCGTCGGAGCGGCCACCCTCATCGTCACCGGTCGACAGAAGCGCGAGGAGTGAGAGCGCCGGTGTCAGTCCCCGCTCGCCCACTCCTTCGCCCAGGCCCGGGCACCGTGGGCGAGCAGGCCGACGTCGGCACCGACGAGGACGAACGAGGCCCCGGCCTCGAGGTAGGCACGTGCCTGGACGGGATCGAAGGCGTTGACGCCGACGGGTTTGCCGGCGGAACGGACGGCCTCGAAGGTGCGCAGCACCGCGGCGGTGACCTCGGGATGGGTCTGCTGACCGAGCAGACCCATCGACGCCGCGAGGTCGGAGGGACCGACGAAGACCGCGTCGATGCCCTCGACGGAGGCGATCGCCTCGGCGTTGTCCACCGCGGTCGCCGACTCGATCTGCACGGTCAGGGACACGAGCTCATCGGCGCTGGCCAGGTAGTCGGGCACCATCGTCCAGCGGGAGGCGCGGGCGAGCGCCGCACCCACCCCGCGCACCCCGTGCGGCGGGTAGCGCACGGACCGGGCGGCCTCCTCGGCGTCGGCGCGGGTGTCGACCATCGGCACAAGCAGGTTCTGCGCGCCGAGGTCGAGGAACTGCTTGATGAGGACCCGATCGAGGACGGGCACGCGGACGACGGGGGTCGCCGGGCAGCCGTTCATCGCCTGGAGCAGTGGGGTCGTCGTCTCCAGCCCGATCGGCGAATGTTCAGCGTCGAGGAGCACCCAGTCGAGTCCCGACGACGCGGCGATCTCCGCGGCCACGGGCGAACCCGAGGTCACCCACATGCCGGCCAGGTGCCCGCCCGGGGTCAGGCCGGCGAGACGGTCGGCGAGGGTCGGCGGCAGGTCTAGGCGAAACGACATGTGATGACCCCCAGATCCCGGAAGTCGGCGTGGACGGTGTCACCGGGATGAACCCACATCGGGCGGGTGAACGACCCGGCGAGCACGGTCTCCCCCGCGCGGAGGATCACTCCGTGGTCGGCAAGCTTGTTCGCCAGCCATGCGATGCCGCGGGCCGGGTGGTCGAGGACAGCGGCGGCGACCCCGGAGTCCTCGATCGTCTCGTTGCGGTAGAGCAGGGCCGAGACCCACCGAAGGTCGAGTGCGTCGACGGGCACGGGACGACCGCCGAGGACCATCGCCCCGAGGGCGGCGTTGTCAGCGATCGTGTCGACGATGGTCCGCCCCTCCATCTCGATGCGCGAAGAGAGGATCTCGAGCGCCGGGACTACGTACTCGGTGGCCCTGAGGACATCGGTGAGACCCACCCCCGGGCCGGTCAGGTCCTGACCGAGGACGAAGGCGAGTTCGACCTCGACGCGCACCCCCGAGTACTGCCCATGGTCGATGACGGACCCGGTCTCATAGACCTGGTCGGCGAAGATCGTCCCGTAGTCGGGTTCGGTGATGCCGGTGGCCTGCTGCATCGGCTTCGAGGTCAGCCCGATCTTGTGCCCGACCACGCGCCGTCCCGCGGCCTCCCCGCGGCGGCGCCATTCGGCCTGCACCGCATACGAGTCCTCGACGGTCATCTCGGGGTGTGCAGCCGTGAGCAGGCCGATCCTCGCACCGGCGCGTTCGGCCTCGGCGAGATCATCGGCGATGCCGGCGATGACGGTCTCATCGAGCATGGTCGTCCTCCTTCTCGGAACTCAAGCTGTCTCAGAGCTCAGGGTGTCTCAGAGCTGGTGGCCGAGCTTGAATTCGCTCTCGCCGTCGTCCGACCCCGAATGCTTCGCGAAGTCGTTCTCGGCGTCCTCCCGGCGCGTGTACGAGAAGCCATCGGCGCCGATCGTCACCTCCATCTCCGAGTCATCGGTGCGCGCGGTCAGCGGCACCGGCTTGCCCTCGAGGTCGAGGACCGTCGAGGCGTCGGTGTACCACGAGGGCACGACCGGGTTGCCCCACCAGTCGCGGCGCTGATTGTCGTGGACGTCCCAGGTCACCCGCGGATTGTCGGGGTCGCCGGTGTAGTAGTCCTGCGTGTAGATCTCGATGCGGTGTCCATCGGGGTCGCGGAGGTAGAGGTAGAAGGCGTTCGAGACCCCGTGCCTGCCCGGCCCGCGTTCGATCGCATCGGACATCCGCAGGGCACCCAGCTTGTCGCAGATCGCGAGGATGTTGTGCTTCTCGTGCGTGGCGAACGCGACGTGGTGCATGCGGGGACCGTCACCACCGGTCATCGCGGTGTCGTGGACGGTGGGTTTGCGCCGCATCCATGCCGCGTAGACCGTGCCGTCGCCGTCCTGGATGTCCTCGGTGACCCGGAAGCCCAGGTCCTCCATGTAGCCGACGGCCTTCGGCACATCGGGGGTGACCTGGTTGAAGTGGTCGAGGCGCACGAGCGCTCCCGGCGAGTAGAGGTCGTAGCGCCACGCGAGACGCTCGACGTGCTCGACATCGTAGAAGAACTCGTAAGGGAAGCCGAGCGGATCCTGCACGCGCACGGAGTCCCCGATCCCGCGGACGAAGCCCTCGGCCCGCCGCTGGGTGGGACATCCGAGCTCACGGTAGAACGCCTCGGCGGCATCGACCTCCTCCGGGCTGCGCACCCGGAACGAGAACGCGGCCACGGCCGCCTCCGGGCCCTGCCGGAGGACGAGGTTGTGGTGGATGAACTCCTCCATCGACCGCAGGTAGACGGTGGTCTCGTCCTCCCACGTGACCTGCAGGTCGAGGACGTCGACGTAGAAGTCGCGGGACCGTTTCAGGTCGGTGACGACGATCTCCATGTACGCACAGCGCACGACGTCGGGGGCAGGGACGGAGGGGGTGGGGATGGTCTGGGTCATGTCGGTTCCTCTCACTGCTTCCCGAAGACGGGGTTGTGGACCTCGCCGAGGTTGATGTGCACGGCCTGCTGGTCGGTGTAGAAGTCGATCGACCGGTACCCGCCCTCGTGGCCGAGGCCCGAGGCCTTGACGCCGCCGAAGGGGGTGCGCAGGTCGCGGACGTTGTTCGAGTTCAGCCACACCATGCCGGATTCGACGGCCTGCGAGAAGTTGTGCGCCCGCTTGAGATCGGAGGTCCAGATGTACGCGGCGAGACCGTACTTCGTGTCATTCGCCAGAGCGAGCGCCTCCTCGTCGGTGGAGAACGGGGTGATCGCGACGACGGGGCCGAAGATCTCCTCCTGGAAGATCCTCGCATCGGGCATGACGTCGGCGAAGACGGTGGGTTCGACGAAGTTCCCGGTCTCGAAGCCCTCGGGACGGCCGCCGCCGGCGACGAGGCGGGCCTCGCCCTTGCCGATCTCGACGTACGACATGACCTTCTCGTAGTGCTCGGGGTGGACGAGCGCTGCCACCTCGGTGTCGGGATCCGAAGGCAGACCGACCTTGACGCGCTTCGCCTGCGCGGCGTAGCGCTCGACGAACTCGTCGTAGATCGACTCCTCGACGAGGATGCGCGAACCGGCCGTGCAGCGTTCCCCGTTGAGGGAGAAGACGCCGAAGATCGTCGCGTTGATCGCGGCGTCGAGGTCGGCGTCGGCGAAGACGACGGCCGGGGACTTGCCGCCGAGCTCCATGGACAGGCCCTTGAGCCAGGGGGCGGCGTTGGCGAAGATCGTCTGCCCGGTCGAGGACTCACCGGTGAAGGAGATGAGCGGGACGTCGGGGTGCTTGACGAGGGAATCGCCGGCGAAGCCCTCCTCGCCGAAGCCGTTGACCATGTTGAACACGCCCGTGGGCAGGCCCGCCTCCTCGAAGATGCCCGGCCACAGGGACGCCGAGAGCGGGGTGAACTCGGCGGGCTTGAGCACGACCGTGTTGCCTGTCGCGATCGCCGGAGCGAGCTTCCACGATTCGAGCATGAACGGGGTGTTCCACGGGGTGATGAGACCGGCGACGCCCTTGGGCTTGCGGTTGACGTAGTTGGCCTGACGGCCGGGCACCTTGTACGCGTCGTCGACCTGGGCGACGATGAGGTCGGCGAAGAAGCGGAAGTTCTCCGCCGCCCGACGCGCCTGACCCTTGGCCTGGGTGATCGGCAGCCCCGAGTCGAAGGACTCCATCTCAGCGAGTTCGTCCTCGCGGCTTTCGACGATGTCGGCGATCCTGTTGAGCACCCGCGCGCGTTCCCGCGGGAGCATCGTCGGCCACGGTCCGTCCTCGAACGCGGTCTTCGCGGCGGCCACGGCGCGGTCGATGTCGGCCTTCTTCCCCGAGGCGGCCCTGATGTAGGGCTCGTTCGTCACCGGGTTGATGACGTCGAACTCGTCGCCGTCGAGGGAGTCGACGAACTCGCCGCCGATGTAGTGGCGGATCTTCTCCGGCAGGTTCGCCGGCGGGGTGATCGCTGCAGTGGGCTCGGTCATGACTGGTCCCTCTCTGGTGCTTCGGTGGCGGGGTTGCCGGTGGCGGGTGCCTGGGTGGCTTCCTGGTAGCTGTGGAGTGTGGCGGTGCGGTGGGCGCGGACGACGCGTTCGACCTCATCCGCCGAGGCGGCCGCCCGGATGAGTGCGATGATCCGGGAGTGCTCGTCGACGGATTCCTGCGCCCGGTCGGGGACGAAGGAGAACGTCGAGTCCCGCAGGTGGGCCAGCCGGTCCCATTCGATGGCGACGAGGGTGCGCAGCCGGTCGTTGGGGCAGCGGGCGAAGAGCGCCGCGTGGAAGGCGTGGTTGAGACGGGTGAAGGCGAGCGGGTCGAAGTTCTCGAGCAGGGCGCGCATGTCCTCGTTGAGGGCTTCGGCCTCGGCGAGGTCGGCGGCGGTGATGTGGGTGAGCGCCTGCGCGGTGGCGGCGCCTTCGAGGACGGCGACGGCCTCCATCGACTGGACGTACGAGCGATAGTCGACCATCGCGACGCGCGCCCCGACGTTGCGTTCGAAGGTGACGAGACCATCGGCTTCGAGGCGGCGGATCGCCTCCCGGACGGGAACGACCGAGGTGTCGAGGTCGACGGCGATCTGGGAGAGCACGAGCTTGTCACCGGCGACGAAGGTGTGGTCGGCGATGCGTTCGCGGATCCACCGGTAAGCGTGCTCCGCCTTGCTCAGCGGGCGCGTGGTCTCTGCGCTGCTGGTGGTCTCTGCTGTCATCGCGAGGACTTCCATTCCTCGAACTTCGCCTTCCACTCGCCCTTGGGCGGGAAGAGCTCCTCGATCGGGTGGCCCGCGGCGACCTGCGCGGCGACCCAGCCGTCCTCGACCTCCTTGGCCAGAGCTGCGTCGACGACCTCCTCGGCGAGGTCCCGAGGGATGACGATGACACCGTCGTCGTCGCCGACGATCACATCACCGGGCAGCACGGTCGCGTTTCCGCAGGCCACGGCGACGTCGGACTCCCACGGCACGTGCTTGCGGCCGAGGACCGCAGGATTCGCAGCGGTCGCGAACACGGGGAGGATGCCGGCCACCTCGGTGGAGTCGCGGACTCCCCCGTCGGTGACGACTCCGGCCGCGCCGAGGGCCTTCGCACGCAGGGCGAGGATGTCGCCGAGGGTGCCCGACCCCGATTCGCCGCGCGCCTCGATGACGATGACCTCGCCGGAGCGGAGGCTGTCGAAGGCGCGCTTCTGTGCGTTGTAGCCGCCGCCGTGGGAGGCGAAGAGGTCTTCGCGGTTCGGGACGAAGCGCAGGGTCTTGGCGACCCCGACGAGGCGGTAGCCGGCCCGCAGAGGGCGGACGCCTTCGATGACGACGTTGTTGAGACCGCGGGCCCGCAGCTGGGCGGAGAGCCCTGCGGTCGGGGCCTGCTCGAGCTTCGCGCGCAGGTCGGCGGGGAGAGCGGTGCTGTTCTCCGTGGGAAGGGCTGTGCCGCTCTCGGCGGGCAGTCCCGCTGCCTCGCGGGTACCCCAGGCGTCGACGGTGAGGGCCTCGGTCACGGCGGGAACGCTGCCGAGTTCGGCGTCGAAGTCACCGGGACCCTCGACGACCTCGGTGCGCAGGCGACCGGAGCTCAGCTCCTCCCCCGTGCTCGCCGAGGTGGTGCTCACCTCGACCTCGACGACGTCGCCGGGGACGACGACGCTCGACCCGGCGGGGGTGCCGGTGAGGATGACGTCGCCGGGCTCGAGCGTGAAGTGCTGGCTGAGGTCGGCGATGATCTGGGCGAGCGGGAAGATCAGCTGGTCGTCACCGGTGCCGTCGTCTTGGACGAGGGAGCCGTTGACCCAGGTGCGGATGCGCAGGGACCGGGGGTCCGCCTCGGCGGCGGAGATGAGGCCGGGACCCAGCGGGGTGTAGCCGTCACGGCTCTTCGAGCGGACGTTCGAGCCCTTGTCGGGGGATTTGAGGTCGTAGAGGCCGAAGTCGTTCGCCGCGGTGACGCCGGCGACGTGATCCCACGCGGTCTCAGCGGTGACCCGGCGGGCGGGGGTGCCGATGACGACGGCGATCTCGCCTTCGAAGGCGAGGAGCTCGGTGCCGGCGGGGCGCTCGATCGTCGCACCGGAGGCGGCGATCGAACTCGTCGCCTTGAGGAAGTAGGAGGGTGCTGCGGGGCTGCTGCCGCGCTGAGCGGCGCGGGACTCGTAGGCCACGTGGACGGCGATGACCTTGCCCGGGCGGGTCGGCGCTGCCGTGACGCGGTCGGCGGGGGTTGCCACCCTGTCGGCTGAGGTCGCGGCACCTGTCGTCGTCGAATCTGCGGTCGTCATCGAGCCCTCACTCCTTCGTCGTGAACTTCTTGGATCGTATACGATACAGCGCCGACCGACAAGATGCAGGGGGCCATCGCCCACCACTCGGGGGTGCTTGCGCTCGATCGTATATGAACTGATACGATCTGGATCACAGGATGAGCGCCGGATCACAGAGTCACGTGGTGGCCGCGGCGCACAACGGCGTGTGAGAGACCGGAGGCTGAGATGCACTTCCACCAGGACGGCTACGTGTCCGCGGATCCGCGGATCGAAGACGCCGCAGGGTACGGAATCGACCGAGACGAGGCACTGCCCGATGTCGTCGACGTCCTCATCGTCGGCAGCGGTCCGGCCGGCATGGTCGCAGCCGCGCAGCTGGCTCAGTACCCCGACGTCAACACGCGCATCATCGAGAAGCGCGACGGCCGCCTCGTCATCGGTCAGGCTGACGGCATCCAGGCGCGCTCGGTCGAGACGTTCCAGGCGTTCGGATTCGCCGAGGAGATCATGCGCGAGGGCTACCACATCACGGAGATGTGCTTCTGGAATCCGGATCCGGAGAATCCCGAGCACATCATCCGCACGGGCAGGCCGAAGGACGATGAGACGGGAATCAGCGAGTTCCCGCATCTCATCGTCAACCAGGCGCGGGTGCTCGACTACTTCGCGCAGTTCGCCCGGCAGTCGCCTGGGCGGATCGTGCCCGATTACGGCATCGAGTTCGTCGATCTCGCGATCGAGGATCCGCAGACCGCAGCCGACCCCCAGCATCCGGTGACGGTCACGGTCCGCTACACCGCGGGCGAGCGCTCCGGCCAGCAGCGCACGATCCGCGCAGGCTATGTCATCGGCAGCGACGGCGCACGTTCGGGCGTGCGCTCGGCGATCGGACGGACGATGTCCGGTGACCAGGCCAACCACGCGTGGGGCGTCATGGACGTGCTCGCGAACACCGACTTCCCCGACATCAGAACGAAGTGCGCGATCTCGTCGAAGCACGGAAACATCCTCCACATCCCCCGCGAGGGCGGACATCTCTTCCGGATGTACGTCGACCTCGGCGAGGTTCCGGTCGACGATGCGAGGAAGGTGCGGCAGACGAGCATCGAGGAGATCATCGCGAAGGCGAACGCGATCATCGCCCCCTACTCGCTCGATGTGAAGAACGTCGCCTGGCACAGCGTCTACGAGGTCGGGCACCGGCTCACGGATGCCTTCGACGACACGGATGAGTCGGTGCCGGACTCGCCGTGCCCGCGCGTGTTCATCACCGGCGATGCCTGCCACACGCATTCGGCGAAGGCCGGTCAGGGGATGAACGTCTCGATGCAGGACGGGTTCAACCTTGCGTGGAAGCTCGGGCAGGTCGTCTCCGGGCGTTCGTCGACGGAGCTGCTGCGGACGTATTCGGCCGAACGACAGGTCACGGCGAAGAACCTCATCGACTTCGACAAAGAATGGTCGACGCTCATGGCCACACCGCAGGACCAGCTGCCCGACAAGGCCTACCTCGAGGACTTCTACGTCAAGACCGCCGAGTTCCCGGCCGGGTTCATGACCGAGTACACGGAGTCGATGATCACCTCGACGACGGAGAACCAGGAGCTGGCGACCGGATTCCCCGTGGGCAAGCGCTTCAAGTCCGCGCGGGTCAATCGGGTCTGCGATGCGTATCCGCTGCACCTCGGGCACGAGGCGAAGGCCGACGGTCGGTGGCGGATCTACGTCTTCGCCGATGCCGCGACCCCGGCCCCGACGGTCCCTGCCGCGGGGGCGGTCGCCGGCGGCGATGATCGTGCGTCGACGAACGCAGACCTCGCGTCGACGAACGCGCTCTCAGGTGTTCCGGCACTGGGCGAATGGCTGGAGTCCGACCCTGCTTCGCCGTTGGTCGCCTACCGGCGCCGGGGTGAGGACATCGATGCGCTCGTCGAGCTCAGCGTCATCTATCAGCAGCCGCACACCGATTTCGACTTCACCGATGCGCCGACCGCATTCCGCCCCCACGTGGGAACGTTCGGCCTCGAGTACGTCGAGAAGATCTACGCGGCCCTGCCGGATGAGGACATCTTCGACACCCGCGGGATCAGCCGCGACGGTGCCGTGGTCATCGTCCGCCCCGATCAGTACGTCGCCGGGGTCTTCCCGCTCGATGCGCGCGAGGAGATCGGGGAGTTCTTCGCCGGAGTCTTCCTGCCGGAGACATGAGGGCTCGTCGCGCCTGGGAAGTGACTGACGACTTGGGCGGCGGGTCTCGGAAAGCCGCCTTGTCTGTGGCAGGCTGAGGCCATGGCTACGAATGAGAAGAGCATCACAGTCACCCGGGTCATCGACCACTCCACGCAGGAGATCTTCGACGTCCTCACCCTGCCGGAGAACCACGAGCAGTTCGACGGTTCCGACATGGTGCGGGCCGCGGAGAAGTCCCAGCGCATCATGGGTGTCGGCGACGTGTTCGTCATGAATATGTTCTCCGAGCCCATGGGCGGGGACTACCAGATGCACAACCACGTCACCGCCTACGATGCGAACAAGATGGTCGGCTGGCAGCCTGCCCAGGCAGACAACCCCAAGGAGCCGGGCGGTTGGGAATGGCTCTACGAGCTCAATGCCGTCGGCCCCGATTCCACCGAGGTGACGCTCACCTACGACTGGTCGAAGGTCGACGACCCGAAGCTGCTGCCGCTCTTCCCGGTCGTCAGCGAGGAGCAGCTCGACGAATCGCTCAATCGCCTCGCCGCCGCAGTCTCGAGCCGCTGACGATCCTGAGTCGCTGACGGTCTTGGGTCGCTGACCGACTTGAGCCGCCGAGCGCGGCTTCTCGAGTCGCCGACGCCCGCGTTCCCAGGTCGCCGGGAGCCCGCGCGTCAGAACCGGGAGCCGTAGAACTTCTCGGCGTGCCGACGATGCCGGCAGTGCCGACTGCCGACGAGCCCGAAGATCCCTCCGGCGATGAGCGCCGCGCTGCCGAGCGCCCAGAGCACCGCGCCGGGCGCCGGATAGCCGACCTCCATGCCGCCGACCCAGCGCCCCTGTTCGTCCTGACCGTCCCACATGAAGAACGGCGGGTCCATGACCATCGCCACGAGGGCGACGAGGAGGACGAGGCCGAGGATGACCGCGGCCGGCGACCACAGCGTGAGCGAACGTGACAACCATGCCGTGACGGCACACAGCAGGATCGCCGCCCACGGCAGGGCGAACGCGATGTCGAAGTTCTCAGGGTTGATGGGATACTCGCCGAGTGAGGTGATGAGCAGTCGGGGTCCGTCATCGTTGCCGCTGTCGAGCACCGGCACCCAGATCATCGCCACCCACGCGCCCAGGGTGACGAACGGAAGCCACCGGGCGATCCACCGCGCACGCCTGCCCTTCGGCAGCAGCTGAGTGCCGATCGAGTCGGGGCGGTCCACGGTGTTCATGGCCACCATTCTTCGATTCGCCCCGATCTCGCCGGTGGCAGTCATGTTGCAGATCTGCCACCGGGTTTGCGGGCTTCTGCCACCAGGTCGGCGCACTTCTGCCACCGGGTCAGCCGGCACCCTCGAGGAGGCCTGCGAGTAGGACCTGCTCTGCCGCTGATTCCGTTCGGAGCCTGCGCAGCGATTCGAGCGGGCCACGTGTCGACACGGGTGCGACTCCGCCTCGGCGCCCTGGACTCTCAGGAGCCGCAACGACCACCCGGAGGTCCGGTGGGATGGTCACGGTCTCGGCGTCGAGGCCAACGTGCTGTTCAGCCCGCGGGACTGCCGGTGGCGACACCGTCTCCGAATCACTCGCCTGTGGCTCCTTACTGCCGGGCACCGAGTCGCTCGAGGGCTCCTCACTGCCGAACGCTGAGTCGCGGGCGGGCTCTGAATCGCGTGCGGGCGCAGGACTGCCCCGCGGCGGGGTGGTGCTGACCTCGAGCAGGCTCGCGAGCTGCCTGCGCCAATCCGACGGCGGCGGATCGGCCGCACCACCCGCGCTGCCGCCCACCGCGCTGCCGCCCACCGCGCCGCCACCCACGACATCGCCGGACCCGACGGGGCGGCGCGGGTACTTCATCCGCTTGACGAACGGCGGAGTCGTCGACGAATACTTCCGGCCCGACGGGGTCGTCACGGTCAGGCCCGCGGCACTCGCCTCATGCGACCACCCGGGATGCTCCTTCGCATAGTTGCACGAGGCGCACAGCCCCGACCCGTTCTCCCATGAAGTGGCACCGCCCTCAGCGAACGGCTTGGCATGGTCGGCGTGCTTGATCGGCGCATCGCACCACGGCGTCCGGCACCGGTCGTCACGGAAGATCACCATCTCCCGCAGCCGCCCGGTGAAGGCACGCCCCCGCGCCTCCGTCCCGACGAGCTGCCCTTCCGTAACCGTGGTGAACATGCGGCGGATGAAGACCTCCGCCTCGTTCGCGGCGAGGAAGCTGCGTGCGGTCGCCGCCGGCAGCGGCCCGAAACCGGGCATCCATGCAGGAACCATGCCGTCGGCGAAGAGCGATTCGGCTTCGATGACGAGGTGGACCTGGCTCGGCACCGCCTGGGCAGACCCCTGCCCGGTGAGCCGTTCGACGAACGTGTCGGTCATGACCTGCGGCTGCCGCCTGCCACCGGCATCACCAGCGGCGATGGCCGAGTCCGCGGCCTCTTTGAGCCCGGTCCACACGGCGACGGCCTCGGGCAGCGGGAGGATCGCGCTCACCCGCCCCATGCCGTCCTCGAGGGTGGTCAGTGTGACCCTGCGGTGGGCCGCGGCCTCCCGCGCCTTCCGCTCGGCGTCCGCGCCGTCGACCTGCATAGCCATCGCCCGCACCTCGGTGCGCAGGCTGCGCGGACCCGACTGGCCGAGGCTGCCCCGCATCCTCGCATCGACCCGGCTGCGATCGGCCGGGGCGAGCGACGCCGTCTCATCGACCATGATCCGCGCCTTCTCGATCGAGATCTCACCGGAGCTCAGTGCCGTGTAGGTCTCCGGCATCTCGGTCACGATCGCACGCGCCGCGGAGATGAACTTCCGCCCCGAGCCCGGGGAGACCCTCTTTGCCAACCCCACCTCATCGCCGGCCCGCACACCCCACTCCTGGACGGGCAGACCGTTGAGCCGGTCGCGGTCACGGCGGAGATCGGCGAAGGCGACCGCCTCGGCGGACTGGGCGGCGGACAGGGTTCCGCTCAGCTCCTCGAGCGCGGTGATCCGCGCAAGTGCCTCAGCCTCGGTGCCCGCCGCAGCGGCACCGCGCAGGTACGCACTCAGCCGGGCCACCTCGGCGAGGTATTCGGAAGCCTCCATCGGCTCCCGGACGGGGTCGACGTCCATGAACCCACCCTAGACGTCGACACTGACATGAGAGTCGGCACTGACATGGGACTCGCCCCTGCCGGAGCACCGGGAAGCCGGAGCACCCAACCTCTACGCCCCGGCCTGGATCCTCCGCATGATCATGTCCATCGCGACGATGTTGTGGCCGCCCTCGGGGATGATGAGGTCGGCGTTGCGCTTCGAGGGCTCGACGTAGAGCTCGTGCATCGGCTTGACCGTGCCGAGGTACTGCTCCTCGACGGATTCGAGCGTCCTCCCCCGATCGACGACATCGCGTTTGATCCGCCGCAGCAGGCGCACATCGGCGTCGGTGTCGACGAAGAGCTTGATGTCGAGGAGCTCGCAGATCCGAGGTTCGGCGAAGATGAGGATGCCCTCGACGATGATCACCGGGGCCGGTTCGACGACGGTCGTCTCCGCCGCGCGGTTGTGGTCGGCGAAGTCGTAGATCGGGCTCTCGACCGAGTAGCCCGCACGCAGGGCAATGAGGTGTTCGACGAAGAGGTCGTTGTCGAAGGCGTCGAGGTCGTCGTAGTTGACCTTCTCGCGCTCGGCATAGGTCAGCTCGTCCTGGCGCTTGTAGTAGTTGTCGTGGAAGAGCACCGAGGACATGCCCGCGCACTTGGCCAGCAGCGCCTGAGTCAGCGTCGTCTTCCCGCTGCCGGTCCCGCCGGCCACACCCACGCTCAGTATCTCCACGTCCGCACTTTCCGTTCGCTCGGCTCCGAGGGCGACCCGCAGCCGCGCCCAACGATGAGATCCCCCGCAGAGGATCTCCCCAAATCTACCCGATTCCCCTTGACCGCCGACCTCGGATAGGGTGGAGGAAACCGCATCGCATTCCGTCATGTGCGATGCCCGCAACCGCGTGTGCCCGCAGGCCCGCAGCTCGTCGAAGGAGGTGGTCGTCGATGGATTCCGACTCTCGATTGTGCACTGCCTCCCTCATCCACTGACGCCTGCGCTGCCAGCCCGCCAGCCCTGATCCGCTGCCCGGCTTCCGCCTGCCCAGGCGTCCTCCCGACGACTGCCTGGAGAATCATCATGACCTCAGTGCTCGACGCTGCCACCATCCGCACCCTGACCGCCGACCGCGACCTCGCACGCCTGTCCGCCGCCGTCCGCGACCACAGTGAGATCGCCACGATCGACCTCATCGCCGAACTCCCCGCCACCGAGGCGGCCGTCGTCTTCCGACTCCTGCCCAAGGCCGAGTCCGTCGACGTCTTCGACCGCCTCGACCGCGGCACCCGCTCCGACCTCATCGCGGCGCTCGGCACCGAGGAGCTCACCGCGATCTTCGCCGACCTCGACCCCGAGGATCAGAGCCGCCTCGTTGACGAGCTGCCCGCCGGGGTCGCGACGAAGCTGCTCACCGCCGTCACCCCCGCCGATCTCGACGCCGTCATGGCCGTCGCCGGCTACGACCGGAACTCGATCGCCCGACGCATGTCCCCCACCGCCGTGCTCGCGTGGATCGACGACACCGCCGCCGAGGTGGCCAACCGCATCCGCGACACCGACGTCGACCTCGCCGACGTCCGGCTCGTCCCCGTCCTCGCCCCCGATCGGACGCTGCTGGGCACCCTCGATCCGCTCGAGCTGCTCCGCTGTGCGCCGGGGACTCCGATCGCGTCCGTGATGGACCCGGTCGAGGCGGTCACGCACACCGGCGATGACCAGGAGACCGCGGCCAGGGCGGCTCTGACCAGCGGAATCACCGTCCTGCCTGTGTGCGACAGCGAGGACCGCCTGGTCGGGATCGTCCCGATCGACGATGCCGCGCGCATCATCGCCGAAGCCGACGAAGCCGACTTCGCGCTCTCCGGCGGCACCCAGCCGCTCTACCGCCGCTACCTGCCCACCCCGTTCCACCGTCTCGCGCGCACCCGCGTCGTCTGGCTGCTCGTCCTCGCGGTCTCCGCGGTCCTCACCGTCCATGTCCTCGAGATCTTCGAATCGACGCTCACCGAGGTCGTCGCCCTCGCCCTCTTCATCCCCCTGCTCACCGGCATCGGCGGGAACACGGGTTCGCAGGCGGCGACGACGGTGACCCGGGCGCTGGCGATGGGCGAGGTCGGACTGCGCGACTTCTTCCGCGTCGCCGGCAAGGAGCTCACGACCGGGCTCACCCTCGGCCTCCTGCTGGCGATCCCGGCGTTCGCGATCGCCACCCCGCTCTACGGCATCGAGATCGGCTCGGTCATCGCGCTCACGCTCGTCCTCAACTGTCCGGTCGCGGCCTTCGTCGGCGGGTCGATCCCGCTCGTGGCCAAGGCGTGCCGGGTCGACCCGGCGGTCGTGTCGACCCCGTTCATCTCGACGTTCTGCGATGCGAGCGGACTCATCGTCTACTTCACGATCGCGATCACGATCATGGGGCTCTGACCCACCGACCAAGCCCTCACCTCAGGGTCCGGGTGAGCTGATTCCACAGGTCCTGATCGAAGCGGCGGCGGCCGAGGAGTCCCGACATGTGCCGCACGGCGTTGTCGACCTTGCCGCGCCACACATCGATCGCGGTCTCCGCATCGCCCCTGCTCAAGGCCGCGAGCATCGCCCGGTCGTCGCCGAGGATGCGGTCGGATGCCGGTGAGTAGTCGAGTTGGAGGATCGAGATGAACAGCCGCAGACGCAGGGTCAGCGACTCGAAGGCGCGCGCGCTCTGCCGCAGACCCGAGGCGCGGGCGATCTCCTGCTGGAAGTGGAGGTCGGCGTCCTCGACGTCGATGCCGCTGCGGGTCGCAGCCGAGGCCTCGACCTGCCGCAGGGCGAGCTGGACGGGGACGAAGAACCGCTGCGGACGCAGCGCCAGCGACCGCAGCAGGACCTCGCCCACGGCCATGCGGGCGGCGTAGAGGTCGAGGACGTCGAGGGTCGTGATGAGCGGGATCCTCGCCCCGCCGCGCGAGCCCTCGAGCAGCCCGTCGTCGACCATCCGCCGCAGGGCCGCATCGACGGAGGACCGCGGGACCTCCATGCGGCGGGAGAGCAGGCGCGGGTTGATCCGGTCGCCGGGTTCGTAGCCGGAGTCGATGATCTCCTCGCGCAGGGCGATCGCGAGGTGTTCGGTGATCGATCGGGTCGCGCTCGGCAGCCACGACGAGATCTCCATTGAGTCAGAACTCGTGGAAGTTTTCGGGACCTCGCTCTGGCGTCCCGCCTGCCATTTCACGCCTTCGAGTCCGTGCCGGACGCGACCGGCGACGAGGTCGAGCAGCGAGCCGGGGATGTCCTGACAGTGCGCGAGCGCCGTCTTCAGGGCCGCGATGAAGTCCTCGGGACCGTGGTGGAGGGAGAGGACGTCGAAGCCGGGCAGACCCGAGTCGGGGTCGGCGACGAGTTCGGCGGCCTCGCCGTGCGGGTCGTAGACGACGAGGCGCAGACGCGCCGGGTCGATGCCTGTCACCCCGGAGCGCAGCACCGTCATCGCCGCCTCGTCGGTCTGCCGGTGCTCGCTGCCGAAGCGCTGCGGCCACCGGGTGACACCGGCCGAACGCAGCCCCGCGACGACACCTGCGATGCGGCGCTGGATGCGGCGGGCCGGCACCGGCGACGGCTCGGTCGGACCGGCACCGAGGCGGAAGCCGACGACGATGAGCGGGAAGCCGCTGGCGGCGACGACGACCTCGTCGCCGCCGGCGCCGGCCTCGCGGATCGCATGGAGTTCGCTCAGGGACACCGTCATCTCGCGCATCGCCCGGGACACGATGCTCTGACTCAGGCCCGTGGCCTCGGAGAGCGCACGCGTCGAATAGTCCTTCCCGGAGATCCTCGCCCCCGCCGTCCCCACGAGCGCTTCGACGACCTGGGTGGCGGTGGACTGGATCTGCGGACGGCCGCTGCGGGGCCGGTCGGCGAGGTCGGCGCGACGGACCCAGCGACGCAGACTCGACTCGGACACCCCCGCCTCGGCGGCCGCCTCGGCGATCGACGTCGCAGCCGCCCGGAGGACGGCGCTGCGACGGAACTCAGGGGTGAACATCCCCTCATCCTACGCCCGTCGTCACGAATTCTGACTCAAAAGATTCCCGGTGCTGTCGTCAGCCATTCACCCCGGATTCGGCCCGGCGCATACTGAGGTGACAACGGCAGGGTCAGGCGGTCGACGGCGACCACGAGGGACCCCGGGAGCCGAACCACACGAGAAGAGAAGTAAGGACGGAAAGCAGTTGCTGCACACTGACACCGATCTGGACCAGCTGACGACGCAATCGGTCGACACGGTCCGCAAATGGCTGCGAGTCGCGACGAACAAGTCGGCGGCGAAGAACCCTGCCGCCGAGCGCCTCTCGGCGGTCCTCTCCGACCCCAACGGCCTCGACTTCACCGTCGGCTTCGTCGACCGGGTCGTGCGCACCGATGACGCGAACGCCGCCGCCGACGCCCTGGCCGAGGTCGGCAAGCTCGCGCCCGCGACGATGTCGGCCCTCGACCGCGCGCAGATCAAGGCCGGCGCGGCACTCGCGAAGGTCATGCCGAAGGTCGTCGTCCCCGCTGCCCGCACCCGCCTGCGCCAGATGGTCGGCCACATGGTCGTCGACGCCCGCGACAAGCAGTTCGGCTCGACCGTCGCCAAGCTCACCGGCGAGGGCCACCGTCTCAACATCAACCTCCTCGGCGAGGCCGTCCTCGGTGACGGCGAAGCCGACCACCACCTCGACGAGACCCACCGTCTCCTCGCCCGCGACGACGTCGACTACGTCTCCGTCAAGGTCTCCTCGGTCGCCTCGCAGCTGTCGATGTGGGCCTTCGACGAGACCGTCGACTACGTCGTCGACCGTCTCCGTCCCCTCTACGCGCAGGCCGCGAAGGCACCGACGGGCGCGAAGTTCGTCAACCTCGACATGGAGGAGTACCGCGATCTCGAGCTGACGATCGCCGTGTTCACCCGCCTGCTCTCCGAGCCCGAGTTCAAGGACCTCGAGGCCGGCATCGTCATCCAGGCCTACCAGCCCGATGCCCTCGGCGCGATCCAGCGGCTGAGCGAGTTCGCCTCGGCCCGGGTGGCCGCCGGCGGCGCCGGGATCAAGGTCCGCCTCGTCAAGGGCGCGAACCTCGCGATGGAGACCGTCCACGCCGAGGTGGCCGGCTGGCCGACGACGACGTGCGACTCGAAGCAGTCGACGGATGCGAACTACAAGCGCGTCCTCCACTGGCTCTTCACCCCCGAGCGGATGGCGGGCCTGCGCATCGGCGTGGCCGGTCACAACCTCTTCGACATCGCCTTCGCCCACCACCTCTCCGTGGTCCGCGAAGTCACCGACCGCGTCGAGTTCGAGATGCTCCAGGGCATGGCGACCGAGCAGGCCGCCGCAGTGACCGGGGACGTCGGCGACCTCCTCCTCTACGTCCCGGCCGTGCACCCGAAGGAGTTCGACGTCGCGATCTCCTACCTCGTGCGCCGCCTCGAGGAGAACTCCGCGACGGAGAACTTCATGTCCGGCATCTTCGAACTCGCCAACGGCAACGAGATCTTCGACCGTGAGGCCGACCGCTTCCGCGCCTCGGTCGCCCAGCTCGAGGCCGAGCTCGCCGCCGACGGTGAGGCCGCTCCGGCGCCCAACCGCACGCAGGACCGTTCGGCCGCGCACGTGGCCGGTCCCGCGCAGGTCGTCTTCGCCAACGAGCCCGACACCGACCCCTCGTTGCCGGCGAACCAGAAGTGGGTCCGGGAGATCATCGCCGAGGCGACCGCTCCCGGCTACCTCGAGAACCGTCCCGCAGCCCCCTCGGTGGCAACGACGGACGATCTCGATGCGATGATCGCCCGCGGTCGCACTGCCGCTCAGGCCTGGCGCGAGATGGGGGCCGCCGCCCGCGGTGAGATCCTCCACCGGGCAGCGGAGATCTTCGCGGCCCGTCGCGGCGAGTTCATCGCCGTCGAGGCCGCCGAGGTCGGCAAGATGCCT
This sequence comes from Brevibacterium ammoniilyticum, assembly GCF_038429965.1. Taxonomy (NCBI): domain Bacteria; kingdom Bacillati; phylum Actinomycetota; class Actinomycetes; order Micrococcales; family Brevibacteriaceae; genus Brevibacterium; species Brevibacterium ammoniilyticum. The sequence goes on from NZ_BAABNP010000008.1 coordinate 104,495, forward strand.
TCGCAGTCGGATCCGGAGATCTCCGAGGCCATCGACTTCATCCGCTACTACGCACTGCACGCGCTCGAGCTCGAGAAGCTCGAAGGCGCGCAGTTCCACCCCGACGAGATGGTCGTCGTCACCCCGCCGTGGAACTTCCCCATCGCGATCCCGACCGGCGGCACCGTCGCGGCTCTGGCCGCCGGATCCGCGGTCATCCACAAGCCCTCGAAGCCGACGCCGTACTGCTCGGCGCTCATCGTCGACTGCCTGTGGGAGGCCGGCGTCCCGCGTGACGTCCTCCAGCTGTGCGCGCCGATCGAGCGTGAGCTCGGTCAGCACCTCGTCTCCCACCCGGATGTCGACCGCGTCATCCTCACGGGTGCCTCGGAGACCGCGGCGCTGTTCAAGTCGTTCCGCCCCGAACTCCACGTCAACGCGGAGACCTCGGGCAAGAACGCCCTCGTCGTCACCCCCGCCGCCGACCGCGACCTCGCCGTGGCCGACCTCGTCTACTCGGCGTTCGGTCACGCGGGCCAGAAGTGCTCGGCCGCGTCGCTCGGCATCATGGTCGGCTCGACGTATGACTCCGAGCGCTACCGCAAGCAGCTCATCGACGCCGCCTCGTCGATGGTCGTCGACTGGCCGGCCAACCTCTCGGCGACGATGGGCCCGCTGACCGAGGATCCCTCGGACAAGCTGCGCCGCGCCCTGACGACCCTCGAGCCGGGTGAGACCTGGCTGCTCGAGCCCAAGCAGCTCGACGACACGGGTCGCCTGTGGAGCCCGGGCATCAAGGACGGCGTCAAGCCGGGATCGTTCTTCCACCTCACCGAGGTGTTCGGCCCCGTCCTCGGCCTCATGCACGCTCGTGACCTCGATGAGGCCATCGAGCTCCAGAACGCCGTGGACTTCGGTCTCACCGGCGGCATCCACTCCCTCGACCCCGAAGAGGTCCGCGAGTGGCTCGACCGCGTCGAGGTCGGCAACGCCTACGTCAACCGCGGCATCACCGGTGCGATCGTCCAGCGCCAGTCCTTCGGCGGCTGGAAGCAGTCCTCGGTGGGCCTGGGTTCGAAGGCCGGCGGTCCGAACTACCTCATGCTCTTCGGCCACTACACCGACGATCCGGCGACCCTGCCCGGCTCGGTCGGCGACGGGCAGAGCCTCGAGCGCGCCCAGGCCGATGACAAGCGCTGGTTCGACGCCGAGTTCGGTGTGGCCAAGGACCACACGGGACTGCGGTCGGAGGCGAACATCTTCCGCTACCGCGCCCGCCCCGTGACCCTGCGCGTCACCTCGGCGGCCACCGCCTTCGACCTCCAGCGTTCGCTCAATGCGGCGACGACCGTGGGGTCGACGGTGCAGCTGAGCGTCGCCGAGGATGTGCCGGCGGACGTCAAGATCGCCGTCACCGAGGCGGGAGTTCCCGCCCGCACGGAGTCGGCCGAGGTCTTCGCCTCGATGGTCTCCGAAGGCCGGTACGACGACACCGTCGGCGCCCGCATCCGCGTGCTCGGCGACTTCGAGCCGGAGCTGCTCGCCGCCGCGGCGAAGCGTCCCGAGGTCGCCGTCATCGACGAGCCCGTGACCTCCTCGGGTCGCGTGGAGATGCGGTACTACGTGCAGGAGCAGGCGGTGTCGATGACGCTGCACCGCTTCGGCAACCCGAGCCGTGACTTCCACGAGCTCGCCGCCGAGCTCAAGGCCTGATCGCTTCGGCCTGATCCCTTCGAGCAACCCGTAGGGCGCTCAGCCACCTTTCGCCAGGTGGCTGAGCGCCCTTCGCGTTGCCGCTAGAGTGTCGCTGTGACCAGACGCCAGACCATTCCGCTCACCGGTGCGATCTTCGACTGCGACGGCATCCTCGTCGACTCCGAGCAGCCGTGGATCGACCTCATGGCCGACTACCTCGATCGCCTCGGTGCCCAGGGTGTGCCTGCCGAGTCGTTCCGGGGTCTGACCGGCGCCGAGGCGGCGCAGCAGCTCCAGCGCGTGAGCGCGGCCGCGTCCGGCCACGGTGCTGCGCCCACCGCGGCCGAGGTCGATCGTGACTACACGGCCGCCCTCGCCGAGGTGGCGGCGCCGATGCCGGGGGCACCCGAACTCGTGCGGGCGCTGTCGGGGACGGTGCCGATCGCGGTGGCGAGCAATGGGCGCGGCGAGGACGTCCGCGGACTCCTCGACCGGGCAGGACTGCTCGGGTTCTTCGACGCGATCGTCACGATCGACGACGTCGAGGCGGGAAAGCCTGCCCCGGATGTCTATCTGCGTGCAGCCGAGAAGTTGGGACTCGACGCCGACGCGGCGGTGGCCTTCGAGGACTCCCCCGTCGGTTCGCGCGCCGCCGCTGCCGCCGGGTGCACCGTCGTCGGCATCAATGCCGACCCGCAGATCCAGCTCCTCGCCGAGGTGCGGCTGACGGACATGGGTCAGGTGACCTTCGATCCGGACTCCCGGTCACTTGCCGTCGAGGCCTCCGTGTCCTGACCGCCGTGTAGGCTCGGTCACACTTCCAGCGTTCAGTGGACTGCCCGAGTGTTCACATCGCGTTCACATGGTCGCCGTCGCCGCCTCCATGGAGCCGGATAGTGTGCAAGGGCTTCGTCCTCGACGCTGCTCTGCGTCCTCGACCACGAAAGGCCTTCATGAAAGCCTCGACCACGCTCGCCTCGGCGGCCGCGCTCGGACTCGTCGCCGGCATCGGAATCGCTCTCCCGTCCGGGCCTGCGATCGCCGCGACGACCCCGCACATCAGCGAGATCGGCTACACCCTCGAGACCGACTTCATCGAGATCGCCGCGGACCCCGGCACCGACCTCTCGGGCTGGACCATCGGTTCGGTCACCCGCGGCGGCAGCGTGCAGGCCGCGGAGAACGCGACGGTCGTCCCCGACGGCACGACCGTCGGCGACTCGGGCGCTGTGGCGATCGAGGTCCCGATCACGAACTCCGTGAAGTCCGGCTCGGCCGCCGACGGCGACTATGGATCATCGGCCTTCGCGATCGACGAGACGGGGACGCTCATCTCCTTCGATCAGATCGGCGGTGTGCCCGACGGCAAGGGCGTGACCGGGAAGGCTGGGAAATACACCCCGAATCCGGTCGTCGACCAGGAAGCCGCGCCGACCGGTGCGGTCGCATCCGGTGGCCAGTCGATCCAGCTCGTCGGCGACACGTGGACCGCGGCGGCACCGACCCCGAACGCCCTGCCCGGCGACGACGGCGGCAGCACCCCCGACCCTGAGGACGTCACACCCATCGCCGACATCCAGGGCACGGGTGAGGAGAGCCCGCTGCAGGGGCAGACGGTGAAGACCCGCGGGGTCGTCACCGCCGCGTACCCGACCGGCGGTCTCGGCGGATACTACATCCAGACCGCGGGCACCGGCGGTGCCGAGGATGCGACTCCGGGCGCCTCGGACGGCGTGTTCGTCTACTCCCCCGACACCGTGAAGGACATCAGCATCGGCGACTACCTCGAGGTCACCGGCACCGTCTCCGAACGCTACGGTCAGACCCAGATGAGCGTCGCCGAGTCGCGGGCGACGGTGCTCGACGAACCCGCCGAGGCGGTCAAGCCGGTCGAGGACGAGTTCCCCACCGACGCTGCCGCCCGTGAGGCGCTCGAGGGCATGCTCCTCCAGCCCACCGGCGATCTCACCGTCGCCGACAACTACTCCACGAACACCTTCGGCGAGGTCGTCCTCGCCACCGGCAAGGGAGTGCTGCGTCAGCCCACCGATGTCGCCCGCCCCGGCAGTGACGAGGCCAAGGCGATCGAGAAGGAGAACCTCGCCCGTGAGGTCGTCCTCGACGACGGTGCGACCGTCGACTACCTCAAGGACGACACCGACGTGCCCCTGCCGTACCTGAGCACTGATGCGCCCGTGCGGGTCGGTGCGGCGGCGACGTTCACCTCCCCGGTCGTCCTCGGCTTCGATTTCAAGAAGTGGCGGTTCCAGCCGACGACGCGTCTGACCGGGGACAACGCTGAGGCGGTTCAGCCGGCGACGTTCTCCGACACCCGTCAGGCCACGCCCGCGGAGGTCGGCGGTCAGGTGAGCATCGCCGCGTTCAACGTCCTCAACTACTTCACGACGACCGGCGACCAGGTGCCCGGCTGCACGTTCTACTCCGACCGTGAGGGCAACCCGATCACCGTCCGCGGCGGCTGCGATGCCCGTGGCGCCGCGAACGCTGAGAGCCTCAAGCGGCAGGAGACGAAGATCGTCACCGCGATCAACGAACTCGACGCCTCGGTGGTCTCGCTCATGGAGATCGAGAACTCCGCGAAGTTCGGCAAGGACCGCGATTCCGCGCTGAAGACCCTCGTGACCCGCCTCAACGAGGCGGCCGGGTCGCAGAAGTGGGCGTTCGTCCCCTCGCCTGCGAAGGTTCCGGCCGATGAGGACGTCATCCGCACCGCGCAGATCTATCAGACCGCCGAGGTGGTCCCGCAGGGTGAGTCCGTCATCCTCGACGATGAGGACGCCTTCTCCAACGCCCGTGAACCGCTCGCACAGGCCTACGCGCCGAAGGACGCTGCCGGGGCGGCGGAGACGGAGAAGACCTTCGTCACCGTGTCGAACCACTTCAAGTCGAAGGGTTCTGGCCAGGGGCCGGGCAACGAGGACACCGGCGACGGTCAGGGCTTCTCGAACGCCGACCGCATCAAGCAGGCGAAGTCCCTCGTCGCCTTCGCCGGTGAACAGCAGAAGGCCGCGGGCTCGAACTACGTCTACCTCCTCGGCGATTTCAACTCGTACACGCAGGAGGATCCGATGCAGGTCCTCTACGAGGCCGGGTACAGGGACCTCGGGTCTGAGAAGACGGACAAGTCGACGTACGTGTTCAAGGGTCGGACCGGCAGCCTCGACCATGTGCTCGCCCTCGACGCCTCGGGTGGGCAGAGTGCCGGTCAGCAGAAGGCCGGTCAGCAGAAGGCGCAGGCCGAACTGCCGACGACTGCCTACGACGCGGTCACCGGTGCTGACATCTGGAGCATCAACTCAGTCGAACCGCTCGCCTTCGAGTACAGCCGCTTCAACTACAACGTCTCCGACCTCTACTCCCCCGACCAGTTCCGGGCCTCGGACCACGATCCGGTGCTCGTGGGACTCTTCGACGAGGAGAACGACGGCGGCGGCGACGATGCCGACGGCGGAGCTGGGGCGGATGGCGGAGCCGGGGCTACGGCTGATGGCGGCGCTGGAGCAACGGCGGACGCCGGGGCGAGCGCGGACGGCGGCAACGGCTCGTCGGCGGACGGCGGGGCTGGAGCCGACGGTGGAAGCGGCGCTTCGGCCGATGCCGGAAGCGGTGCTGCTGCTGACGGCGGAGACGGCGCTTCAGCCGACGCTGACGGCGCCGACCAGAAGGCGTCGGCAGGCTCGGATGGCGCGCGGGACAACGCTGACGCCACCTCGGCGAGCGAAGCCGGCGGCAGCGGGAACCTGCCGCGGACGGGATCCGAGCTGGCTCTGCCCGTCTCGATCGCGGCGGGTCTCCTCCTCGTGGGAGCCGCTTCGGTGGCGATCGCCCGCAGGCGTCGACAGGAGGGTGCGAAGCATTGACCGTGACACCCCGCTGACCCGGTCACCGCACTGAGCACACGAGCCCCGGACCACCTGGTCCGGGGCTCGTTCGTGTCTCGAGGCGCGTGCGTGTTTCGAGGCGAGGACGGCCCGGCGTAGGCCCGGGCCAGTCCAGGTCAGTCAGGAACGGCGACCTGACCGCGCATGAGCACCCGGGCGGTGCGGAAGAGCGAGGTCGCAGTGATCGTATTCGCACTCTCATCGCGGACAGCGGCGGCGGTGACGACGCCCGAGGGCGTGGCCAGACGCACTTCGGGAGGTGACGACGGCTGCGGGGAGCGGGCGATGATCCCCTGGATGATCGTGTCGGGGATGAGCGCGGCCGCGGCCAGGCACATCGCCCCGGTGCCGGGCACGGCCTTATGGGCCTGCCCCATCGAGATCATGCGGACGACGACATCGGCATCGTCGGCGGGAAGCACCGAGCCGTCGAGCAGGGTCGTCTCCTGGGGGAAGGCGAGCACAGCAACCTTGGGCACGACCTGCGGAGCTTCCTCCGGGGTTGCGCACAGTCCCATCCGCACGGCGGCGTTGCGGCGCAGGTCCGCGATGACCCGCATCGCCGGTCGGTCGGCGTCGATCGTCTCGGGCAGCTCGACCCCGTTGAGTCCCACAGCGGAACCGGGGACGATGACGAGCGGCAGAGTGGCGTCGACGAGGGAGACGTCGAACATGCGCCCATCGGCATCGATGGACTCGGATGCCTTCCCCGTCGGCAGGAGCGCGCCGGTGCGGCTGCCGGCCGGATCGGGGTAGATGAGTTCGATCGGGGCGCCTGAACCGCTGACCCCGGGGACGACGAACTCACCGTCGACAGCGGCCTGGCCGTCCTTAACGGTGAGCCCGACGTCGACGAGTTTGCCGGTGTTCGTGTTGAACAGGCGGAAGACATGCCACCCGTCGCCGGCTGCGATGAGTCCGGTCAGCAGCGCGAACGGGACGACCCCGGCCGAGAGGTTGCCGCAGTTGCCGGAGTAGTCGACGACCGCCTCGGCGATCTCCACCTGACCGAAGGTGTAGTCGAGGTCGACGCTGGCGCGGTCGGATCGGGAGACGACCATGACCTTCGACAGGGAGGAGATGCCCCCGCCCATGCCGTCGAGCTGCCGGCCGAAGGCATCCGGGGATCCCATCGCCGAGGTGAAGATCGCGTCCCATGCGGAGCGGTCAGGTCCGCCGCCGGCAGAGTCCTTACTCACGGGCGGAAGATCCTCGGCCCGGAAGAACAGCCCTTTGCTCGTGCCGCCGCGGACGAACGCGGCGTCGATCCATCGCGTCATGGTGCCAGGGTAGCCGAGGGCTGCGACACCGCCTTCGGCACGATCGCCATCGCGGCGAAGCCGAGGACGGCGACGAACGCGAAGAGGTAGAAGCCCCACGGGTAGGCGATGCCGGCGGCCACGAGCGTGCCGGTGATGAAGGGTCCGACGATCGCGCCGATGCGCCCGACGGCCGAAGCCATGCCCAGTGCCGTGCCGCGGGCGGTCGCGGGGTAGATCGCGGAGACGAACGCGTAGACGAGGACCTGGGCGGAGAAGACGAAGACGCCGGTGATGAAGACGACGAGGTTGAGCACGACCTGGCTCGCCATCGGAATCGAGAGCACCGCGAGGAAGACGGCGGCGAGGACGAACCACATGAGCACGATCGGCTTCGTGCCGTGCCGGTCGGCCAGCCACCCGGCGATGACAAGGCCGACGACGGCGCCGAGGTTGAGGACGAAGAGCATGACGAGGGAGTCCGAGACCTCGTAGCCGGCGTCGGCCATGATCTTCGGCAGCCACGTGTTGAGGCCGTAGACGAGGAGAAGGCCCATGAAGCTCGCCAGCCACACCCCGATCGTCACGAGTGCGAACCGGCCGGCGAAGAGTCCGCGCATGCCGGTCTTCGGGGCCGCCTCAGCGGCAGACTGCGTCCCGGACTCTGCTCCACCCCGTCCATCGGCTGCGGTCGCCGCGGCCCGGGCGGTGAGGAACTCATCGGACTCGGGCAGCCTCTACCACAGGAGCGGAACCATGAGCAGGCCGGCGATGCCGCCGGCGGCGAAGAGCAGATGCCAGTTCTCGGAGTAGAAGACCGCGAGCAGGGAGATAGCCACAGCACCCGCGTGATACCCGGTCATCGTCAGCGTCGTCGCCTTGCCGGTCTTGCCCGACCGGTTGTGCTCACTGATGTAGGCCAGGCAGCTGGGCATCACGGCGCCGAGCGCGAGCCCGGCGATGAACCGGAAGACCGTGAACAGCGCGACGTTCGGGGCGAAGGCGACCAGCAGGGTGAAGATGCTGAAGATCGTCACGCACGCGATGATCGTCCACCGGCGACCGACCCGGTCGACGATCGGTCCGACCATCGCCGCGCCGAGGCCGACGCCGACGAGGCTCATCGTCGCCACGAGCGTCGCCGCCTCCGGGGTGAACCCGAGGGCCTGAGTGGCGAGCAGCTGCGGGATCACCGCCCCGAGGACGACGAGGTCGAAGCCCTCGAGGGCGACGGCGAGCCAGCAGAGCACGGCGGGCCAACGGGTGTCGGCGGCAGGTTCGAGGGCGGAATGGGCAGCGGGTGCGGACATGCGTGTCTCCGGTCGTGTGACAAGTGATGTGTGACGAATGGTGCGTGACGAGTGGTGTGTCAGAACGGGTACGGTGCGATCTGCGAACGCATCGTGATCCATTGGACTTCGGTGAACGATTCGATGTTCGCCTCGGCCCCGCCCACGCGGGAGCCGTTGCCGGAGTCCTTCGTGCCGCCGAAGGGCACCGTGCCCTCATCGGCGACGGTCTGCTCGTTCATGTGGATCTTCCCGGTGTCGATGAGGTCGACGAGGTCGAGTGCCATGCCGAGATCGCCGAGGATGCCCAGGGAGAGTCCGTATTCGCTCGCGTTGACGAGTTCGGCGGCTTCCTCGAGCGTGGAGAACCGGGCCACGGGGGCGACGGGTCCGAAGATCTCCTGCGTCCAGGCCGGGTTCGTCGGGGTGAGGTCGGCGAGCACGGTCGGCGGGACGAAGGCCCCCTCGCCCGCTCCCCCGGCGGCCAGTCGCGCGCCATCGGCTTCGGCTTTGCCGATGATCTCCCGCACATGCGTGCGCTGCCTGTCGTCGATGATCGGGCCCAGCGCCACCTCCTCGGTCGCCGGATTGCCGACCGGCAGAGCCTGGGCCTTCGCAGTCAGGGCGTCGACGTAGTCGTCGTAGATGCTCTCATGGACGAGGTGACGACCCGTGGTCATGCAGATCTGCCCCTGGTGCATCCATGATCCGAAGGCTCCCGCCGAGGCGGACGCCGCCACATCGGCTCCGGGCAGGACGATGAGCGCATTGTTCCCGCCGAGCTCGAGGTGGCAGCGCTTGAGGAGGCGCCCGGCGCTCTCGCCGACCTTCCGTCCGGCCGCGGTCGAACCGGTGAAGGAGATGACCGAGACCTCGGGTGCCTCGACGAGGGCGGCTCCGACGTCCCCGCCGCCGGGCAGGACCTGGAGGACCCCGGCGGGCAGCCCCGCCTCGGCGAAGATCTTCGCCAGGGCCACGCCTCCGGAGACCGCGGTGCGCGGATCCGGTTTGAGGAGGACGGCATTGCCGAGTGCCAGGGCCGGCGCCACGGAGCGGATGGCGAGGACCAGCGGGAAGTTGAAGGGCGCGATGACGGTGACGACTCCGGCGGGCACGCGGCGGGAGAAGGACCAGTGCGGTTCGTTCGAGGGCAGCACCTGACCCATCGGGTGGCTCGGCAGGGCCGCGGCCTCGTAGCAGCTCTGCGCGGCGTAGCCGAGTTCGAGATCGGCCTTCGCTGGGATCGACCCGGCTTCGCGGACGATCCACGAGGCGATCTCCGCGGTGTGCTCGGTCCAAAGGTCACCGGCGCGGCGGAGGATCACGGCACGCTCGGCTGGCGTGGTCTTCGCCCACGCCTTCTGCGCGGTGGCGGCGCGGGCGGCCGCGGCAGAGGCGTCGTCGACGGTCGCCGCGCCGATCTCCCCGAGGGTGTTCCCGGTGGCGGCTTCGACGACGGGCTGGGCGGGACCGGATCCGTTGATCCACTGTCCCGTGAAGATCTTTCCGTGCCAGTCGGTGCCGAGAATTTCGTCGGTGCTCATGTCGTGCTCCTTGTGCGCTCGGGGCTCGCGCCGCCGTCGGGGTTCGTCGGTTCAGTGGTCACTTCGATGAGCATGGGTCCCCCGCCGGCTCGCGCCCGATCGAGGAGTCGTCCCAGCTCAGCGATATCGTCTGCGTGTTCGGCGGTCATGCCGTAACCGCGGGCGATCGAGACGAAGTCGACCTCGCCGAGGTCGAGGCCCGGCGCCTTGTCGACCCCGAGCAGTCGTGCGAACCAGTCGAGCGCCCCGTACGTGCCGTTGCGCAGGAGGACGATGACGACGGGGATGTCCTCCTCGACGGCGGTGCGCAGGGCCGCGATCGAATAGTGTGCCGAACCGTCGCCGATGATCGTGACGACAGGTCGGTCGGGGTCGGCGAGCGCCACGCCCATCGACGCCGGCAGTCCCCACCCGAGTCCGCCGGAGGCGGGGAAGAAGTACGACCCGGATCGGCGCAGGTCCATCTGCGCCCAGAACGCGGCGTTCGTCGACGTCGATTCGACGACGAAGCGGGTGTCGCCCGGCATCTGCTCCCGCAGGGTCGCGAAGACCTCCTCGGGGTGGAGGACTCCGTCCTTCGCCGAGGTGGCCGCCGGGTCGATCTCGGCACTCCACGTTCCAGCGGGGCCGGGGGCGACCGCCTCGGCGAGGGCGCTCAGGACCTCGACGGGGTCGGCCAGGAGGGCATCGCCGAAGGGCGCGCGGTCGGCGGCGGACGGGTCGTCGCCGATCTGGACGAGCGCGGTGGTCTCGGGCAGGTACTGGCCCGGCTGCCACTGGTGGTAGCGGAAGACGGGGGCGCCGATGACGAGGGCGAGGTCGTGGGCACCGAGGATCTCGCCGATCCCGGCGATCGCGGCCGGCAGGACGCTGCGGAAGAGCGGATGGCGGTTCGGGAAGGGCAGTCGGGGCAGGGACGGGGCGGCCCAGACGGGGATCTCGAGCGCCTCGGCGAGGGCGATGGAGGCCTCCCACCCGGCATCGGTGTCGACGTCGGGGCCGAGGACGAGCACCGGGCGTTCGGCGGCGACAAGCCTGGCGCGGAGGTCGGCGATGACGTCCGGGTCGACGACGGTCGCCGGTCGCACGGTCCGGGAGAGTTCGGCGATGACTGCGGCCGGCACCTCGGCGTCCCAGTCGTCGTAGGGCACGGAGAGATAGACGGGGCCGCGGTCGGCGGCGAGCACCGACTGGGAGAAGGCCCGGGGGACGTCAGCGGCCGAGAGCGGTTCGAGTGACTGGTGGACGAGCGGCTTCGCGAGCACGGTGGCGTCGACGTTGGCGAGCATGACCTCGGGGCCGACCATGTCTCGGACCTGCTGGCCGGCGGTGAGGACGAGCTTCGAACGGGAGACCGTCGCGTTCGTCAGGGCGCCGAGGCCGTTGCCGGTGCCCGAGGCCGCGTGGAGATTGATGAGCGTGGGCCGGTCGGTGACCTGCGCGTACCCGTCGGCCATCGCGACGACGGTTCCCTCCTGCAGCCCGAGGATGTAGCGGGCGGGCAGGTCCTTGAGGAAGGGAAGCTCGTTCGATCCCGGGTTGCCGAAGATCGTCGTCATGCCGTGGAAGGCCATGAGCTCGTGGACTGCGTGTCGGACCGAGACCGTCGTCATCGACGCTGCTCTCCTTTGAGACGGGGCGGTGTTCTGAGGCGGATCAGACGCTGGGCGCACACGGTGTGCACCGCACTGCTCGCCACCCTAGTGACGCAGACCACCGTGCGGAAGATTCTTTTCATTCATTGGGAAACCCTTCATCGCGCGGTTACCATGACTGACATGGCGAACTCACCTTCGGGCGACTCGATGATCGACCGGCTCGTCCGCGTCCTCAGCTCCTTCGACCCGGACCATCCGAGTCTGAGCACCGAGGAGCTCTCGGCGCGGGCGCAGCTGCCGAAGTCGACGGCGTATCGCCTCATCAACGACATGATGCGCCACGACCTCCTGCAGCGCGACCCGTGCGGGCGGATCCGCATCGGGGTGGGGATGTGGGAGCTGTCGAACCGGGCCTCCGACGCCGTCGAGCTCGCGTCCTTGGCCCGGCCGCACATGACCTCGCTGCACGACTTCGTCGGGGAGAACACGCAGCTGGGCATCCTCCGCGAACGCGAGGTCCTCTTCGTCGAGCGGATGTCGAAGCCGAGCGCGGTCGTCCACCGTTCGCGGACGGCCGGGCGCCTGCCCGCCCACGCCTCGTCGTGCGGGCTCGTCCTCCTCGCGCATGCGCCGCGGCATGTGCGGGAGGCCTACCTGCGCGGTCCGCTGGCCGCGTTCACCGAGCACACGACGACGGATCCGACGATCCTGCGCCGGATGCTGCAGACGATCCGGACCTATCATCGGGCCGAACTCGTCGGGCACATCGACGAGGGGACGACGGGCATCGCGGTGCCCGTCTTCGACGGCAGCGGGCTGACGATCGCCGGCCTCGGCGTCGTCGTCGACTCCGAGCGCAACGTCGGGATGCCCGCGATCATGCAGGCCCTGCGGACCGCCTCGGCGGGCATCACTCAGGACCTCATCGCGCAGGGAGCACGGGCGAGCGAGTAGAGACCGCACCTGCTAAAGTAGCAACGTACCTACTTTATGGAGGTGGCGACGATGACGACGATGTCCGCACGCGAATTCAACCGCGATGCCAGTGCCGCGAAGCGCGCGGCGGCGGAGGGCCCGGTGGTGATCACCGATCGCGGCGAACCTGCATTCGTCCTGCTCTCGATCGAGGAGTACCGCCGCCTCGGCGAGAGCGGATCGGAGTTCGTCGACCGCCTGAGCATGGACGACGATGACGATGTCGAATTCGAGCAGATCGACTTCCACGCCAAGGTGCCCCCGCTGTGAGCTACCTGCTGGATACGAACGTCGTCAGTGAGCTGCGCAAACCGCAGCGCAGGGCCGACGGCAATGTGCGCGCGTGGGTGGCCGCTCGAGCGCCGTCCGACCTGTTCCTCTCCGTCATCACGATCCTGGAGATCGAAGTGGGAATCAGCAGGATCGGTCGACGGGACGCAGCCCAGGCCGGCCGCCTCCAGACGTGGCTCGACGACATCGTTCTCAAGTCGTTCGCCTCACGGATCCTCGCTGTCGACGTCCCCACAGCCCGTCAGGCAGCCCGCCTGCATGTGCCCGATCCTCGCCCTGAGCGCGATGCGCTCATCGCGGCGACGGCGCTAGTCCACGACCTGACCGTCGTCACGAGGAACACGGCCGATTTCGAACCCACCGGGGTTTCGATCATCGACCCCTGGGCGATCGGCTGACTCACGCGCGGGCGGCGTACCTCGCGCGGCGCTTCTCGGCCTCGACCTCGCGGTTCTTCGGCGGCGCGGTCGTCACGAGAGCGTCGAGGAGGTGCTGCGTGATGTGGGCGATCTCCTCGACGGCGGCGTCGAACGCTTCGGCGTTGGCCTGGGAGGGCTTCGTCGTGCCTGCGATCTTGCGCACGTACTGCAGGGCTGCGGCGTGGACCTCGTCCGAGGTGGCGGCGGGTTCGAAGTTGTGGAGGGTTCGGATGTTCCGGCACATGCCTCAACGGTACGCCGCACGCCCCTTCGGGCGGTAGGTCCGGGCGAAGCTGCGCGGATTGGCCTCGTCGATCGTCACGAGCTCCCAGTCGAGGCGTCGACCGCCGGGGACGTCGAAGATCCGCACCCCGTCGCCGAGGAAGACGGGCACGGAGAAGTACTGGAGTTCGTCGATTAGGTCGGCCTCGAGCGCCTGCCGGGCGATGTCGGCGCTGATGATCTGGATGTCGCGGTCACCGGCGATGGCCTGGGCACGGTCGACCGCCTCGGCGATGGAGCAGTTGAGAGCGATGACGGAACTGTCGTCCTCCAGTTCCTCGGGCCGGTGGGTGAGGACGAATTCGGTGCCCGACCACGCTCCGCCGTATGCCTCGGAAGTCATCTCATCGCGGATGTCGGCCTGCGCCTTCGCCGCATCGTAGCCGCGGCGGCCGGAGATGATGACGGCGACGGCGGCGGCCATCGCCTCGGTGGTGCCGTCGGTGAGCGGTTCGGCCGCGGACAGCCAGGACATGTCGTGGCCCGGTCCTGCGATGAAGCCGTCGAGCGAGCACGAGAAGCCCCATGCAACTTTTCCCATCGCTCCTCCTTGAGTGAGCGTGCGTGAGTGAGCGCGCGTGATCTGGCACGTGGTGATTGCAATATGCAACTGCTCCACCGTGTCCAGTCAATCACATCCGCGGCGCTGCGGGAACCCCTGCCGGCTCGGGCGGAATCGGCGACACGGTCGTAGACTGGCATCGTCCCCGCACATCGAACCAGGAGCATCGATGCCCGTCCCCGCAGACCCGTTCACCCCCGGCCAGGCGGAGAGGGTCCAGCGTCTGCGCACGGAGTTCTCGCGGATGCTCATGCACCATCAGTTCGCGATCGACGAGATGCTCACGAAGGTCTCGATCCTCCGCGAGGAGTTCCTCCATCTCCATCGGTACAACCCGATCGAGCACATCAGTTCGCGGGTGAAGACCCCGCGCAGCCTCATCGAGAAGATCACTCGGCGGGGTCTGCCGCTCGAGATCGACGCGATCACAGCGAACATCACCGACATCGCCGGCATCCGCATCACGTGCAGCTTCATCGCCGACACGTACCGGGTGCTCGAGACGCTGACCTCGCAGAATGATGTACGGATCATCGAGATCAAGGACTACATCGCCCACCCCAAGCCGAACGGGTACAAGAGCCTGCACGCGATCCTCGAGATCCCCGTGTTCCTCACCGGCGGGCCGGTGCCGATCATCTGCGAGGTGCAGGTGCGCACGATCGCGATGGACTTCTGGGCGAGTCTCGAGCACAAGATCCACTACAAGTTCTCCGGCGATGTGCCCGAGAGGCTCGTCGAGGAGCTCACGCGTGCCGCCGCTGCCGCCGGTGATCTCGACCGGAAGATGGAGCAGCTCCACGCCGAGGTCCATGACGCCGACGACCCCGACGAGCAGGACGACTCCGACGGAGAGCTGCTGCGTCTCCTGCTCAAGCTCACCCGCGACGACGCGTAGGCGAGTGTCGCCGAGGCGGTGGCGCGGTGATCAGTACCGCGCCGAGAATCCACCGTCGGCACCGAGCAGCTGACCGGAGATCCACCGGCCCGCCGGGGAGATGAGGAAGGCGACGACCTCGGCGATGTCGGTCGGGGTGCCGAGTCGCCCGAGCGGCTGATGCGAAGTGAGCGTCGACCTCAGCTCGTCGTCCATCCATCCGGTGTCGACGGGTCCGGGGTTGACGACGTTCGCGGAGATTCCCTTCGGTCCGAGCTCCCGTGCGGCGGAGATGACGATGCGATCAAGCGCGCCCTTCGAGGCACTATAGGGCAGGTTGCCCGTGGTGTGGTCGCTGGTGAATGCGACGATCGCCCCACCGTCGGCGGAGGCCTGGCGGGCGAATGCGGCGATGAGCAGCAGACTCGCCCGCGCATTGACGGCGATGTGGGCATCGAAGCTCTCCGCCGTCGTGTCGAGGATTCCCGATTCGACGTCGAGGGCGTGGGAGAGGATGAGCGCGTCGATCGTCCCGTGGTCGGCGGTCACGGCGCCGATGAGCTCCTCAGGTCCGGTTCTCCTCGACAGGTCGCACGGGTAGTCGGCGTTCTCGAGGTCGCTCGTGACCGTGGTCCAGCCGTCGGCGCGCAGCCTGGGAACGATGCCCGCGGCGATGCTGTTGTCCCGGGCGGCACCGGTAATGAGGGCAAGCGGCATGCCTCGAGCCTATATGCTCCTTGGCGGATCCCACTCGTTCTAGCGACTGAGCCTACGAGACAACACCTTGACCGCATTGAGCACCAGTGATGCGTCCCGCATCGCCACGCAACGTTGAGTGCACAGCGCAGGGCGATCAAATCGCATTCCTATCGCGAGACCGAACGAAGGCATCTGCCGCGGCTAGGCCAGTTCTGTAGCACCTGGCGCCTCCGACCGATACTCTATGTGCATGGTCAACGCACTCAAACGTGTCACTGCAAGCGGTTTCAGGTCTCTGAACAAGGTCGATGTCGTCTTTGGTCCTTTTTCAGTCTTTGTGGGACCTAATGGCTCCGGAAAATCTAACTTGCTGCAGGTGCTTTCATTTGTACGGGACACTGCCAGGTTTGACACAGGGCAAGCAATCGCACTCCGGGGCGGATTTCAGCACATATTGCGACAAGACGGCCGATCGCGCAAAGTATCCCTCACTATTGAAGCTGTTGTGAGCGATCACGCTTCAGCGAAAGCAAGCGATCGATACACGCTTGAGTTGGAAGAGACAAAGCCCGGCGACATCGATCGCACCGAGGTCCTCTTATACAAGAGAGTTTCCGGCCAAGGTCGAAGGCAGAAAATTCAAGCGAAGGGATCAGAAGTTTCGATCGGGGAGGGCCCGCAACGAGCCGGTACTCTGGATCAGTTTCTTAGCTTGGCCTCCGACGACGTCTCTGCGCTTGGAACCATGGCGCGACTAAACGAGGAGCGTCTTGGGTCAGGACCGCGCGACTTCTTCGACTTCCTGTCAACAGTTCGATATCTTGATCCAATCGTGGAGGCAGCGCGCCGACCCGCGAGAATGTCTAATGCCGCACTTCACGACGATGCGAGTAACCTCGCTAGCGCACTGCGCGCCCTCCATGAGGATCATCCTGACGGATTTGATGCCCTGCAACGTGACCTAGCGCAGTGCCTCCCCGGTTTCGAGGCTCTCGAGTTCGGTGTCATAGGTGGTGCTGCCACGTCGATCGTGGTTCAGCTCCGAGAAAAGGGCGTTATGAGTCCAATCGACCTTTCCGATGCGTCTTTCGGGACAGTTCGTCTGCTCGCGTTGCTCACAGCACTGCACGACCCGCTCCCACCAAGGTTAACTATCATCGAAGAAGTTGATCATGGACTACATCCTTATGCACTTGATGTGCTTGTTGAACGAATGAGGGAAGCATCAGAACGAACACAAATTATTGCAGGCTCACATTCTCCTACCCTTGTCAACCAGTTACATCCAGGCGAGATCATAATTTGCGATCGCGACCCTGAAACTGGCGCTTCCATCATCCCGGCCTACGACCGGGATAGACTCAAGATTCTCCTCGATAAAACAGATCTAAAAGCTGGCGAACTCTGGTTTTCTGGCGCATTGAACGGCGTGCCGAAATAATGATAAGCAAGAAATTGAAACAGCAGGGAAGGAACTCCAGAAAATTACCGCAAGAGATACTTATTTTCGGAGAGAACAAACATGACTCTGACTCGCTTAAGTGTCTCATAGAGGCAATAAATCCCAGCTTAAATGACCGCGTTCTGATTCGTGTGCAACGCGACCCTGGATCTTTAACCAAGGATGCGAATTTACCCAAAATCAAAGACTGGATGGCAAGAATATCTCAAACCATCGAGGCCCGCGCCGCCGTAGCTGACATTGTCGGAGTGATAGTTCATCAGGATGCCGACGGTCCGGACGATTCCTGCGCGGAAATCCTGAGGTCAGCACTCACCAAGAACGTCACTCCGCCTGCGTATCCCGTGGTTCCAGTTCAAGAAACTGAGGCGTGGTGGTATCTTTTTCCAGATTGCCTAAGGGGCGTAAAGCCAATCGCCTGGCGCGAAGTAAAAATGCCAACCAATATCAATGTCGAGAGCATCTTCAACCCAAAGGAAGATCTCCAAAGACGCACACGAGTAGCCGCACCCAAGCACGCCTATTCCGAAGCGGATTCTCTTGCGGTCGCGCAGCGAATGGCAGATGCCATATCGAAAGGAATTATTCCGGAGAATCGTGCCCCGTCATGGGACAGATTCCTCGACTTAGCTAAGCAATTGTAATATCGGAACACATACAATGGATTCTCGCTCCGATTGTAATTCAGCATTTGCCGGGGTTGCTTTGCTCACTCCTTTGTATTTTCGGAATATTCTATCCTTCAAACTTCAGAGCCTACGGCAATTGCATTGCAATTCACTTAAACCCCCCTACTCCCTATGGGCGACGATGTTGAGGACGTTGCCGTCGGGGGCGCGGACGAAGAAGCGGCGCACGCCCCACTCCTCGTCGGTGAGCGGATGGACGATCTCGAACCCGCGCTCGATCGCCTCGGCGTAGGCGGCGTCGACATCGTCGACCTTGACGGAGATGACCGCGTCGACCGGGGCGGTCGCGTCCGTTGTCACGACCTGCAGGTGCGCGCCCGTCTCCGCCGAGGTGAACCGGGCCACCCAGCCCAAGTTGAACTCCTCGACGCCCAGGCCGAGGTAGTCCGCGTAGAACTTCCGCGAGCCCTCGATGTCGGGCACGTGCAGATCGGCGATGATGCTGTGGACCTTCATGACCCCACCCTCCCTACGACCGCCATCGCGATCGCGCTCACCACTGGTCGTGGTCGAAGACCTGGCAGAACACGCTCGTCATCGTGTCGTTGAACAGGACGAACTGGACCTCGTCGATCGACTCCCAGCGCCCGCGCTCCCGACCGTCGACGATGACGGCGTGGGCCGCCTCGGCGACATCCCGGGGCGACCACCCGTAGACACCCCCGCCGATCGCCGGGAACGCCACTGACGACGCTCCGAGCTCCTCGGCGAGATTGAGACTCGACTCGAAGCACGACTCGAGAATCTCCGGATCAGCCTCCCCGGCGTTCCGGTTCGGTCCGACCGTGTGGATGACCCACCGCGCCGGCAGCTCACCTGCCCCCGTCGCCACCGCCTGCCCGGGCGGCAGTCCGCGCGGATGACTCGTCCGCCGGATCTCGCGGGCCTCCTCGAGCAGGCTCGGCCCTGCAGCCCGATGGATCGCCCCGTCGACGCCGCCCCCGCCGAGGAGGCCCGAGTTCGCGGCATTGACGATCGCGTCGACCTGGACCGTGGTGATGTCCCCTTCGAGTACCGTGATCCTCATGGGGCGAGTCTATGCCCCGGTCAGGATGGCAGACGATGTGCAGACTCCTCGGATTCCTCTCACCGACCCCGGTGAGCGCGGCGGACCTCATCGGCGCAGCTCAGTGCCGCCAGTGGCAGGACCTCGGCCGCCTCCACGACGACGGCTGGGGCACGGCCTGGATCGATCCCACCGCCGCCGAGGCGATCGCCCGGTTCCGCACGCCCACCGAAGGCACCGACGATCCCCGGCTCACCGCGGCCCTCGACGACGAAGCCGACGTCGGCCGGATCTTCCACCTCCGGATGGCGACGACCGGGATGGCCGACCTCGTCGAGAACACCCACCCGTTCCTCGCAGACGGCATCGCGTTCGCCCACAACGGCTCCGTCCACCCCGTCGAAGAGCTGCGTGCCCTCGTCACCGATGACGAGATCGCCCGGATCGGCGGGACCACCGACTCGGCCCTCGTCTTCGCCCTCGTCCTCCGCCGCGTCCGCACCGGCTCCACCCTGCTCGAGGCGGTCGTCGAGACAGTGCGGATGCTGCGCACCGACTTCGACCACCCGGGGATCAACCTCCTCCTGCTCACCGCCGGCGAACTCGTCGTCGTCCATGCGACCGCCGGCACCCCGGTGCCGTATCAGAGCTTCGACCTCTCCGGCACGGGCGGCCTGCTGCCCTACGACCACCGCGACCACTACTACCGGATGAGCTGGCAGCGGTTCGACAACGGGGCGACGATCGTCACCTCCTCGGGCCTGTCCCATGCAGGGTGGAGCCGCATCGAGCAGAACACGGCGATGCGGCTGCGACTGGGCACGGGAGCGGAGACGATCGTGCGGCTGTGACGGCGGGCCGCCTCGGCGAAGTAATACCATTCAATGGAAAAGTCCTCGCGGTGCTCACGTGGCGCAGAGCACACTGGGGTGAACCCAGTCAGGCAAGGAGGCCAAGGTGCCACAGCTCCAGACCGACGTCGCGATCGTCGGCGCAGGACCCGCGGGCCTCATGCTCGCCCATCTCCTGCACGTCGCGGGCATCGACTCCGTCGTCATCGACAACCGCAGCCACGACGACATCGCCACGACCCACCGGGCCGGCATCCTCGAAGCCGCCTCGGTCCGCATGCTCGAGACGCCGGGCATCGACTCCCGCGTCCACACGGCAGGCCACCGCCACGACGGCATCGACCTCCGCGTAGACGGCATCAGCCACCCACTGCACTTCCCCGACCTCGTCGGCGAATCCGTGTGGCTCTACCCGCAGAACGAGATCTTCATCGACCTCGCCGCCGCCCGCGCCCGCACCGGCCGCCCGACGTTCCACTCCGTCACCGACACGCGACTGTTCGACATCGACTCGGAGTCCCCTTCGGTCCACGCGGTCACCGAGGACGGCGAACCGCTGACCATCACCGCCCGCTACGTCGTCGGCACCGACGGCTCCCGCGGGCCCAGCCGCGCCTCGATCCCCGACTCGACCAGACAGCGGTACTTCCACGAATACCCGTTCGCGTGGTTCGGCATCCTCTGCGAAGCCCCTCCCAGCCACGAGGTGCTCGTCTACTCCCGCTCCCCGCGCGGCTTCGCGCTCATCTCCCAACGCAGCGAGAGCGTCCAGCGCATGTACTTCCAGACCCCTCCCGGCACCGACGCGGCCGACTGGTCCGATGACCGCATCTGGTCCGAACTCCAGGCCCGGGTCGCAGGCCCCGACGGCTTCGAACTCAAGACCGGGCCGATCATCGACAGGACGGTCCTGCCGTTCCGCTCGGCCGTGACCGAGCCGATGCAGCACGGCTCCCTCTTCCTCGCCGGCGACTCCGCCCACACCGTGCCCCCGACCGGGGCGAAGGGACTCAACCTCGCCTTCGCCGACGTCTCCGTCCTCGCCCCCGCCCTCATCGCGGCCCTCCGCGACGCCGACGCCGAGGCGCTCGCCGGGTACTCGCAGACCGCAGTCGCCCGAGTGTGGAAGGCCCAGAACTTCTCGTACCAGATGACCCGCATGCTCCACACCGACGAGACCGCGGATCCCTTCGAGACGAAGCGCAGCCTCGGCGAACTGCGCTCGATCCTCGACTCCGAGCACGGGCGCCGCTACCTCGCCGAATGCTATACGGGCTGGCCGCAGGGCTGAGCCACCCCATCCCCCACTCCGACCCCACCGAGACACTCCCACAGAAGGAAGGCCCGACCATGAGCGCCACGAAGCTCCCCGGCCCCGACGACGCCGCCGAGTCGCAGGCGACGCTGAGCGCCGAGATCGACGCGATCGCCACCGAATACCGCGACGCGGTCGCCGCCGGGGCTCCCGTCGAGACGCAGCCGCGCCTCGACTACCTGCCCTACCGCTCCTCGCTGCTGCGGCACCCGACGAAGGACCTGCGGCACGCCGACCCGGAGACGATCGAACTCCACTCGCCGGCCTTCGGCCACCGCGACATCGGCACCCTCGAATCCGACCTGACGATCCAGCACGGCGGGGAGCCCATCGGCGAGCGCATCCGCGTCACCGGACGCGTCCTCGACGGCGACGGCCGGCCCGTCGCCGGGCAGCTCGTCGAGATCTGGCAGGCGAACTCCGCCGGCCGCTACATCCACAAACGCGACCAGCATCCGGCCCCCATCGACCCGAACTTCACCGGCGTCGGCCGCACCCTGACCGGACCCGACGGCTCGTATTCGTTCACCACGATCAAACCCGGCCCCTACCCGTGGAAGAACCACCACAACGCGTGGCGACCCGCACACATCCACTTCTCCCTCTTCGGCTCCGCATTCACCCAGCGCATGGTCACCCAGATGTACTTCCCCGGCGACCCGCTCTTCGCCCTCGACCCGATCTACCAGTCGATCACGGATGAGAAGGCCCGCGACCGCCTCGTCGCCACCTACGACCACGACCTCACCGAACACGAATTCCTCATGGGCTACTCGTGGGACATCGTGCTCACCGGCACCGACCGCACCTGGATGGAAGAGGAAGACCATGCCTGAGCAGACCCCCCTCACCGCGACCCCCGGCCAGACCGTCGGCCCCTTCTACGGCTACGCCCTGCCCTATGCCAAGGACCGCGAACTCGTTCCCCCGGGATCGGAGCGGGCCGTGCAGCTGACCGGAGTCGTCTACGACGGCGCCGGGGAACCCGTGCCCGATGCGATCCTCGAGATCTGGCAGCCCGACGAGACCGGCACGGTCTCCCGCGCGACCGGGTCGCTGCTGCGGGACGGCTTCACCTTCACCGGCTTCGGTCGCGCGGCCTGCGACCCGGAGGGCCGGTTCAGCTTCTCGACCGTCGAACCCGGACCCACCGAGGAGGGGCGGGCGGCGTTCATCAGCGTCGTCGTCTTCGCCCGCGGCCTGCTCAACCGGCTCTTCACCCGCGTCTACCTGCCCGAGGACACCGAGGCGCACGCGAACGATCCGCTCCTGTCCTCCCTCGATCCCGCCGAGGCGGCCCGTCTCATCGCCGTGCGCGAAGCTGACGGATCCCTCCGGTTCGACATACGGTTGCAGGGTGAGGACGAGACCCCGTTCCTCCGGTTACCCGGCCACAGCGACTGAGTCGCCCGCCGTGACCGCAGCGATCGAGACCAGTGAGGAGTCTGCATGAGCGAGCACACCCGTCTGCTCTTCGCCCCCGGCGACCTGCGGGCCGAGGGGGTCGACGATGCCTCGCTCATCGCCGCGATCGGCGAGGTCGAATCCGCCTGGGTGCAGGCGCAGGCGGCCACCGGACTGATCTCCGCCGAGGTGCGCGCCGAGGCGGTCACCGGCATCGAGGCGACCGTGCGGGAGCTGACCGGGGATTCCGCGGCGCTTGTAACCCTCGCCGAGGATGCCGAATCCGGGGGCAACCCGGTCATCCCGTTCGTCACCGCCGTGCGGTACCGGCTCGCCCCGGCAGCGGCGCGGATCGTCCATCGGGGACTGACGAGTCAGGACGTCATGGACTCCGCGCTCGGCATCCTCATCGGCCGGGCGTTCGCCCGGATCGACGCCGACCTCGAGGCCATCACCGCCACGCTCGTGACACTCTCCGAGAACCATGCGCACACCCTCTGCCTGGCCCGCACGCTCACCCAGCCGGCTCTGCCGACGACCTTCGGTCTGCGCGCGGCGACGTGGGCGGCCGAAGCCGAGGAGATCCGCCGCGGCACCCCGCAGCCTGCGACCCTCCAGGTAGGCGGGGCCGCCGGCACCAGGGCCGCGATCAGGGAGTTCGCGGGTGAGGCGACGATGACGCTGCTGCGCGAATTCGCCGTCGCCGTCGGCGGGCCCGACGCGGCCCTCGCCCCGGTGCCTGCCCCCTGGCACACCGACCGGATCCGGGTGCTCACCTGGGCCGGGCACCTCGCCGCGTGCGTCGCACTGGGCTCCACGATCGCCCGCACCGTCCTCATCGGCACCCGCCCCGAGATCGGGGAGCTGCGCCTGAGCGCGACCGGTGCCTCCTCGGCGATGCCGCAGAAGGCGAACCCCACCTCGGCGGTCCTCCTCCACCGCAACGGCATGCGCGCACCCGGGGCGCTGGCGACGGTGACGACCGCCGCCGCGGAAGCGGTCGAGGAGCGCTCGGACGGAGCATGGCACGCCGAATGGGCGCCCCTGGCCGAGCTCATGGTCCTCGCCCTGTCCTCCCTCTCCCTGCTCGAGGACATGGTCGCAGGCCTCAGCGTCGAGCCGGAGGCGATGCGCCGCAACCTCGACGCCGCAAGCCCCGGCATCTATGGAGAACGCCTGACGACGGCCTTCGGCGACCGTCTGACGAAGACTCAGATCCAGGAGATCATCGTCCCCGGCGGCGATCCGAGCGCCCGGCTCGCGGCAGCGCTCGCGGACACCCCGGGCCCGACTCCGCCGCGGGCCGACCTCGAGGGATTCTTCGCCCCGGAGGACTGCCTCGGCGAGGCCGAGGACATCCGGCAGACGATCATCTCAGCGATCGCCGACCGACCCACCGACCCTGCCCTGTGACGACCCTCTGACGAAAGCGACCACCGTGGACCTCACCGCCTCAGTCCTCACCGCCCCGACGACGCCCGCCCCGACGACGCCCGCCCCGGCGGTCCTCATCGTCCTCCCGTCCCTCGGCACCTCGGTGAGCGCACTGTGGCAGACGGCGGCCGAGCAGTTCGGCCGGCTCTCCCCCGACACTGCTGTCATCGGCATCGATCTGCCCGGCCACGGCCGGTCCCCCGCCCTCGACGTCCCCGCGGGGACGGCACGCTCGGACGTGCCGCGAGTGACGATGGCCGAGCTCGCCGAGGCGGTGCTCGCCACCGTCGACCGGGTCCTGCCCGATGTCGCCGAGGAGGGGGCCGAGATCTCCGTGGCCGGGGACTCGATCGGCGGGGCACTCGCCCTGCAGCTCGCCCTCGACCATCCTGCCCGGCTCGAGCGCATCGCCGTGTTCTGCACAGGGGCGAAGATCGGCGAACCGGAAGGGTGGGAGGAGCGCGCGGAGACCGTCGCGATTTCGGGCACCCCCACCCAGGTCATCGGCTCGGCCGAACGATGGTTCGCCCCCGGCTTCATGGAGCGCGAACCCGAGGCCTCGGCCGCACTGCTCCACTCCCTCCAGGACGCCGACCGGTTCTCCTACGCCGCGCTGTGCTACACCCTGGCCGACTACGACATCCGCGAGCGCCTCGACGAGATCGTCCTGCCCGTACTCGCCGTCGCCGGGGCCGAGGACAAGCCGACCCCGCCGACGAAGCTCGCCGAGATCGCCTCCGGAGTCCGCGCAGCCCGGCTCGAGGTCCTCGAAGGAGCCGCCCACCTCGTGCCCATCGAAGCACCCGAGGTCACTGCGGGTCTGCTCTCGGACTTCCTCGCCGGCCGCGGGTCTGCAGAGGCGGATACCGCGGCCGGTTCGGCACAGCTGCCCACGGCGTCGGGGCCCCGCGACGCCGACCGGGACGAGGTGTGGGCGGCCGGCATGCGGGTGCGCCGCGAGGTGCTCTCCGATGCCCATGTGGACCGGGCGAACGCCGCCGTCACCGACTTCACCGCCGACTTCCAGGACCTCATCACCCGTTTCGCGTGGGGCGAGATCTGGACGCGGCCGGGATTGGACAGGCGGATGCGCTCGGCGATCACCCTCACCGCGATGATCGCCGGCGGTCATGAGGCGGAGCTGAAGATGCACGTCAAAGCCGCCCTGCGCAACGGGCTCAGCCGCGACGAGATCAAAGAGGTCCTCCTCCAGTCGGCGATCTACTGCTCGGTGCCGAGCGCGAACACCGCCTTCGCGATCGCCGCCGAGGCCCTGGCCGAAGTCGACGCCGAGGGGCTCGACTGAACGCTCCGTGATTCGGACTCAGAGGGCGCGGTCGTCGGTGGCAGTGCCGTCGGTGGTGCTGTCCGCGGACGGGCCGCCCTCGTCCTTCGCCGCCTCCTCGTCGTTCTTCGCGGCCTCGAGGTACTGGGTCGAGAGCATCCGGTAGGCACGGGTGGCGAAGGCACCGAGGGCGAGGAGGATCGAGACGACGCCCGTCCATACGAAGACGAGCCCGATGCCGCGCACGTCCCCGGTGCCCAGCAGCCAGCCCCACCGGTCCTGGCCTGCGGAGGAGTCCATGTAGGGGATGATCCAGAACTCGGCGATCGGGGCGATGAGGAACGCGGTGATCGGGGCCGATGCGGCTTCGAACGTCATCGCGAAGCCGAACACGCGGCCCTGCTGCCGGAAGGGCACGACGCGTTGGATGACGGTCTGCTCGGCGGCTTCGACGGCGGGCATGACCATGAAGAACGCCCACAGGCCCAGCCCGTAGAGCAGCCATGACTCACGCAGGGCGAAGGTCGCGCCGAGCACGCCGATGAGGCAGCACAGCAGGAGCATCGTGCGGATCGGGTTGCGCCCGAGACCGAACTTCGCGACCATGCCACCGCCGATCATGAACCCCGTCGAGACGACCGCGAGCGCGATCCCCCATGCCTGGGCGGTGCCGAAGACCTCGATGCCGTAGGGGTCGGTGAGCGCCATGTAGACACCGCCGACGAGGTTGTTCAGCGTCGTGAAGAGCACGAGGGCGAAGAGCCCGGGGGCGGCCATGACCGCAGCGAATCCGCCGCGGATGTCGACCCAGCCGGGCTGACCTTCGGTGTGGACGATGACCGGTTCGGGGATGCGCAGGGTGAGCAGGTGGGCCAGGGAGAGGCCGACGAAGACCACGGCGATGGTGATCGACCAGCCCATGCCGAGATAGCCGATCGCCAGACCGCTGAACACGCTCGTGACGAGGAAGCCGAGACCCTGGACGGTGCCGACGAGGCCGTTCGCGTTCGCCCGCTTCGGGCCGGGCACGAGCAGGGACACGGTCGTCGACAGGGCGATGCCGCGCAGCTGCTCGACGACGGCACCGGCGAGCATGACAAGGCTGAAGACCCAGAACCACGGGCCTGTGACGTCGAGGAGGACCGCATTGGGCACGGAGAGGTAGATGAGACCGGTGAGCGCGAAGAGGACGAACGTGCCCGCGGTCGCCGTGACCATGACCCGCTGCTTGCGGAACCGGTCGACGACGGTGCCGAAGAACATCGAGAACACCGCGACGAGGAGCATGTACGCCCCGCCGATGACGCCGGTGGCGAGCACCGACCGCGTCTCGAGGTAGACCCAGAAGGTCAGCGCGAACCACAGGAAGCTCGTCGTGACGTTCGCGATCGCCGTGTTGACGAGCACGTGGAGGAACGTCCGCTGCCCGCCCGGCGGCGGTTCCGGGTCGGCTGCGTGCGGATCCACGGCGGCTGCGCTCATGCCCACCTCCTCGTAACGGCGATGTCGCTGCGACCATTCTCAGCGTAGACCCGACCACTGACACGGCAACCCCGCCCGGCCGCTGCCAGGCCGCTGTTCGACCGGTCACATTGTGACGTGCGGTCTTCACGCACCCGCCTGCGGCCACTAGGCTGGTCCGGTTGCGGCGAGCGCTCCAGCCGCCCGTGATCATCCGCACCCCATCCCAGAGGACAGCCATGAGCGATGCTCCCGTGCCCCGCAGCACCTACAAGTTCGCCGTGTTCGCGCTCGCGATCGGCGCCTTCGGCATCGGCGTCACCGAGTTCGCGACGATGGGTCTGCTGCCCCACATCGCCTCGGAGCTGGACATCACCGTCCCCCAGGCCGGGCACGCGGTCTCCCTCTATGCGCTCGGGGTCGTCGTCGGCGCTCCGCTCATCACGACGATCGCAGCCCATATGGACCGCAAGACGCTCTTGCTGTGCCTCATGGGCCTCTTCGCGCTCGGCAACATCGCCTCGATGCTCGCCCCGAATGCGTGGTCGTTCAATCTCGCCCGCTTCGTCAGCGGTCTGCCGCACGGGGCCTACCTCGGCATCGGGGCGATCGTCGCCGCCTCGCTCGTGCCCGTGGGCCGGCGCGGACGGGCGATGGCCCGGGTCATGCTGGGACTCACGATCGCCAACATCGTCGGCGTGCCCGTCGCCGCAGCCCTGGGCAACGCCTTCGGCTGGCGCAGCGCCTACGCGCTCGTCGCCGCCCTCGGCATCCTCACGGTCATCATGGTCGCGATCGCCGTGCCCCGGGTCAGCCTCGGTCAGACACCCTCGGCGCGTGGGGAGATGAAGGCACTGGCCAGGCCGCAGATCCTCCTCACCCTGCTCGCCGGTTCCGTCGGCTTCGGCGGCATGTTCGCCGTCTACACCTACATCACCCCGACGATGACCGAGGTCGCCCACGTGCCCGGCACCGCGATCCCGTGGGTGCTCGCCGTCTACGGCCTCGGCATGACCGCAGGCTCCCTCATCGCCGGTCCCCTCGTCGACAAGTCGATCGAACGCTCCGGGGTCGGCGGCATGGTGCTCTCCGCGCTCGTGCTCTCGATCTTCGGCGCGTTCACGCAGATCGCCTGGGTCGCGATCCTCGCCCTCTTCTTCATCGGCATCTCAGGCTCCATGATCACCACGGCCCTGCAGATGCGCCTGCTGCGCGACTCGACGGATGCCCCGAGCCTCGCCGCGGCGATGAATCACGCGGCATTCAACTTAGCCAACGCCCTCGGCGCGTGGCTGGGCGGCATCGTCATCACTGCCGGCCTCGGCTACCGGGCGCCGGCCTGGGTGGGGGTGGGCCTGTGCCTGGCCGGACTCGTCGTCCTCGGCATCGCGATCGCCCTGCGCCGAGGCGGTCCCGCCCGACCCTCCCGCCGCACCACCCTCGACGTCTGAGTGCGAGCACCCGGCGTCGCATACGATGAGGGCATGGTCTCCTCAATGCCGTTGTCGCGGCCGCGCCCCGCACTCTTCGGCGCCGTCGTCGCCCTGCTGCTCGCCGTCCTCTCCGGTTGTGGGACGGGGTCCGACGACTCCTCGGAGTCCCCCGCGACCGCCGCGGCCGGGCCCACGACCTGCGCGTACCCCGCCGATGCCGCGGCGACGGCAGAGGTCACGCCTCCCCCGGCCGAGCCTACGGTCTCCGGCACCGTGTCAGCGGTCATCGCCACCGGTCAGGGGAATCTCAACCTCAGCCTCGACGCCGACTCGAGCCCGTGCACGGTGGGCAGCTTCGCCTCGCTGGCTGCCCAGGGCTTCTACGACGGGACCACCTGCCACCGCCTGACCACCGAGGGCATCTTCGTCCTCCAGTGCGGCGACCCCACCGGGACAGGTTCGGGCGGACCGGGGTACTCCTTCGCCGATGAGGTCGACGGCTCCGAGACCTACCCGGCGGGCACAGTGGCCATGGCCAATGCGGGACCGGACACGAACGGCTCCCAGTTCTTCCTCGTCTACGACGACAGCAGCCTCCCTCCCGACTACACCGTGTTCGGCCAGCTCGACGAGAAGAGCACTCAGCTCGTCGCCGACATCGCGGCGAAGGGCACGGACACCGGGGCCGGCGACGGCGCGCCGAAGGATCCGGTGGAGATCACGGGGGTGACGCTCTCCTGAACGTGCAGACTCCCCGCTGACCCGCCTCGGCGGGGGACGGAATACTCGGACATCGAAGCAATCTCACACACTGAGACCTCACATGTGCACTTCCTGAGACAGGCGTACTGTCGGTCCGTCCGACACGAGCAACCCCGCCCGTGCCTTCGTCTCACCACTCAGCGGAGCACAAGAGAACATGTCCACCGAAACACAGCCCGGCAGCCACACAGCCGAGTCCGATGCGATCGCGGCAACCCGGAAGAACAACACCCGCGGCAAGGTCCTGTCCGCGTCGATGGTCGGCACGACGATCGAGTTCTTCGACTTCTACGCCTACGCGACCGCCTCCTCGCTCGTCTTCCCCGCCCTGTTCTTCCCCAACCAGACCTCGACGACGCAGCTGCTCAGCTCGTTCGCGATCTTCGGCGTCGCCTTCGTCGCCCGCCCCGTCGGCTCGATCATCTTCGGCCACTTCGGCGATCGGGTGGGGCGGAAGAAGACCCTCATCGCCTCCCTGCTCATCATGGGCATCGGCACCTTCCTCATCGGCCTCCTGCCCACCGCCTCGACGCCGGGCTGGGTCGTGCTCGCACCCCTCTTCCTCGTCCTCCTCCGCTTCGCCCAGGGCGTGGGCCTCGGCGGCGAATGGTCGGGGGCGGCACTGCTGGCCACGGAGAACGCCCCGAAGGGCAAGCGCGCGATCTGGGGCACGTTCCCGCAGCTCGGCGCGCCCGTCGGCTTCATCCTCGCGAACCTCCTCTTCGTCGGCCTCAACTCGTGGACCTCGCCCGAGGCCTTCCTCGCGTGGGGCTGGAGGATCCCGTTCCTCCTCTCCGCCCTCCTCGTCGCCGTCGGCCTCTACGTCCGCCTCTCGCTCATGGAGACCCCGGCGTTCCAGCTCGTCGAGCAGCGCCAGCAGATCTCCCGGGCCCCGATCGGCAGGGTCTTCACGAACAGCTGGCGTCCGCTCGTGCTCGGCACGTTCATCATGCTCGCCACCTACGTCATCTTCTACTTCATGACGGCCTTCACCCTCACGTACGGCACCTCGCCTGCGACGACGGAAGAGGCAGCAGCTGCCGCCGAGGCGGCCGGCAAGCCCTTCGATCCCGCGGGCTTCGTCGCGGGGCTGGGGTATGCGAAGAACGAGTTCCTCACCTACCTCATCATCGGCGTCGTCTTCTTCGGCATCTTCACCGTCGTTTCGGGTCCGCTCGCGGAGAAGCTGGGCCGGCGCAAGATGCTCATGGGCGTGACGGCGCTCATCGCCGTCTACGGTTTCGCAGTCAACGCGCTGTTCAACGCCGGCACCGTCGGCGTCGTCGCCGCCCTCATCATCGGCTTCACGCTCATGGGTCTGACCTTCGGTCCGATGGCCGCGTACCTGCCGGAGCTCTTCCCCGCCAATGTCCGCTATACGGGATCAGCGGTGAGCTACAACATGGCCAGTGTCATCGGTGCGGGTCCGGCTCCGTTCGCGATGGTCGCCCTCTGGCAGGCCGAAGGCGGAACGATCTTCTGGTGCGGTCTCTACATCGTCGCCGCCGCGATCCTCACCTTCGCAGCCCTCTTCCTCGCGAAGGAGACCGCGGACCTCGACATGGAGGCCGAGCTGAGCTGATGTGACCTGGGGATGCACTCCCCCACCCACCTCGAAGCGCCGAGGCGGACTGCGACAGTCCGCCTTGGCGCTTCGCTGTTCCACCCGCGGATCAGGGCCGGGAAACGATTCGGCAACGACCGCCTCGGCGGGGCCGATCGAAACATAATTGTGACACAGGACACGGTACTATACTGCTCAGACGCTATCCGGAATGTGAAACCGGGCAGCGCGAACCCCCGTGACCGTGCCGTCACGACCGATCTGGGAGGATCCATGAAACGACGCTCGACTCTCTCCGCCCTGGCTGTTGGCGCCCTGTTCGCCCTGTCCGCGTGCGGCGGAGGAGGAGGCTCAGGATCCTCGTCGACCGCGGCCGGCGGCGTGCCCCTGGTCAGCGACGGGAAGCTCACCGTCTGTTCGGACATCCCCTACGAGCCGTTCGAGTTCGTCGAGAACGGGAAGAACGTCGGCTTCGATATGGATCTCGCGCAGGCCACGGCCGACGACCTCGGCGTCGAACTCAATGTCATCACCACCGCCTTCGAAGCCATCCAGTCCGGGTCCGCCCTCGACACCGCACAGTGCGACATCGCGCTGTCGGGCATGTCGATCACCGATGACCGGAAGACGAAGATGGACTTCTCCGCCCCCTACCTCAAGGACAACCTCGGGCTCATGGCCACGAAGGACTCCGGGATCAAGGGCATCGCCGACGTCAAGGGCAAGAAGGTCGGCGTCCAGCAGGCGACGACGGGTGAGAAGTACGCGCAGGACAACGGCGCCATCCCCGTCCAGTTCGAGGACTCGGGACTGATGACGCAGGCGATCCAGACCGGCCAGGTCGATTCGGTGATCGGCAACATCTCGATCATCTCGACGGCTGTGGCGTCCGACGACAAGCTCACCTTCGTCGAGGAGTACGACACGGGTGAGGTGCTCGGGGCCGGAGTGAAGAAGGGCAACAAGCCGATGCTCGATGCCTTCGCCAAGACCATGGACCGCCTGTACAAGGACGGTTCGTACGACAAGTCGGTCGACAAGTGGTTCGGCGATGTCGCCGATGCCGCTCGGATCCCCGAAGCGGATCGCGGCGCCGACAACGGCTGAACGACATGACCGGGGCCCGGTCGGCACTGCGCCGACCGGGCCCCGGTCGGTCACCCCGAAACTCACTGAACGGCATCACCTGCCCGATGCTGCGTGACTGCTCATCGGGCCCCTGACCCCGGAGGCACACCTTGGCTCTCAGCGTGCGCCAGCGCGAACGGACTTCGCGCGGCATCCAATACGCGATCCTCATCATCGCGGCCCTGCTGGCGATCTTCCTCGCCGACTGGCAGACGATCTATCTCAAGTTCTTCAACCCCAAGGTGATCGCGGAGCAGTTCCCCGCGATCATCACCACGGCCCTGTTCAACACGATCATCTACACGGCGCTCGGCTTCGTGCTCGCGCTGTCCCTGGGCATCCTGCTCGCGCTCATGAAGATCTCCTCGGTCGCACCGTACCGGTGGATCGCGACGGCCTACATTGAGCTCTTCCGCGGGGTGCCCGCCCTGCTCGTCTTCCTCGCCTTCGGCTACGCCGTGCCCTATGCCTTCGGTGTGCGGATGGACACGTACGTGACCGTCATGCTCGCGCTCGGCATCGTCGAGTCGGCCTACATCGCCGAGACGATCCGAGCAGGTCTGCAGGCGGTCCCGAAGGGACAGTACGAAGCGGCGAGGTCTCTGGGCATGTCCCACACCAGGGCGATGGTCACGATCGTCATCCCGCAGGCGTTCCGGATCATCCTGCCGCCGCTGACGAACGAGATCATCCTCATGACGAAGGACTCCTCGCTCATCTACATCCTCGGGCTCACGGCCTCCCAGTACGAGCTGACGAAGTTCGGCCGGGAGGCGATCTCGAATCCCGAAGCGGGTCTGACGCCGCTCGTCGTGGCCGGCGTCTGCTATCTCGTCATCACCGTCCCCTTGGGCATCCTCGCCCGGCGCTTCGAATCGCGCACCGCCAAGATCAAGAAGTAGGCAGATATGTCGATCGCATCGAAACCGACAGAGAACATCCACGCCGAGGGGTGCACGATCTCCGGCCTCCACAAGTCCTACGGCGACGTCGAGGTGCTCAAGGGCATCGACCTCGACGTCGAACCGGGCCAGGTGGTGTGCCTCATCGGGCCCTCGGGCTCGGGCAAGTCGACGCTGCTGCGCTGCGTCAACCTCCTCGAGCAGCCCAACGCCGGGACGATCACCGTCGCCGGCTTCGACGCCACCGACCCCGATGTCGAGCTCAACAGCCTGCGCCGGCACGTGGGCATGGTCTTCCAGGCGTTCAACCTCTTCCCGCATCTGACCGTGCTGGAGAACTGCACGATCTCCCAACGGCGGGTCCTCCACCGCGGCAAGGCCGAAGCGGAGACGATCGCCGTCGACCGGCTGACGAAGGTGGGACTGGCCGACCTCGCCGACCGCTACCCCGACCAGCTCTCCGGCGGTCAGCAGCAGCGGGTCGCGATCGCCCGGGCGCTCGCGATGGATCCCAACCTCATGCTCTTCGACGAGCCGACCTCCGCGCTCGACCCGGAGACCGTCGGCGACGTCCTCCAGGTCATGCGCCGCCTCGCCGAGGCGGGGATGACGATGGTCGTCGTCACCCATGAGATGGAGTTCGCCCGGCAGGTCGCCGACCGCGTGGTCTTCATGGACGGCGGCGTCGTCGTCGAGGAGGGTCCGGCGAAGGACGTCATCGGCAACCCACAGCACGAGCGGACGAAGCACTTCCTCTCCCGCGTCCTCCACCCCGGCCAGATGGAGTGACGCAGGGGGCGAGGAGGACCATGTCGACGTGGACGACGCGTGAGCCTGGGGTGCTCGCTCTGCCGTCAGGCAGATTGGTGCGCGGACGAGCGCTGTCGGCGTCGCAGCAGCCTTCCCGCTCCCGGCCCGAATCCCCGTCGCAGTCCACACCATCAGACGCTCGAGCGGACTTCGAGCTCATCCTCCTCGGCACGCTCCGGCAGTTCGAGGCCCAGACCGCGCACGCCGGTGAGACTGGGAATGGGACCGCCATCGAGTCGCGCTGGGTGAAATGGCCGGACTTCCGGTTGCCGTCCGACCCTGCCGATGCCGCGGCCGCCTTCGCCGAGGCGTGGGCGCGGGCAGCGTCTGAACGCGTCGGTGTCACCTGCGCGGGCGGCAGGGGTCGCACCGGGACCGCGCTCGCGTGCCTGGCGATCCTCGATGGAGTCCCTCCCGCCGAGGCAGTCGCGTTCGTCCGCGAGCACTACCACCCTCGCGCCGTCGAGACCCCGTGGCAGCGTCGCTTCGTCGAGCACTTCACCGCCGAGACCGCCACTTAGCGCCGAGACTGCAACGCTAAGTGGCCGTCTCGGTGGCTTCGGCGCCGGCGCTAGTGGCACCCCCGACACCGCGATACTCGGCGATGATCTGATCGGAGGCCTTCTCGCTGACCATGTAGACGGCGCTGGCGATGAAGTACCCGGGGATGTCGGGGAACACGCTGGCATCGACGACGCGCAGACCCTCAACCCCGCGCACCCGCAGATCGCCGTCGAGGACCGCCATCGGATCGTCGTCCGCGCCGATCTTCGCAGTCCCGCACGCATGATGACCCCACGCCTCGCGGAGGACGTGATCGCGCAGCTCTTCACGGCTGGAGACCTCGGCTCCGGGCACGAGCTCCCGGACGACCTTCGTATTCTCGATCGCGCCCATGATCGTGCGAGCCATCTCGACGCCGTCGACGACACCCTCGAGATCGGTCTCCCACCCGGGCGAGCCTTCGTCGAAGTACCGCATCCGGATGTCTGGCACATCGCGCGGATCCGCCGACCGCAGCCGCACACTGCCTGCCCGATCCCGCGTCCAGCCCTTGAGCACGAGCATGCTCATCCGGTCATGGTGCGGCTTCGCATCATACGAATAGTGAGGGTAGTACCCGTGGAAGTCCGCGGCGAGCGAGAAGAGGATGACGTCGGTGTCCTCACCCTCGGCCGCGCTCGTGCGCGCGAGCATCGCCGCGAGCGACCCGTTCGTCGAATAGGGCCCGCCGCGATCGGCCTTCCACTCCCGCAGCAGATGATCGTCGGGCTCGCCCGGGGCTGGGAGGTCGAGCGTCGAGTCGTCGAAGATCGGGAAGTCGCCGTCGAGCTCCCCGACGACGGAGACCTCGTAGCGATCGTGGAGGTTCTCCCCGACGCCCGGAGCGTCGACGAGCACATCGATCCCGAACTCTTCGAGCTCCTCCTTCGGCCCGATCCCCGAGAGCTTGAGCAGCTGCGGGGTGTTGAAGGCCCCACCGGAGACGATGACCTCATGGCGGGCGCGAACGGAGAACCGCCTCGGCGAGGGATCCTCCGACCGACGCTGCTCCGGGGTCGCCGCGTAGAGTCCGGCACCGGAGAGGCACTCGACGCCGACGGCCCGGGTGCCCTCGAAGATGACCCGTGTGGCCAGGGCATCGCCGATGATCGTCAGCCGGTCCGGGTGGGCGGCGCGCGCGGCGAGGAGGCGCTCCCGACTGCCGTTGCGCTGTCCCCCGCCGGCGGCGACGGGGACGAACGACATGCCCTGATAGCTCGCCGAGGTGTCGGCGGCGTTGATGTCGCGCGGCAGGGAGACGTCCTCGGGGATGTCGAAGAGGTCCCGGCTCGTCGCCTCGGTGGCGTTGATGATGTCGAGGAATCGGGGTTCGCGCCCGGCGATCGCGGGATTCGCCCGTGTCGTCCGCAGCCAGCCCGAGCGACCGTGGGACGCCTTCGCATCCCGGTCGGCCTCGGTGTCACCGGGCAGCGGCTTCGCGTCGACGCCCTGCCAGTCCTCGATGCGTTCGAAGATCGTGCGCATATGCGCAGGTCCCCAATCCGGGTCACCGGTGAGCGCCTCGAGCGCCTCCCAGTCACGCGAGTGCGGGGCGATGTGGACGAGCGCGCTCACGGCGGTGCTGCCGCCCAGAGTCGAACCGCGGGGATAGAGGACGCCGCCCTCCTTCTCGACCCATTTCGAGTCCTTGGCTGCCCGGTCGGGATCGTCGTAGTGGGAGACGAAGAAGTTCCACACCATGTCGACGTCCTCGCTGGCGTAGGCCTGCATGACGGGGATGTCGTAGTACCCGCATTCATGGTCGCCGCCGGCTTCGATCACGGCGACGCTGAAGCCCACCTCGGCGAGATTGGCCGCGAGCGGACCCCCGCCGGCGCCCGAGCCGACGACGACGAAGTCGAAGACGGCGTCACCGTCGGCGGGTCCGCCTGAGGCGGGACCGGAAGTCACTGGAGGTAGCCCTCGACCTCGCTCACCGGGCGCTCCTTGGCGAGGTTCGGGTCACGACCGGCGTCACGCTCGCCCTGCCGCTGGCGCAGCAGGTCCCAGAGCTGGTCGAGTTCGCCCTCGAGCTGCGCGATGCGCCGGTGTTCCTGCTCTTCGGTGATCTCGCCGTTCCCGAGGCGGCGGCGCAGTTCGCGCTCCTCCTCGACGGCTTCGTTGATCTGCTCATGGATCGACTTGTCGGTGGTCACGGGATGTCCTCTCGAGGGGTCGGAGTGAGGGGTCGGAGCGGGGATGCTCAGCGGTGGATCTTGTCCATCCAGTCCGCGGGCACACGGTCGGCGGGTCCGGGCACGGACTGGGATTCGGGGTGCGCGAGCGGCGGGGCGAGTTCGGGACCGTCGAAGAACTGCTCGGTGCGGAAGTCGTAGAACCAGTCCTCCCCGGGCTCGTAGCTGCGGGTCACGGGGTGGCCGGTCTCCTTGACGTGCTTGGACGCGTGCTGCGAGGGCGAGGTGTCACAGCAGCCGATGTGCCCGCAGGCCGCGCACCGGCGCAGATGAACCCACCACCCGCCGGTCTCCTCGCATTCGACGCATCCCGGACCCGAGGGCGGGACTGAGGGATCGATGTCACCGGGTTGCAGTTGAATCTCCATGCCCCGAGTATGGCACAGGTCACACTGGCGCGACGCTACTCGGTCTCGGCCTCCCCGGCGACCTCCGGCAGGATCACGCGGTAGCCCAGGCGGGCGTCGTAGCCGTGGATCTCCCGGGTGTCGAGCGCGGACATGAAGTCGAGCACCTCGGCGGTGATGACCTGCCCTGGAACGAGCACCGGGAATCCCGGCGGGTACGGGGTGACGAACCCAGCCGAGACCGGGGCCTCCCCGGCTTCGACGCGGCGGCGCAGCTCATGCGGGAGGACGTATTCGACGGAGGACTGCCGCAGCCCCGCGTAGTAGGCGGAGCGGAGGTCGCCGTCGGGAAGCTGCGCTGCGGGATCCTCGGCCGGCACCTCGGCGGCGTATTCGGGGGCGAAGGCGGAGAAGTCCGGCAGGGACGGCATGACGTCGGCGACCTCCCCCGAGGCGTCCGATCGGTTGGACTTGTACGGGTCGGTGAACTTCTCGGCGAGCTTGACGAGGACCTCGATGAGGTAGGCGACGGCGGACCGGGAGGTGCCGATGTTGGTCATGAAGAGCACGGTGTTGCGGCTCGTCTTGTTCACCTGGATGCCGTAGCGGTCCATGAGGTACTCGTGTTTGAACGTGTCCCCGTCGACGCCGGTGCCGGTGATCTCGACGGTGATGCGGCTGGGATCGACGACGAACTCGTCCTTCGTCCACGCGTTCCAGAACGTCGCCAGGCCGTCGCGCAGCGGCATCGACCGGGTGGTCTCCCGGTATTCGGCGGGGATGAGGTCCTTGGCCGTGAGCACCCGGAACGTCTTCTTCAGCAGCGGATGCCGGGCGACGGCCGAGGCGAGGCTGACGGCGAGGTCGAGCTGCTTCTGGACGAGCGCGAAGCCCTCCATCTCGACCTGCCGACGGCCGAGGTCGAGGGAGGCGAGGATCTGGTAGTTCGGCGAGGTCGAGGTGTGCGTCATGTAGGCCTCGTGGAAGGCCTCCTCGGCGCCGGAGCCGAACTCCTGGTCGTAGACGTGGATCATCGAACCCTGCCGCAGCGCCGTGAGCGTCTTGTGCGTCGACTGGGTCGCGTACACCCGGATCGTCGCGTCCGGGGGCGCGAGCAGGGTCTCGTTCAGCCACACCTCGTCCGGTGCCGGTTCGCCGGTGACCGGGTCGAACAGGCGCTTGCGCTGCTCCCGGTAGGCGGCGTCGTGGGAGTTCGTCCGCAGCGTCTCATCGAGGCGTTCGGCCGCGACCATCGCGGTGCGCTTGCGGGTGACGGGGTGGAAGCGGGCGAAGGCGAACCACGCTTCGTCCCAGAGGAAGACGAGGTCGGGTTTGATCGCGAGGCATTCGGCCATGACGCGTTCGGGGTCGTAGACGATGCCGTCGAACGTGCAGTTCGTCAGGGTGATCATCCGCACCTCGTCGAGGCGGCCGGCCGCCCGGTAGTCGAGGAGGAGCTTCTTGATCCGGCTGAGGGGAACCGCGCCGTAGAACGCGAAGTCGTTGAGCGGGTACGCCTCGAGGTAGGCGGTGCGGGCACCGGTGAGCATGAGAGCGTGGTGGTGGGACTTGTGGCAGTTGCGGTCGACCATGACGACCTCGCCGGGGGCGACGATGGCCTGGTGGACGATCTTGTTCGCCGTCGACGTGCCGTTGGTGACGAAGTACGTCCGCTTCGCCCCGAAGGCGCGGGCGGCCAGCGACTGCGCCTTCTTCAGGGTGCGCACGGGGGCGAGCAGCGAGTCGAGCTCACCCGAGGTCGCGCTCGTCTCGGCGAGCAGGAGGTTGAGGCCGTAGAAGTCGACGAAGTCGCTGATCCACTTCGATCCGACGACGGAGCCGCCGCGGGAGACGGGCAGGGCGTGGAAGACGCCGGCGGGGCGGCGGGCGTGCTCCTGGATGGCGGCGAAGAACGGGGTGTCCCAGAGGTGCTGGACGCGTCGGAGCAGGGAGAGGTGGAGTTCGAACTGGTCCTCCCGGCGGAACACCCTGCGGAATCGGTGGGTGAGCGCCCCCGCGAGGCTCTCGATGTGGGCGCCGGCCATGAGGTAGAGGTCGAGTTCGGGGCGCAGTCCCGCCAGGGTGTCGGCGAGCCGGAGCACTCGGCGCACGGAGTTGAGCGGGCTCATCGGCCCTGTCGGCGAGGACGTCGTGCCCTCGTGGGCGAGCGCGACGGCGTTGCGGAGGTCGCGGCTGAGCACCTCCCGGGTCCGGTCGGTGAAGCCGGGGCGGATGACGCAGGCGAGCAGGTTCGGGTTCGTCAGGGCCGCGACCACGGCGTCGTCGGCGGTGGGGACGATGACGTAGTCGTAGATGAACTGGTCGCCGGGGCTGCGCAGCCGCAGCAGGTCGGAGTGGAGTTCGTCGCGGCCGCCCTCGGTCGTCTCGTCGACGATGAGGACTTCGAACCGGGGGCGCGGATCCTGCCGGTCGCGCTGTTCGGCACGCTCCTCCTCGGTGAGCTCCTCATCGATCGTGTCGGGCACCGTCGTGCCGCGCAGACGGTTGACCGCCTTGGTGATCATGTCGTGGGCCTTGTCGAACTCGCCGTCGGAGAGGAGTTCGGCGATCTCCACGACGTAGCGCTGGCCGAAGCCGCCCCAGTAGAGCTCGATCGTCTTCAGAGATCGCAGGGACCGCCACACCTCGCCGTCGGCGGCGATCATCGAGAAGTCCCCGCCGCTCATGACGAGGCGTTTGATCGCGTACTTGAGGTACTCCCACGCATCCGAACGCAGCCGCCACGTGCTCGCCGGCATCCCCGGGTCGCGTTCGAGCCGCGCCTTCTCGGGGCGGGCGAGGAATCCCTGCTTCGTCGAGACGGGTTTGCCGCCTCGGTCCGAGGACAGGCCGGAGGTGAAGGGGGCGCCTCCCGGGAAATCGTCGGAATCGATGCCGGTCATGCTCGAGCCTCCTGGCGTGATGGTGCGCTGGTGCGGAATCCGTTGTGCTGACGATCATACGGCCTTGCCTCGACCGGATGGACACCGCGGTGCGCACTTGAGACGAAACAGTGATAAGCATGGTCCATGGTCTTCACCGAGTCGCTCACCGCCGGCCACCTCATCGTCAGCGAGCTCGAGGCCCACGGGGTGAGGCGCGCGTACCTCGTCCCCGGAGAGTCCTACCTCGACGTCCTCGACGGCCTCCACGATTCGCCGATCGAGACGATCGTGTGCCGCCAGGAGGGCGGGGCCGGCTACATGGCCGTGGCCGAGGGCCGGATGACCGGCATCCCCGGCATCGCCATGGTCACCCGGGGTCCGGGGGCGGCGAACGTCATGGCCGCCGTCCACACCGCGTACCAGGATGCGACCCCGTTCGTCGTGTTCGTCGGGCTCATCCCCACCGCGGCGCGCGGTCGTGAGGCGTTCCAGGAGTTCGACCTGTCCGCGTGGTTCTCCTCGACCGCGAAGTCGGTCCTCGTCCTCGATGATCCGGACAAGGCCGCCGAGGTGGTCGTCGACGCCCTCCACACCGCCGTATCCGGCCGGCCGGGTCCCGTCATCGTCGGTCTGCCCGAGGAGGTGCTCACCAAGCGCACGAGCGCCCCGGTGCTGGCGCCGCGCACGGTCGGTGCGCCGGCCCCCGACGACGGCGACCTCACCGAGCTGCGCGCCCGCATCGACCAGGCCGAACGGCCCGTGCTCATCATCGGCGGAGAGGACTGGTCGCCTGCGACCTCGGAGCGCATCGCCCGGTGGTCGCACGATCGCGGCCTCGGTGTCATCGGCACGTTCCGCGCCTATGACGGCATCGACCATGACGCCCCGAACTTCCTCGGCATCCTCGGCTACGGGGCGGCTCCCGTGGCGAAGCGGGTGTTCGACGAGGCGGACCTCCACATCTTCCTCGGCTGCGTGCGCACGGATGTCGCCACCGACGGGTTCACGATCGGCACGGAGCAGCGGACGATCGTCATCGGCCCCGACCCGGATGCGCACGGCCACTTCGGTCGCCTCGACGAGCACATCGTCACCTCGGTGAACAGGTTCGCCGGCCGCCTCTTCGCCGCGGACGGGACTCCCGCGTACACGGTCTCCGCCGACGGCAGCGTCGCCGAGGCCTCGGGCGAGGGGGCGAGCGACGGCGCCGACAGCGGTGACGACCCGACCCTGCCGACCTGGGTCCGGGAAGCCCGTACCGAGCTCGTGGCCTGGCGGGAGCCGAAGCCGGTCGCGGTCCCGGTGGGGGCGATCTCGGCGGGAGCCGCCTCGGCGGGGGACGCGGGAGGCGCAGACGAGGTGGCCACAGCCGCCTCGGCGGGGAACGACGACCGCACCTACGTCGACATGGACGAGGCGTTCTCCCATGTCAGGGAGCTGCTGCCGGCGGATGCGATCATCACGTACGGGGCGGGGAACTTCTCCGGCTGGGCCACCCGATTCCTGCCCACGCACGGATTCCCCTCGGCGCTGGGGCCGCGGAACGGGTCGATGGGCTTCGGCCTGCCGGCCGCGGTCGCCGCCGGGCTCGTCGCCCCGGACCGGACGGTGTTCTGCATCTCCGGCGACGGGGACTTCCTCATGAACGGCCAGGAGCTCGCGACCGCGGCCCAGTACGGGGTCGATCTCACGATCGTCGTCAACGACAACTCCGTCTACGGGACGATCCGCGGCCACCAGGACCGGGACTACCCGGGGCGGGCGACGGGCACGACGCTGGAGAACCCGAACTTCGCGGCCATGGCCACGGCGTTCGGGGGTCTCGGCATCCGGGTCGAACGCACCGAGGACTTCCGGGAGGCGTTCGCCGCGGCCCTGAACCACCGGGGCCCGGCACTCGTCCACTGCCTCACCGACCCCGCGATCCGCGGGGCCAGGCTGTGATGGCACACTCGAGGGGAACCAGTCTCCGATGAAGGCGGCCCCATGAGAATCGACGCGATCTTCACCGATCTCGACGCGCACACCCTTGACCCGACCCGGCCCAGGGTCTCGAAGATCGGCGTCTCCTCCGGCCGGATCGTCGGCGTCGACGAGGAGCTCGACGGCATCGACGCCGACCGGGTCGAATCGCTCGGCGGGGCGACCGTGCTGCCCGGCTTCAACGACGTCCACTGCCATACGACATGGTTCGGGCTCACGCTCGCCTCCGTCGACGTCACCGCGATGCCCGGCGGACTGCCCGACGTCTACGCGGCGCTTAAGACGGCGGCCGCGACGACGCCTGCGGGCGAATGGATCAATGCGACCGGATACGCGCACCGCGACTACGACGGGCAGTACCCGGACCTGGCCCGTCTCGATGAGATCACCGGGGACCGGCCCCTGTTCATGCGCCAGACCTCGGGGCATGCCGCGATCGTCAACACCGCGGCGATGCGCCTGGCCGGGATCCTCGAGCCCGACTTCACCGACCCCATCGGCGGGAAGGTCGTCCGCGACGCCGCAGGACACCCGACGGGACTCGTCGAGGAGACCGCGCAGGGCCTCGTCCAGGACCTCATCCGCCCGTACTCGCTCGAGACGATCGTCGACGCCCTCGACCTCGCGACCGCGCAGTACGCGAGAGAGGGCATCACCTCGTTCGGGGAGTGCGGGATCGCCTACGGCTGGATCGGCCACTCCCCCATCGAGATCTCCGCATACCTGCGCGCCCGCGAGGAGGGAAGGCTGCGCGCCCGGGCCCAGCTCATGCCGCAGGCCGACGGTCTCCATCCGATCGCCGCGCACCCTGCCGACGGGTTCGGCATCGGCCTCGACGCGGGACTGCGCACCGGCCTCGGCGACGACATGATCAGCATCGGCCCCGTGAAGTTCTTCATGGACGGGGCGCTGTCCGGGGAGACCGCGGCGCTGCGGGAGAACTACGAGGGCCGCGACCATCCCGGCTACCTCCAGGCCGACGCCGAGGCGCTGCGGCGCCAGATCCTCGACACCTACGCCTCCGGGTGGTCACTGGCCGTCCACGCGATCGGGGATGCCGCCGTCGATGCGGCGATCGCGACCATCGTCGAGGCGCAGAACCGCTACGGCAGGCGGGCCGTACCCAACCGGATCGAGCACGCCGGGATGGTCCACGACGAGCATCTGGCGACCCTGGCCGAGCACGGAATCGCCGTGACCCCGCAGGCCGCGTTCGCTGCGGCGATCGGCGACGGCATGAACCGCTCCGTCGGGCCGCAGCGCCGCCGTCTGCTCTACCGCGCGAAGTCGTTCCTCGACTCAGGCGTCCTGTTGCCGGGCAGTTCGGATCGTCCGTGCGCCGACGGCACTGCCCTGCGGGGCATCGGCGCGTTCGTCACCCGTGCCACCCGTGAGGGCGATGTCATGGGCTCGGCTGCGGAGAGGCTCACCCCCGCCGAGGCGGTCGCCGCCTACACCTCGGTCGCCGCGATCGCCTCGGGGCAGGGGGCTGCGAAGGGGACGCTGGCTCGCGGGAAGCTCGCGGACTTCGTCGCCTTGGACGCCCATCCCGCCGAGGTGACCCCTGCGGAGATCGCCGACATCCCCGTGCGCGCCACCGTCCTCGGCGGCGAGTTCACCCACGACGCCAGGTAGCCGCCTCAGCAACCCTCCGGGCGCTGGGCAACCCGGCGCAGGGTGGCTGAGCGCCCGGAGGGTTGCTGAGATGAGCGCATTCAGCGGTCGAAGTCGAGGCCGGTGAGAACCTCCTCGAGGATCCCGAGGCCCGCCTCGAGGTCGTCCTCGCTGATGTTGATCGGCGGGACGACGTGGATGCGGTGGTAGTTGTTGAAGATGACGAGGCCGCGTTCCTTGAGTGCTGCGAGCACGGAGGCGACCTCGGGTGAGCCGCCGCCGTACGTGGCGAGCGGCTCCTTCGTCTCCTTGTCCCAGACGAGTTCGATCGCCCAGAACGCTCCGGTTCCACGGACCTCGCCGACGTGCTTCGACGCCTCGGCGATCTGTCGCAGGCGGGGGCCGATGATCTCCTCGCCGATGCGCGCGGCATGGTCGACCATGCCTTCGTTCTCCATCGCATCGATCGTCGCGACAGCGGCGGCGCACGCGAGCGGGTGCCCGGAGTAGGTCAGCCCTCCGGGGTAGGCCACCTCGGCGAAGGCGTCATAGATGTCGTCGTTCATGATCACTCCGCCGAGCGGCACATACCCGGAGTTGACGCCCTTGGCGAAGGTGATGATGTCGGGGACGATGTCGAAGTGCTCGAAGGCGAACCACTTCCCGGTCCGGCCGAAGCCGGCCATGACCTCATCGGCGATGAGGACGATGCCGTGCTCGTCGGCCAGGGTCCGCACGCCCTGCATGTACTCCGAGCTCGGGATCATGATGCCGGCGGTACCGGGGATCGATTCGAGGACGATCGCGGCGATCGTCGACGGGCCTTCGAGTTCGATGGTCCGCTCGAGGTGGCGCAGGGCTCGCTCCGTCTCCTCCGCCTCGGTGGTGGCGGCGAATTCGGAGCGGTAGAGGAAGGGGCCGAAGAAGTGGACGACACCGGAGTCGCCGAGGTCGTTCCTCCACCGGCGCGGATCCCCGGTGACGTTGATGGCCGTCTGGGTGCCTCCGTGGTACGAACGGTAGCGGGAGAGAACCTTGTGCTTGCCTGTGGTCAGGCGGGCCATGCGGATCGCGTGCTCATTGGCGTCGGCGCCGCCGTTGGTGAAGAAGACGTGGTCGAGGCCTGACG
Organism: Brevibacterium ammoniilyticum; assembly: GCF_038429965.1. Lineage (NCBI taxonomy): Bacteria > Bacillati > Actinomycetota > Actinomycetes > Micrococcales > Brevibacteriaceae > Brevibacterium > Brevibacterium ammoniilyticum. Next base: position 148,068 of record NZ_BAABNP010000008.1, read on the forward strand.
GGGTGCGTTCGGTGATGAGGCGGGCGGCCTCCGACCGGGCGGCGTTGACGTGGGCGGGGCTGATCGTGCAGAGCAGGTCGGCCTGCTCCTTGATCGCGGCGACGACCTTGGGGTGCTGGTGGCCGATGTTGGTATTCACCAGCTGGGAGGAGAAGTCGAGCAGCGGCCGGCCCTCACCGTCGAAGATGTAAGAGCCTGCGGCGCGGGAGACGGTCATCGGGTTGAGCGTGCGCTGCGCCGACCACGAATGGAAGACGTGGGCCCGGTCGAGGTCGTAGGCACGGGCGGATTCGTCCTTGATCTCCGCGATCTCCGCTTCGCTGAACTGCTCCATATCGCTGGCCTTTCGCCGTGGTCGAATCCGGGCTTGAGCGCACCGTCACGGTGCCGCTTGGACTCATCGTAGAGCACACCGCGGGGCAGGTCGCAGGGCGCAGCGCGAGGAAGTTCGCAGGACACAGCGCACGGGAACGGCTTCGCTAGAGTGAGGCCCATGCCCTACCGCACGATCACCCGCACCTCCGAGGCCGAGATCGAGATCAAACGGTCACGTTTCTTAGGCCTCGTCGCCCCGGTGGCCGATGAGGCGGAGGCCCGCGAGGTCATCGCCGGGCAGCGGTCGATCCACCCGAAGGCCAGGCACCACTGCACGGCGTTCATCCTCGATCCCGATTCCCGCACCCAGCGCTTCAGCGACGACGGCGAGCCGGCGGGCACGGCGGGCGCTCCGATCCTCGACGTCCTCGCAGGTCACGGCCTCACCTATGTCGTTGCGGTCGTCACCAGGTATTTCGGGGGAACCCTGCTCGGGGCGGGCGGGCTCGTGCGCGCGTACGGTCAGGCCGCCTCGGCGGCAGTGGATCTTGCCCCCGTCGTGACGAAACGGGAGCTCGTGCCGATCCGGGCCGAGGTCGACTACGCCCAGGCGAACGCGCTCGAGCGGGCGGCTGAGATGCGGGGCTGGTCGGTGCGGGCCGAGTACGGCGCCGAGGTGGTCCTGACCGTCCTCGCTCCCGTCGCCGAGGTGGACCCGGCCCTGACGATGTTCGCCGACCTCACTGCAGGTCAGGCCCATCCGAACGTCGGCGACGTCGAATGGGCCTGAGGGTGCGCGGCCGAGACCGAGCGGGCTGGGCCTGAGCGGGGCCGGTCTGGGTCGGGCTGGGAGGATCCGTCAGTCAAGGGCGGCGATCTTCGCGACCTGCGCGTTGGTGAGCATGACGAGGTCCTCGGGGCGGATCTCGATCTCGAGGCCGCGGCGGCCGGCGGAGACGAAGACGGAGGCGTGCTCGAGCGCGGTGCGGTCGATGACGACGGGCACGGCGTGGCGCTGCCCGAACGGGGAGACGCCGCCGACCGGGTAACCGGTGCGGCGCTCGGTCTCGGCGACGCCGGCGAGCTGGGCCTTCTTCGCACCCCGCGCCGAGGCCAAGGCCTTGAGGTCGAGCTGTCCGGAGACGGGGACGAGAGCGGTGACGGGGGCCCCGTCGACCTGGATCATCAGGGTCTTGAACACCTGGTCGGATCCGACGCCGAGCTTGTCGGCGGCCTCCGAGCCGTAGCGTCGGGTGGCGGGGTCGTGCTCGAAGCTGTGCAGGCTGTAGTCGATTCCTGCGAGATTGAGGACTCGAACGGCTGGGGTTGCCGCGCTTGCCGGTTTGGATGCAACTGTCATAGGGGGGATCGTGCCTCCTGCCCGTGGATCGGGCGGGACGTCCAGAGTGCATCTGTCGAGGCTGATCGGCCCCGAACGTCCCGCGTCGATACGGACGGAATGTTGTTTCGATTGCTGTTTCCGTACCCGCCCACAATAGGCGAAACGTCAAGCCCAGCGCCAATCACGAAGGCCTGTGCGAACTCCCCGGTAGCCCGTTTCCCTCCTGTTCACGCGGGGAGGATAGGGCCAGGAGCCTTGTCTTCTCGGCGGCGGCGTGCCGGTCCGGCGGGGATCAGCCCCAACCGATTTCGTGGAGACGGTCGTCGTCGATGCCGTAGAAGTGGGCGATCTCGTGGACGATCGTCACGACGATCTCTTCGCGGAGGTGGTCGCGGTCCTCGGCGTAGGCGATGAGGTTGGCGCGGTAGAGGAAGATCGTGTCAGGCATCTCGAGGCCCATCTGCCCGCGTTCGCCGATCGGGGTGCCGTCGTAGAGGCCGAGCAGCGTCGTGCTCCCGTCCTCGGGGACGTCCTGGATGAAGAGGGCGACGTTGTCGAGCTCGTCGGTCACCCCGGCGGGCAGATCGTCGATGGCCTCGTCGAGGATCTCCTCGAACTCCTCGTCGCTCAGATGTTCCATGCCCCGATCCTAACCATTCCCCGCCCTCGCTCCCCACGCTCGCCGAGGCGGTCGCTGGGAGGGGTGGGCCACCTCGGCGAGGGGGTGGATCGGACCCGGGATCGGGGTCCGGATCAGAGTCCGGGACGCTGTGACGGAGGACACCGGTTCCCGCTTTGCATTCTTCGAAAAGGTTGGGATAAGCTTAACGTCGTTGCCCACGGGGAATCCGAGAGCAAACTAGGCCCCCATCGTCTAGAGGCCTAGGACACCGCCCTTTCACGGCGGCGACACGGGTTCGAATCCCGTTGGGGGTACGGTGTAGGATCGAAAGGTCTGTCACCACAACAGCAAGGCCCTGTGGCGCAGTTGGTTAGCGCGCCGCCCTGTCACGGCGGAGGTCGCGGGTTCGAGTCCCGTCAGGGTCGCGGAGCATAAGGCTCTTCTTCGGAAGAGCCTTTGTCTCTCTCGGCATACTTTTCGTATGTCGGCGACTCGGCTCTGTAGCTCAGTTGGTAGAGCGTTCGACTGAAAATCGAAAGGTCACCGGATCGACGCCGGTCGGAGCCACCAGAGAAGAACCCCGCGGATTCCGCGGGGTTCTTCGCGTTTGCAGGGTGGGGGCGGGGGCACTGACGCTCTCCGCAAAAGCACGGCCGGCCACCCTCCGAGGTTGAGCTCACTCTGGTTTCTACAGCTCAGTTCGCGAACTGGGCTCTCCGCACTCACGTGTGCCGGTCGTCCGCGAGGCCCTGCCCGGCCGTTCACGGCAGGCCCGGCCGCTCACTGCGGCGCCCAGTCGGCTGCTCTCCGAGGTTGAGCTCACTCTGGTTTCTACAGCTCAGTTCGCGAACTGAGCTCTCGAAACTCACCTGTGCCCGAATCCGGTGGGGTTAGCATGCACCCATGAGCAACGACGCGCATCTCGCTCCCGGCGACCCCACTCCCGCCTCCGACAACGCCGCTCCAATTGATGGCACCGCGACTGACAATTCCGTCGCCGTCGAGTGGCGCGGCCGGGTGACCGATGATGAGATCAACGTCCTCCACGCCGAGGCATTCGAGCACCGGGTTCTCGACGACGACTGGCTCACCCCGCTGACGACGCTCAGCCTCGGGTGGGTGACCGCCCGCGATGAGGACGAGCTCGTCGGCTTCGTCAATGTCATCTGGGACGGCGGTGTCCACGCGTTCATCGAGGACACCGCGGTGGCCGAACGGGTCCGGCGCCGCGGCATCGGCAGGCGCCTCATCGCCGTCGCCCGCGAGAACGCCACGGCGGCCGGGTGCGAATGGCTGCACGTCGACTTCGACGATCACCTGCGCAGCTTCTACTTCGACGCGTGCGGTTTCGCCCCGACGAACGCGGGACTCATGCGCCTGAAGTGAGGGGCCTTCGGTCTGCGTACACTGTTACGCGTGAAAGGCGATGAGTGACCAGGTATCTGCAGGCCTTCCCCGTCGCTCCTCCGGCGTTCGCGTGCGGGATCGTCATCGCGGTCGCGTTGTCGCGGCCGATCGCGCGCAGGATCGACGAACGTCGGTCGACGGTGCTCTTCTGGCTGGTCTGCCTCGCCCTCATCCTCTCGCTGACGCTGACACCGGCGAGTTCGGCCTTCTCCGCCGATGCCCTCCTGCCCACGACCCGGGTGTGGACATGGGGACTTCCAAGTCCCGGCGCGATCACCTCGGTGAACTGGCAGTCGATGAATCTGCTCATGTTCGCACCGATCGGCATTGCCAGCGGATTGTTCTCCCGGTTGAGGACGATTTCATGGGCGACGGCGACTGCTCTCGGCGTCTCCGTCGCGGTCGAACTCGGGCAGTACGCAGTCGTGGCTCTCGGGCGATCGCAGTTCAACTCAGCGACCGTCGTCATCGGCTGGTGCGGCATCGGACTCGGACTAGTTCTCGGTCTGGCAGTGCGCGCACTGCTCGCTCGCTTCAACCGCGGAGAGCGGCCGCGCTTGGCAGTTGCGGCCTCGCCCCGTCCCCGCCACCTCGGCGTCCTGCCCCAACCGGGCGGGAAGGGTGTAAGAATAAGGAGGCAACCGACTCGATCCAAGGAGCGACCATGAGTGAGACCCCGACCGGCGAGAACACCTGGGAAGACGAGAGCGAAGAGAACGCCTTCCTCACTCAGGACGACGAGTTCGACGAAGAGGAGATCGAAGAGGACGACGCCGAGCCCACCGGAGTCGAACTCGACGGACTCGAGAGCACCGCCGACGCCGCCGAGGCGGAGGCTGAGACGGACGACTTCGACGAGATCGAGGACGAGGACTCCGACGACGAGCCCTACGTCGAACCCGGCGCGGAAGGTCCCGAGGGCACCGGCGTCGAAGGCGCCGACGATGCGCTCATCGAAGACGCCGGCTGGGATGACGAACAGGATGCTCCCGCACTCGACGGCGACCTCGACACCGACCCGATCACCGCCGCCGAACAGGGCAACCGCGACGGCGACGACATGGTCTCCTACGGCGACGACGACTCCGAGGTCGCCGAACTCAGCGGCGACGACCTCGACGTCGACGCCCTCTCCGACGACGGCATCGAAGAGGTCGACGTCATCGACGGCATGCCCGAGACCATCGACAACGCCTACCGCGAGGACTGACCGCACCCGGTCCCGGTCCCGGCCCCAGCCCCAACGCCCTCCCCTCTCGCTCACCGAGGTGGGAGGGCGTTCTCGTGCGCCCGTGCCGGTCGGCTCCGGCGCGCCCGAAGGTCCGGCGCGCCCGATCGCAACCCCCGATCGAGATCCCCACTTCCACCCACCTATCAAAGTCCGAACACCCGGGAGTCGGCGTGAGTTTTTCGCTGAGCATTCTGAATTCAAATGAATATTAGTTCGGATCTATTTCGAAAAATATATTGACACGATTTCTGAGGCGATCTACACTGGAACCAACGATCCACACAGGCGTGGAAAGGCAGGTGACCGGCGATGAAGGACCCCTCGAACCCCAGGAGGCCTCGTGTTGGTGCCGCCGATGACGAGCCTCCCGACCGGTCGAGGACTCGCCGCCTCCGCATCGACCCTGACTCCCCCTATGCTGATGCGCTCTCCGTCTACAGCGCCTGCGATCGCGCGCAGCTCGCCGCGTGGGAGACGACCGCTTCCCTCTTCCTCACCGACGTCATCGCTCACCTCGATCTCCTCAATTCCTCCCCGGAATCCCCCTACCGACACGCCTCGCTGACCGAGACCGCCCGCCGTCACGCCCGGGCCCACGGCTCCGACGCCGACTGGGTCTCCGAGGTCGACCCCGACCCGGCCCCTGCGACCACTGCCGGGGACTGTGAAGCCGCCCCCGCCTCGGCGTCTGATCCCTTTGCCGCGGCGCCACTCCCCGGTTTCCCGAAGTTCCGGGAGACCCAGACCATCTACGGATGGGTCCATTCCCTCTCCCACGCCGAGGACATCGCCGAGCTCTCAGCGATCCGGGGTTCGACGATCCCCGCCACCTACGCTCACGTCACCGCGGCGATGACCCTCGTCCACGGGCTGCCGAAGTTCTACGCTCGCTGCCTCGCCGGTGAGTTCACCATCGAGCATGCGATCGCCGCGACCCGCATGTGCCAGGACCTCCAGCTCCAGCGCCTGCCCGTCATCGACTGCTACCTCGAGGAACGGCGAGCCGACATCACGGTCGAGACCTTCAGGAAGTCCCTGTCTCTCAAGGTCTCGATCGTCCAACCCGAGGATGAGCGCACCCAGCAGGCCCACGAACGCCGTCGAGTCGGCATCAACACCTACCCCGACGGCACTGCGTGTCTGACGCTGACCGGACCGTCGGCAGAGCTGCAGGCATGCTACCTGCGCATCGAGGCCTTCGCGAGAGCCATCCGCAACGGCAGCACCGCAGCCTTCGCCGACCAGATGCCCGCAGGGGCGATCATCGACGACGACCGCAGCATCGATGCCCTGATGTTCGACATCCTCACCCGCACCATCCCGCAGGCTCGCATCCACATCCGCGCCCACGACACCGACACCGGGCAGAACTCGACCCGAGACATTCCCCTCGACCTGGAGAATGCCCGAACCGTCCATGACCTCGCCGAGGCGATCCACGCGGCCGTCGGATCCGCCGGAATCGACCCTGCTGCACCCGGAGGCGTTCGCGTCGATGAGGGTGAACCCGCCGCTCCGGCGGTCGGCAATCTCAACGGAGCACGGACAGCTGCTCCTGCCCAGGCAGCAGCCACCGATTCGTTCGGCAATGTCATTCCTATCGATGATGCAGTTCCCGTCGGCAGCGCGCCCGCAGTCGACTGCACTGGTCACGACACGGAGAACCGGACGGTCGGCGATGCTCGTTCGACGGATGACGATGGACCGGAAGGTTCCGTTCGCTCGCCGGACACGAGGCACGCGGAACTGACCCGGATCGAGGATTCCGACCCAGACGAACAGGGTCGATACGCGTACTATTTGGGCCTGACGATGCCGACGACGCCGTTCTGGCTCGGCGGCCAGGCGAAGCTGATCACCACGGTGCCGGCAATCTCCCTGATCGGAGACGCCGACCTGCCCGGCACGTTCTCCGACGGCTCACCTGTCCCCGCGAACGTGGCTCGGGCGATCGCCGGCCAGTGCTCGACGTGGACCCGCATCCTCACCGATCCCGCGACCGGCACCCCGATCGACGCGAAGGCGATGTCCTACTACATTCCCGCTCAGGTGAGGCAGACGCTCGTCGCCCAATGGCAATGGTGCAGTGTGCCCGGATGCCGACGGCGAGCAGAGACGTCGGAAGTCGACCACATCATCCCGTTCGACCACGACGATCCCGCCTCGGGCGGACTGACCGTCTTCGGCAACCTCCACCCGCTGTGCAAGCTCCACCACCAAGCGAAGACGGACTGCAGTTACGCGGTGCGGATGGACTGTCCCGGTGTGCTCGAATACCGGTTCGCCCATGGAGTGGAGGCGATCCTCTCTCCAGGGGACAACCCTGTCGACGTCGAGCAGGCCCGACTCATGCAGGCCATCGAGACGGGCGCGATCGACTGCGATGATGAGCAGGAACCGCCACCGACACCCGGCGACGCACGATTTGCCGATGAATGCCCGGGCCCCGCGGCCGGAGACGGAGCTGCCGGGTGGGTCCACGCGGAGGGAAGCATCATCTTCAAGGAACCGCGAAAGAAGCGCTGGGTCTGGGATCCCGGCGGACCTCCGCCGTTCTGACTCCCCTTTGCGATCCGAGTGGGTTCATGCGATCCGTACGGGTCCAAGCGATCCGCACATACATTCAAACGATCTGCACGAGCGGCCTAACCCGACCACGCCTCCCACAGACGGGCGTACCGACCACCCAACGCGACCAGATCGGCGTGCGTGCCCTCTTCGACGATGCGGCCGTGTTCCATGACGAGAACCCGATCGGCAGATTCGGCCTGGCTCAGACGGTGAGCGACAACGAGAGCACCCCGACCCCGCAGTGCCGCTCGGGCAGACCGTTCGAGGACATGAGCACCGGCGGAACCTGCCTCGGCGGTCGCCTCGTCGAGGATCGCGAAGTCAGGGTCGGCGAGCACCAGCCTCGCCAGTGCCAGCGACTGCTCCTGGACCGGGCTGAGCCGGGTTCCCCCATCACCGATCTCAGTCGCCAGACCGTCAGGCAGGTCGAACGCCCACTCCGCCCCGACCGTCCGCAGTGCCGCGGTGATCGCGGCATCATCTGCGTCCGGCACCGGCAGTGCGACATTCTCACGCACCGACCCGGCGAAGGTGTGGACCTCCTGGGCAACCATCGCGATATGCTCACGCAGCACCGGCTCGGCCAGCGACGTCAGCGGGAGACCGGCCGCAGTGTCGTCGGCGTCGGCCGCCGCGCAAATGCCTGGTGCCGTGCCGATGCCGGCCACAGCGCCAATTCCCGATGGCGCGTCGGAGTCTGGGCCCGCCCCAGGAGGAACGAGTACGGCACGACCCTGGGTGGGCGAGGAGAGCCCCGCGATGATCCGCGCGAGGGTGGACTTCCCCGCCCCGGTGGTGCCCACGACGGCAACGACCTCACCGGGGGCCACGTGCAGGCTCACTCCCGAGAGCACCGGGCGGCTCGGGACCGGCCCGTCGTCATAGGAGAACCAGACATCGTCGAGGACGAGCGCCGGACCTCTCCGACCGGACCCACTCCGGTCCTCGAGCGGAATGACGGCGACCCGCCTCGGCGCTTGCTCGGCCTCCTCGATGACCCCGACCATTCGGGTCAGGGATGCGCCCGCCGACTGCACCTGATCGAAGAGGCCGACGAGCGCACCGATCGGATTGAACAGACGATGGAAGACGAGCGCCGCCGTCGTCACGGCGCCCGCGGTCGACTCCCCGAACCACACGAGCGCGAACCCGGCGATGAGGATGAGGGAGAGGACGACCGCCTCGGCGCGGTTGTTGCGGCTGAAGGCGCGGGTGAGGAACCGGAACACCCCGATCGACAGGTCCCGCGCTTCACCGGAGGCCGCGTCGATGCGGCGCAGCTCCCCTGCCTCGGCGCGGTAGGCACGCAGCGTGCTCGCTCCGGTCAACCCGCCGAGGAGGCGCCCGGCACGCCGACCGAACGCGGCCCGCTGCTCCCGGTAGATCGGCTCCGACCTCGGCAGATACCAGCGCAGCGTGAGCCAGTACATCGGCAGCGCGATGAGCCCGACGATCCCGAGGCGCCAATCGATGGCGGCCATGCCGACGGCTGACACGATGACGACGAGGAGCGACTCGACGATGATCGGCAGCACTTGTGCGGCCGCCTCGCTGATCATGCGTGAATCGTCGGCGACCCGGGAGACGAGGTCACCGGTCCCCGTCCGCTCGACTTTCTGCGCTTCGAGCGAGAGCGCCGACTCGACGACCTCGGTGCGCAGCTGCGCGACTGCGGGCATCGCGATCCGGGCGAGCGCCCACGCACCGATCCATGTGCCCACGGCCATGACCACACCGGCGATCGCGACGGCGATCGCACACTGCCACACCACCTCGGCCCCGGCACCGCGCGGCAGCTCGTCGACGAGGCGACCGATCGCCCACGGACCGACGAGACCCGCCGCGGCGTTCGCGGTCCCGGCGATGACGAGGAGGACGATCCACCCGCTGCGGGCGCGCAGCAGTGGAACCAGGCGGGAGAACGCCTGCCGCCGGGACGCGATCGGCAAGGTCGTCGGGGCGCTCATCGGGTCACCGCCTTGCGGTAGGTGTCGTCTGAGTCGTTGAGCAGCTCGGCATGTGTGCCGGTGCGGACCTCGCCACGGGCCGGGACGAAGACGACGGTGTCGGCGGCGGCGAGGAACGCCGGGGAGCTCGTGAGCAGCACGGTCGCCGTCGTCGCCGAGCTGCGCAGACGGGTGAGACCCGCACTGATGCGCGCCTCGGTGACGGCATCGACGGCTGTCGTCGGTTCGTCGAGGACGAGGAGGCGCGGGCCCGCGTGGAGCGCGCGAGCCAGGGCGATGCGCTGACGCTGACCGCCGGAGAGATTGCCGCCGAGTTCGCGGATCCTGTGGTCGAGCCCACCGTCGACGAGGTCGAGGAGCTCATCCGTGCCCGAGGCGGTAAGCACCGCGGCGTCGACGGTCCCACCGGGCGTCGCGGCTTCACCGGGCGTCGTGACCTCACCGGGTGTGGCGGCCTCACCGGGCACCATAGTGATGTTCGAGCGGATCGTCCCCTCGAACAGGTCGACCGCGTGCGGGACGACGACGATGTGCTCGCGGCGGTGCTCCCGCGCGTGGTTCGCCAGCGCGGCGACGAGCGCGGACGCTCGCGCGTGGTCCTCGACAACGAGGCAGGTGAGCGACCCGAGTGGCGCATCGAACGAACATGCCCGTTGCTCCCCCACCGTCCAGTTCCGCACCGTCAGACCGGCCTCGCCGAGGTAGACCTCGGGTTCCGCGGGACGCTGGGGGTCTCCGGGACTCTGTGAGGCTGCGCCTCTCTGTGGGTCGGTGGGATGGGCCGGATCTTCGACCGGTGCGGGGCCGGCGGCCGCGGCGGAGGTGACGGCGGCGGGGTCGCGGTCGACGCGGGCGGCTCCGGCGACATTCGGTTGGGTGCCGTTCCGGTCGGTGTGCTCGATGTCGGTGAGGAGGCGGGAGATCCGGACGGCGGCACCGTGGGACTGGGCGAAGAGGCCGACGATGTCGGCGAGCGCGCGCATCGGTTCGGTGAGGAACGCCGTCATTCCCAGGATGCCGATGAGCGCTCCGACGCTGAGCTGGCCGTCGATGAGCCGGAGGCCGGCGACGACGAGCACGACCGCGAGGACGACGGACATGACGAGGGCGCCGAGGCCGGCGAGTCGGCCGGTGCGCTCACCGGTGGCCACCCCCGCCTCGGCGGCGGCATCGGAGGTGGCACGGTAGCGAGCGGCGGCCCATGACTCACCGCCGAGGGCTTTGATGACGCGCAGCCCGCTCATGAGGTCGGCAGCCGAGCGTCCGGCCTGCGCAACAGCCTCGAGCTGGGCGCTCGCCTTCGCCGAGACGGACCGGCCGGGCAGGGAGACGACGACCAGGCCGATCGGGACGGCGACGAGGACGACGAGGCCCGTGACCGGGTCGGCGATGAGCAGGAAGACGGCTGCCGTGATCATCCCGAGGACGGCGGCGATGCCGCGCCCGAGCTGCGAGAACGACTGCGCTGCGGTGTCGGCGTCGGCAGAGGCGATCGAGAGGACTTCGCCGGAGGCTCGGTCGGCGGGCAGGTTCGCCGAGGTGAGGGCCGCGTGCGTGATCTCGACCCGCAGCGCGTGCGCCTCATGTTCGCGTGCGGCATTGCACCACCGCGCACCGAAGCGGTACCCGTAGCTGAGGACGGCGAAGAGGAGGAGCAGCCCCACGATCGAGACGGCGAGCATCGGGATCGAGAGTGGAATGATCGCGAGATCGACGACGATGCCGATGGCCACCGGCACGAGCGCCTCGCACACCTGCCACAGCGACATCGCGACGACCCCGGGAACGAGGAGGCGGAGACGACGGCGGACCGCACGACGCAGCAGCGCCGCGCCGGAGGAGGGAGTCAGCGGCACATAGGTTACCCTAACATCTTCTGACACACCGCCTCGGCGGGCCGTTCATCCTGCCTCCTATGCGCCGCCGAGCGTCTCGCGTCCGCAACCCCTACCAGCTGATGACGTGGGGGACGCTCACCTGCTTGAGGCCTTCGAGGCCGAACTCGAGGCCGTAGCCGGATTTCTTCACCCCGCCGAAGGGCACACGCGGGTCGATCGCTCCGTGCTTGTTGATCCACGTCGACCCCGCTTCGAGACGCGCCGCAACCTTCCTGCACTCCTCGAGGTCGCTGCCCCACACCGAGGAGCCGAGGCCGACCTCGAGCTCGTTCGCCCACACGATCGCCTGGTTGAGATCGGTGTACCTGACGATCGGGAGCACCGGACCGAACTGCTCCTCGGCGACGAGCGCATTGTCGTTGTCGATGTCGGCGACGATCGTCGTCGGATAGAAGTACCCGGGTTGCCCGCCCTGCGGATCCCCGCCGAGGAGGATCGTCGCCCCGCCGTCCTTCGCCGCCTGGACGAGGCCCGCGACGATGTCGTACTGCTGCTTGTTCTGCAGCGGCCCGAGGACATTCTCCTCCTCGAGCCCCACACCCATCGGCATCTGCCCCGCGACCTCGACGAGCGCCTCGCACACCTGGTCGTAGAGGGACTCGGGCACGTAGAGCCGTTTCATCGCCGCACACGTCTGCCCGGTGTTGATGAAGGCACCCCAGAACAGGTCGGCGGCGATCGCCTTGGGGTCCGCGTCGGCGAGGACGATGCCGGCATCGTTGCCGCCGAGCTCGAGGGTCAGCCTCGCCAGACTGTCCGCGGCCGATCGCATGATCGCCTGCCCCGTCTTCGTCGATCCGGTGAACATGATCTTGTCGACCCCGTCATGATCGGTCAGCGCCGCCCCCACCTTCCCGTCACCGGGCACCACGGTGAGCACATCAGCAGGCAGCACCTGGTTGACGACAGCCACGAGGGCCTGCACCGACAGCGGCGTGTACTCCGACGGTTTGAGGACGACGGTGTTGCCCATCTTCAGCGCCGGAGCGAACTGCCACACGGAGATCATCATCGGCCAGTTCCACGGCCCGACCGCTCCGACGACGCCGACCGGGGCATAGTGGAGCTCCGCATGCGTGCCGTCCTCATCGACGAGGATCTCGGGTTCGAGGACGAACGCGGCATTCGCCCGCAGCCATGCCGCACACGCCCCGACCTCGAACCTGGCATTCGGGCCGTTGAGCGGTTTGCCCTGCTCCCGGGACAGCAGCTCGGCCAGCGCCTCGGCAGACGCCTCGATCGCGTCGGCGGCCTTGTTGAGAAGGTCGTTGCGCTCCGCGACGGGACGTGAAGCCCACGCGGGCTGGGCGGCGGCAGCGGCAGCGACGGCGGTATCGATGTCGGCGACGCTGCCCTCACGGGTGCAACCGACGAGAGCCCCGGTTGCGGGATCGAGGATCTCGCGACCGTTCGGGTCGGTGATCGCCGCGAGCAGTCCGTCGAAGGTGGTGAGGTCGGCGGCCGGGGCGGTGTTCTCGGCCTGGGCGGTGGAGTCGGTGGTCATGATTCTCCTTGAGGTGGTGAAGGGTTGTAACGGGCGGCGGCTTGCGGTAGAAGCAGGAGCTGGCGGGATGCGGTGGGAGCGGGTGGTGCCTCAGCGGCGTAAGTCCTTCTCACCCCAGACTCCCACCGGAGCCGATGCCTGCATAGAGCCCGGGGTCACGCGATCGCAGGCCGAGCGCCCACAGCGTCCCGACGAGGCCGGGGACGAGGACGAGGGCGGGCAGCAGCCACGAGAGCACGGTCGGCTCCGCGGCGCCGATGAGGACGTCGAAGTTGATGACGATCGCGACGAAGAGCGCGATGAGCCCGAGCGCTGCGATGCCGGGCGCGACGATCCGCGTCCACGTCGAATACTCGTCCCGACGGGTCCGGAGGAAGCCGATGACCGCGAGCGCGGTCAGGCTCATGAGGAGGACGAGCCCGAACGCCCCCATGTTCGTCAGCCACGTGAAGAGGGTGACGACGGGGAAGAGCGGGTCCGTGCTGCCGGCCCCGGCGAGCGCGAAGACGATGATGACGATGAGCGCAAGCCCCGACTGGGCCAAGGACCCCGCCACCGGTGCGCCCGAACGCCGCGACGTGCGGGCGAGGAACTCCGGGAGCACCCGGTCACGACCGAGGGCGAAGAAGTAGCGGGCGACGATGTTGTGGAAGGCGACGAGGGCGGCGAGCAGGGAGGTGAGGAAGAGGATGTTCGCGAGGTCGACGAACCACACCGGAGCATGCTCGGCGAGGAAGGCGAACATGAGGTCGGGACCGAGCTCCTGCGACTGCCCGATCACCTGGGACGGGCCGACTGCGACGACCATCGCCCACGCGGAGAGCGCATAGAACCCGGCGATGAGGCTGACCGCGATGATCGTCGCCCGCCCGGCCGTGCGCCTGGGATCCTTGACCTCCTCGTTGTAGATCGCCCCCGATTCGAAGCCCATGAACGCCGCGATCGAGAACGCCAGCGCCGCCCCGACCCCGGGAGCGAAGAGCTGATCGGGCAGCAGGCCGTCGGCGGTGACGCCCTCGGGGCTCTGGATGAGACCGATGAGGTCGAAGACGATGACGATGAGGAACTCGGCGGAGACGATGATGCCGAGAACCTTCGCGGAGAAGTCGACGCGGGCCACACCCATGAGTCCGACGACAGCCCACGCGATGAGCGCGCACACGCCCCAGGGAACCGTGAGCCCGAAGAGCGAGTCGAGCAGCGAGGAGAGGACGAACCCGAACATCCCGGCGATCCCGATCTGCATCGCGTTGTAGGCCACGAGCGCGGTCAGCGCCGCCCCGACCCCGGCCGGTTTCCCCAGCCCCTTGGCGATGTAGGCGAAGAACGCACCCGCGTTGTGCACGTGCCGACTCATCGCCGCGTACCCGATCGCGAAGAGGATGAGGACCACGCCGAGGAGGACGAACGAGAGCGGGATCCCCAGCAGTCCCGTGACCGCGAAGTTGCTCGGCACCCCGCCGGCGACGACGGTCAGCGGCGCCGAGGCGGCGATGATCATGAAGACGAGTGCGGGCGTGCCGATGCGCCTGCCTTCGAGCCTCGCCGAGGCGGGGGCCGGGTCCGTACGCTGCCCCATATCTGCGCTCATGTGATCCACCTAACAGACGACGATGTCCCTGCCAGCATGCCCCGGATCGGCTCCCCGCGTCTTGGCTCTGGGAGCAGATCCCTTGACCGTGAGCGCAGCGCTCAGCCGACGCCTCAGTGCGCCGCCGGCCGAGTGGGTGCGGTCCGGCTGAGCGCGGTCCGCCGGTAGACGGCCGGCGGCTGCCCGACGGCGCGGCGGAAGACCCGGGAGAAGTGCGCGGGATCCCCGAAGCCCCACCTCGCCCCGATGGCCGCCACGGGCACATGCGCCTGCAGCGGATCGGCCAGATCGCTCCGGCACCGTTCGATGCGCCGCCGCCGGATCTCCCCGGCCACCGACTCGTGACCCTCGAAGAGCTGGTGGAGGGCGCGCACCGACATGAAGTGCGCGGCCGCGATCGTCTGCGGCCTCAGCTGCGGGTCGGCGAGGTGGGCGTCGATGTGGGCGATGACCTGAGCCCGCAGCCGCGCCCGCTCATCGACCGCCTCGGCGGTGGTGTTCAGCTCATCGACCATGACCGTCGTGAGCAGATCGACGACGTTGCCGGCCAACCGCACTCCCACCGATCGGGTGAGGCCGGGCAGCATCGTCCCGGCCTGGGCGATGACCCCGGTGACGACCTCGCCGAGGCTGTGGTCGGTGCCGATCGCGGTCGCCGTGAGCTGCCCGACGGCGTCGGCGGGGAGGGTGACCCGCGACTGCGGGAACATCATGACGTAGGAGGAGAAGGCGGCGTCGAAGCTGAGCGTGTACGGCCGGGAGGTGTCGTAGATCGCCAGCGTCCCCGGCGCCAACGCCACCTCGCGCCCGTCCTGGATGAGCAGTCCGTGCCCGCTGAGCTGGAGGGAGACCTTGAAGTAGTCGTCGCTGCCGCGGCCGATGAGCTCAGGGGTGCGCAGCACCGCATGGGGCTCGGCTGCGATGTGGGACATGACGACGGCGTCGTAGTCGCGGGCGCTGATGCGCCCGGTGAAGCCGCCTCGGCGCTGGGGTTCGGTCTCGAGCGGGACGAAGGAGTCCGAGACGAGGCTGCGCCAGCCGTCGAAGTCCCGAGCCGTGCCTTCGTGGAGCATGGGTGAGTCACCTGCCTTGGGCGCGCCGACGTCGGTGTCGGCGCTCATCTGCGGCTCACTCTAGCCTCCAGCCGGGAGATGAGGTAGGTCAGCTGCGTGCGCATCCCGGCGAAGTCGAAGCCCTCCCCGCCGAGGATGGACGTCGTCTGAGCGCCGAGGAGGTAGGTGAGGAGGACGTCGGCTTCGGACTCGATGACCACCTCGGCGTCCAACTCCCCCTCCGCCCGAGCCTCGGCGAGCCAGCCGCGGATCCACTCGCGCCAGCGCACCATCGTCGCACTCACCGCGCGGGCATGATCGGGGTCCTGGGCCACCTCAGCGAGGAAGGAGAGGACGACGCGGGCCTCATCGTGGAGTGCGGGGGTCGTCGGGACGACCTCGGCGGCGAACGCGCGCAGGGCGGTCAGACCCCGGAGCCCCTCGGTCGCCAGCGCCACCCGGGCGTTCGTCGCCTCGTAGACGTCGATGTAGGTCGCGGCGAGGAGGTCGGCCTTCGAGCCGAAGTAGGACTTGACGACGCCGTTGGCGAAGCCGGCCTCGGCGGCGATGTCGCGCATCGTCGTCCCCGAGAGCCCCTGCCGGACGATGATGCGCGTCGTCGCTTCGACGAGGTCGCGGCGCCGCTGGGCGTAGTCGACGATCTTGGGCATGGATCCTCCTGGCGACCTTGACTTTATTCTCTACGCATGTAGATTATAGCGTGATCCGGCTCACACCTCCCCGGGTGCAGCCGCCCGCAGATGCAAAGGTGCCTCATGTCCGCCCACACCACCACGACGACCGACGTCGCCGCGACCCCGTTCTCCCTGCCGAGTCAGGCAGAGATCACCGCCGTCACCGAGGTGCTGCGTGCAGCCGGCCTCTTCCCCGCCTCGGCGCGGATGGCCTATATGGGCCTGCTCGATCCGGTGCGCGGAGAGTCCCGGGAGGCGACCAACATCGACCGCAGATTCCGGACCTTCGTCATCGACAAGATCGCCGGCACGGCCCGCGACATCGTCGTCTCCGCGACCCACGGCGCCGTCGAATCCGTCACCGAGGTGGATTCCTCCCTCGCCGGTGAGTTCCCCGTCATGGAGGAGGAGTTCGAGATCGTCGAGCAGGTGCTCAGCGAGGATCCTGCCTGGCAGGAGGCGATCGCCCGGCGCGGGATCCCGCTGAACGAGGTCCGCGTCGCCCCGCTGTCGGCGGGGGTGTTCGAGTATCCGGAGGAGCGGGGCCGACGGATCCTGCGCGGGCTCGCCTTCCACCAGCAGCACGAGACCGACAGTGCGTGGGCGCACCCGATCGACGGCCTCGTCGCCTACGTCGACGTCACCCATCGCACCGTCGACCAGGTGCTCGACCTAGGCGTCATGCCGGTGCCCGCCGAACACGGCAACTACACGGACCCCGAGCTCACGGGCCCGATCCGGCAGACGCAGAAGCCGATCGAGATCACCCAGCCGGAAGGGCCGAGCTTCACGGTCACCGACGGCAACCACATCGAATGGGAGAAGTGGTCCTTCGACGTCGGCTTCGACATGCGCGAGGGACTCGTGCTCCACAACATCGCCTTCGACGACGGCGATGAACGGCGGATGATCCTGCACCGGGCGGCGATCGCGGAGATGGTCGTCCCCTACGGCGACCCCTCCCCCGTGCGCTCGTGGCAGAACTACTTCGACACCGGTGAGTACCTCGTCGGGCAGTGGGCGAACTCCCTCGAACTCGGCTGCGACTGCCTCGGCGACATCACCTACCTCTCCCCGTGGGTGGTGAACAACCTCGGCGAACCGAGGCAGATCGTCAACGGCATCTGCATGCACGAGGAGGATGCGTCGATCCTCGCCAAGCACTCCGACCTGTGGTCGGGGGTGGCCTACACTCGGCGCAACCGGCGCTTCGTCGTCTCGTTCTTCACCACCGTCGGCAACTACGACTACGGGTTCTACTGGTACCTCTACCTCGACGGGACGATCGAGTTCGAGGCCAAGGCGACCGGCGTCGTCTTCACCTCCGCCCTACCCGAGGGCTCGAGCGACTTCGCCTCGGAGATCGCCCCGGGACTCGGCGCCCCGTTCCACCAGCATCTCTTCGGGGCCCGGCTCGA
Source organism: Brevibacterium ammoniilyticum (assembly GCF_038429965.1). Lineage (NCBI taxonomy): Bacteria > Bacillati > Actinomycetota > Actinomycetes > Micrococcales > Brevibacteriaceae > Brevibacterium > Brevibacterium ammoniilyticum. Next base: position 165,681 of record NZ_BAABNP010000008.1, read on the forward strand.
CTTCGCCCTCGACGACGGCGGCTGCCGGGTCGAGGAGGAGGACGTCGTCCGCCTGCCGGTCTCGGAGACCAATCCGCGCGGCAACGCGTTCACCCGCAAGCGCACCGTGCTCGCGACAGAACTGGCCGCCCAACGCGACGCCGATCAGTCGGTCGCCCGGACCTGGGTGGTCTCGAACCCGGAGTCGATCAACCGCCTCGGCGAACCGGTCGCCTACAAACTCCATCCGACCGGTCTGCCGACTCTGCTCGCCGCGGAGGACTCCTCGGTGCACAAGCGGGCGACGTTCGCCTCGAAGGCTTTGTGGGTGAGCCAGTACGCCGTCGACGAACGGTACCCGACCGGGGACTTCCCCAATCAGCATGCCGGTCACGGGGGTCTGCCGACGTGGACGGCCGCGGATCGGAACATCGACGGTGAGGACATCGTCGTGTGGCACACCTTCGGGCTCACGCACTTCCCGCGCATCGAGGACTGGCCGATCATGCCCGTCGACACCGTCGGGTTCTCGCTGCGTCCCGAGGGGTTCTTCGACCGCTCCCCGGTCCTCGACGTTCCCGCGCCGGAGTCCGGAGGCCACTGCTGCCGGGAGTGAGACCAGGGACTGTGCGTCCCCGGCATCGCCGGTTACGACAGGTGCGGTTGGCCCCTGCCCGTTAGGATGAGCAGCAACTGACCTGCCGCCTCATCGCCGAGGAGAATCGTTGCCCGCACCGCCCGGACGCCGCCGGATGACCGCACGGTCCGCTGTCGTCGCGATCGTCGTCGCGCAGTGCTTCGGGACGGCCCTGTGGTTCAGTCCCAGCGGAGCCGCCGCTGGACTCTCGGCCTGGCTCGACGCCGGTCCCGCCCAGTTCGGGTGGCTTGTCGCGGCGACCCAGATCGGGTTCATCGTCGGCACTCTCGTCAGCGCCCTCACCGGCCTCGCCGACCGGTTCGCACCCGAGCGGATCTTCATCGTCGCAAGCCTCCTCGGGGCGGGTCTCAATCTGGGGTGGACGCTGCTCGCCCCGAATCTCGCCCTCGTGTGGATCGCCCGGTTCGCCGTCGGGGTGTGCTTGGCCGGCATCTACCCGATGGGGATGAAGATGATCGTCAAGCGGGCCCGAGCGCGGTCGGCGCAGGCGCTGAGCTGGCTCGTGGGCATGCTCGCGCTTGGCACCGCGATACCCCAACTGCTGGCCGCACTCGGCACCGACCTGCCGTGGCAGGCGATCATGTGGGGCTCGTCCGGGCTCGCCGTGGTGGGGGCCGTGCTCATCGCCTCGATCGGCGGGAAGAGCGGCCCCGCCGAGGCGGTTCCCGAGTCCCCGTCATCCCCTCAGTCGGCACGGGGCGAGGGTGCGGGTCCGGGCCGGGACTCGGCTCTGCGCCGGCTCTTCTCCGACCGCGGGTATCGTGCCGCCGTGTTCGGCTATGTCGGTCACATGTGGGAGCTCTACGCGTTCTGGGCGGTCGTGCCGACGCTCACTCTCACGGCGCTCTCGGCGCGGGTCGAGGCCACCGGTGTGGCTGCCACGAGCTTCGCGATCATCGCCGTCGGTACGCTCGGCTGCATTCTCGGCGGGGTGGTGAGCCGGAGGGCAGGAAGTGCGCGAGTGGCTGCGACTGCCCTGGCCGGGTCGGGTCTCATGTGCCTGCTCTATCCCCTGCTGCCGGGGATTCCCGTACTGTCCGTCGTCGTCCTGCTGCTGTGGGGGCTCTTCGTCGTCGCGGACTCCCCGCAGTTCTCCGAACTCGCCTCGACCTTCGCCCCCGATGACCTCACGGGCACCGGGCTGACGGCGATGAACTCGATCGGATTCGGCGTGAGCGTCATCAGCATCGTCCTCCTCCAGGGTGTGCTCACCGTGGTCGGCGAGCCCGCCCTGTGGCTGCTGCTGCTGGGTCCGGCGCTCGGTCTGCTCGCGATGCGGCCGCTGCTGCGGCGCGCACAGACGCACGCTACTTGAGCAGACGGTCCATGCGTCGGTCGCTCAGCCGTTTGCCGCCGGTCTGACAGCCGGGACAGTACTGGAGGGACTTGTCGGCGAAGGAGACCTCGGCGATCGTCGTCCCGCACACAGGACACGTCTCCCCCGTTCTCCCGTGGACCCGCAGGAGCTTCTTCTTCGCGGCCTTGACCTTCGACGGCGGCAGACCGACCACGGCGTCCCGAGCCGAGGTGAGCACCGAGACCATCGCATCGTGGACGACCGCGGCGTCGACCTTCTCGGCCGTGGCGAACGGTGAGACCTTCGCGGTGTGGAGGATCTCGTCGGAGAACGCATTGCCGATCCCCGCGATGAGCGACTGGTCCTCGAGCACCGTCTTGATGCGCGCACGACTGCCCGCGAGCACCTCGGCGAACTCCTCGGCCGACAGATCAAGCGCGTCGGGGCCGGCGTTCGCGATCGCCTCGACCTCACCGAGGTCGCGGACGAGGGAGACCGACGCGTTCTTCTTCGTCCCCGCCTCGGTGAGGTCGAACCCGGCACCCGAGGCGAGGCCGACCCGCATCCCCAGGGGCCCTTTGCCCATCCGCACGGGCCCTGTCGGCACAACGTCATGCCAGACCAGCCACCCGGCCCGGGCGAACCGGCAGACGAGGAAGAGACCCTCGAATTCGAGGATGAGCGCCTTGCCGGCCCGGGTGACGCCGGTGATCTCGAGGCCGATGACGGCGTCGAGCGGCGGGTCGGCCGTGTGCAGCAGCGCGAGCTCGGCGATGTCGATGTGCGCGATGAAGTCGCCGACCACGCGGGGCCGGAGGAATTCGACGAGCGCTGAGACTTCGGGCAGTTCCGGCATTCCCCCAGTATGGCCCCTGCTCAGTCGGGCGCAAGGATTCCTGCCCGACGGATGAGGAGCCAGATTCCGAGGGCGAGCCCCACACCGACCGCGGCAACCGTGAAGGGGCCGGCCTCGCCGAGGCGGGTGAGCGCGAGTCCCGCGGCGACCGGCCCGATCGAGGCACCGAGGTTGAGGGCTGCCGTCGCGAACGCTCCGCCGAGGTTCGGCGCCTGCCGGGCCTCGGCGACGATCCGGGCGACGAGCGTGCTGCCGAGAGCGAAGGAAAGTGCCCCGACCACCGGCGTGAGCACCCAGAGGAGCCCCTCGCCGAGGTGGCCGCTCCCACTTTGCGCACCTGTCCCGGCGCTCGCGACCACCACCGCGAGAACCGCCCACACGAGCACGAGGCACGGACTGAGAACGCTGACGATCGTCACCCCGTGCGCATCGGCGAACCGGCCCGCAAGAGTGACACCGGCGAAGGCGCCGATGCCGAAGAGGCAGAGCAGGACGGGTACGGCGGGGGACGGAAATCCGAGTCCCGCCTCGGCGACAACAGCGAGATACGTGAACGCACCGAACGTCGCAGCGTTGACGAGGACAGTCACCGCGATGACGCCGAGGACAGGGCGGGAGCGCAGGACGGCGAGTTCGGTGAGCAGCGTCGGTCGCTGTTCTCCCTCGGTGCCCGACGGCGCGGTGAGAACGGCCAACAGGGCCGGCACACAGAGAACAGCGATCGCCCACAGCGCAGACCGCCAACCGAAGGCTGCACCGAGCACGGCCCCTGCAGGCACTCCGGCGCTGAGCGCGAGCGTCGTCCCCGCGACGATGACACCGACGGCTCTGGCCCGTCGGCGCGCCTCGACGATGCGGACGATGAGAGCGAGTGCGACTGCGAGGAAGCCGGCGTTGGCGACTACTGCGATGACACGGGTGAGGAGGAGCACGGGGAACGAGCCGGTCAGCGCTCCGGCGATGTGGGCGGCGACGAAGACGATGAGGAACGAGGTCAGCGCTGTACGGGCGGAGAGCCGGCGGGCGAAGACCGCCATAACCGGAGCGCCGAGGACCATGCCAACGGCAAAGGCAGTGGTGAGCAGCCCCGCCTCGGCGAGAGGGATGCCGAGGTCCGCAGCGATGTCGGCGAGTAGCCCGGCGAGGACGAACTCGGATGTGCCCTGCGCGAAGACGGCAAGGGCAAGGAAGTTGAGCAGAGCAGGCATGAGCCGACCTTTCGGATGAGCAGTGAGTGGGTTCTCCGAAGGGCACTGCCGACGCCGGGCCTGCGGTGCGTGATGCGCGCTGAGGACTATCGGGCTATCGGCGTGCCGACAGCCCGAACTTGGATGCTTCTGGTGTGCTCACACTCTCAGGCTAGCCATCCCGGCCGAGGACGGCAATGCGCCGGGCGGTCGCGATGACCGCCCGGCGCAGGTGCGATTGGCGCTGGGCCGGCTCAGCTGTGCGCTGGCTCAGCCATGGCCGGGCAACTCAGCCCTGGCCGGCTGCGGCGCTGCCGCCGGATCCGGAACCGGATCCGCCGGAGCCGGAGCCCGACCCGCCGCCGGAGCTCCCGGAGCCGCTCGAGCCGCTTCCGCTTCCGCTGCCGCTCGAGCCTGAGCCGCTTGATCCCGATCCGGAACCACCGGAGCTGCTGCTGCCGGAGCCGGAGGTGCCGGAGTCGCTGCCCGAGCTGCTCGACCCGTCCGAGCTGGTCGACGAATCCGACCCGGAGCTGCTGGAGCCGGAGGTGTCCGAGTTCGTGCCGCTGGTGTCGCTGCTCGAGTTCGTGCCCTGATCGGTTCCGGTCTGGTCACCCTGTGAATCGGAGGTCGAGGACTGGTCGCTCTCACCGGTCGTCGAGGAGCTGCTGTCGCTGCCCGAGTTCTGGTTCGCGTTCTGCCCGTTCGACCCGGAGTTCGATGACCCCGAACCGCCGTCGCTGCCACCATCCTGGGAGGTGCCGGACTCTTCGCCGCCGCCTCCGCCGGTGACCGACTTCGAGATCTCCGAGGTGCCCGGAGAGATGTCGGCTTCCGTGAGGTTCTCGGCGATGACGACACCGCCGAGGCCGATGCCGAAGGCAGCCACACCGATCGCGACCGGGTAGAGGACGCGCTTGCGCTTGAGCTTCTGCCACCACGACTTCGGTTCGTCCTCGGCCTCCGTGCCGGCGGCCGCTTCGGCCTGCGCTTCGGCTTCGTCGAGGTTGCCGAACGCGGTGTCGCTGCGATCACCCTCGGCATCGATCGGGGTGGTCGCCGGGGTGGCGCCATAGACGGCCGTGGCGTCAGGGTCGACAGGGTTCGGAGTAGTGGCGGGAGTCGTGCCGTAGACGGCGGTTGCATCGGGGTCGGCGGGGTTCGCGGTGCCCGGGTTCGCGGTTGCAGCGCCAGCAGCCGCAGCGGCAGCACCAGCACCGGCCGCGGCACCACCGGCGGCGAGCGGGAGCCCTGCCCCCTTCTTCACGGCAGGCGCGAGCTTCGCCCCGACCTCCTTGACCGCTTCCTTGCCCTTCTCGATGCTCTTGCTGTAGAGGCTGACGGCGATGGCGGTGACGATGCTCGCGATGCCCGCACCGATGACGGTGCCGGCCACGCCGAGCTGTCCGCCGATGACCGAGGAGGTCGCCGCCGCACCCGCGCCGGCGAGCAGCTGGGTCGCGGAGATGCCGTTGCCGCCCTTCTCCTTCTTCTCGCCCTTCTCGTCATCGGAGTCGTCGGTCGTCTCGAGCTTCGTCGTCTCCTGAGCGAGCGCCGGAGCCACCGCGGTCGCCTCCGTGCCTGTCGGCTGAGCGGCTGGCTGAGCGCCCGTCGGCTGCGCGGCAGTCGTCGCCGTGTGCTGTGTCGCCGCCGGCTGAGCTGCCGTCTGGGCGGCGGTGTCGTGGCGGATCGGGTTGGGCGGCATCACCGGGGTCGTCGCCGGGTGGGCGGCCGTCATCTCCTCGGTGATGAGCGGCAGGGTGTGCGAGGGCTGGGTGCCGGGCGTCGGCTCCGACGACGGCGTCGATCCCGCTGCGCCGCTGCCGGCTGCGGGATCGGTCGGGTTGTGCTCGTCTCTCTGATGCGACGCCAAAGTACCTCCAAGAACGTGTGTCGCCTCCCAGTATTCTCTGCAGAGGTCCGGAGTCCCTGACCGGGGTCTCCCGATCCTGAGAACCGGCTGGACGTCAGACGTCGGACCTCACGCATGACCAGCGATGATGCCGTGCCGTGTGATCGCCGGTACACGCGACTCGCACGTTTTCCCCAGGATCATGGTGTCAGTCGAATCCGACGGCGCCGAGGCGGTCGGGCAGTTCGTCCCCCGTGTCGAGTTCGAGGAGGTCGAACCGTCCCCACTGCTCGTCGGAGTCGAGGGTGAGGACGAAGCGCGCGGTTCCGCTCGGTGCCGGGATCATCGTCAGGCCCTGCAGACTGCCGCCGGCCTCGACCATGAGATTGACGGCGAAGCACGGCTCACTCAGCTCGGTGAGGACGACCTCGGAATCGCCGGGGAAGCGCAGGGGACGGCCGGGGCCTGCCCGGTGCGGGGTGCCGGAGATCTCGAGGACCACCTCGGCGGTGGGAAGGAACGTGCGATCGACGCCGGGCAGGGAGGAGAACGGCCCGGGCCGTTCGAGGCGGGCGATGCTCAGACGCCATCGCGCACGGTCAGGGGTGAGAGCTGCGGACTCGGCGAGGGAGACGAGTTCGGTCGTCTCCCCGGCACCGTTGGCCCAGGCTGCGGGGGTGATGTATGCGAAGGAGGCGATGCGGCGCATGGCCCCCATCGTAGGCGCACGGCTTAACCCAGGCTGTCAGTTCACGCAGAGGCAGAATGGGTGGCCGGCGGGATCGAGGAAGACGCGGAAGGTCTCACCCGGCTGGAATTCGGCCTTCCCGGCGCCGAGTTCGAGGACCTGTGCTTCGGCGGTGTCGAGGTCGTCGACCATGACGTCGATGTGCATCTGCTGCGGATGGTCCTGGCTGGGCCAGCCAGGGGCACGGTAGTCCTCGACCTGCTGGAAGCAGATGGGCGGCCAGGAGTCGGATGTGATCTCTGCCCACGTGCCGTCGTCGTCGACGCGGACCTGCCAGTCGAGGAGGTCGCCGTAGAACTTGGCGAGCTCACCAGCATCCGGAGCATCGAGAACGACCACGGGCTGCTTTGCGATAGCCATGGTGCAGAGTCTACGCCGGTGGACGGACACGAAGAAGGGCGGCGACGGGAATCCCGCGACCCGTAGAATTGTTGAGCAATATGCCCAGCAATCCGAACCGATGACACGAGGCTCCATGCGCACCCATCAGCTGCCCGTCGCCGACCGTCCCGCGGTCTACATCATCCACGACAATCCCGAGTGGATTCCGCCCTTCGCCGAGGCGCTCGCAGCCCAGGGCGTCGAGTTCGTCGAATGGCTGCTGCCGGGGTCGACGATCGACCTCTCTGCGGAGCCGCCGGAGGGGATCTTCTGGTCCCGACTCTCTGCGTCCTCGCACACCCGCACGGACCCGCACGTCAAGGATTACGGCCGGGCCGTACTCGCGTGGCTCGAGGCCGCCGGGCGCACGGTCGTCAACGGCGCGGACGTCTATGAGCTCGAGGTGAGCAAGATCCGGCAGCATCGGGAGCTTGCGTCCCGCGGCTTCGACGTTCCCCGCACGGCTGCGGCGTTCGGATCCGGTGCCCTCGCCGAGGCGGCCGCCGACTTCGCTCCCCCGTTCATCACGAAGCACAACCAGGGCGGCAAGGGCCTGGGTGTGCGGCGGTTCGATGCACAGGCCGAACTCGATGCTGTCATCGCCGACTTCGGTCCGGGAGGGGCGAACGAGCCGGTCGACGGCATCACGCTCGTCCAGGAGTACCTCCAGCCCGCCGAACCGTTCATCACCCGCGCCGAGTTCATCGGCGGACGCTTCCACTACGCGGTCGCCGTCGACGTCTCGGCCGGCACGTTCGAACTCTGCCCCGCCGACGCGTGCGAGATCCCAGGCGCGGGCAGCGCGGGCGGCGCTGGCAGTGCGGGCGCGCCCTTCGCCCAGTTCACCCGGCGGGAGTCGATCACCGCCGAGACCCTGCTCATCCGCCGGCTCGAAGCGCTCCTGCGCGATCTCGGCATCGACTTCGCAGGGGTCGAGTTCATCGAAACCGCCGACGGCCGGCAGGTCGTCTACGACATCAACACGAACACGAACTACAACTCCGCGGTCGAGGAGGCCGAGCGAGCGGCCGGACGCCAGCCGGCGGCAGCCCGGATCGCGAAGGTCCTCGCCGACCGCCTCGGCGAGGTGACCGAAGCGCCGGCGGGTGCCGCAGTTCCGGCGATGTGAGATAGTCTCGAACCACCACAGGGGAGCGCCGAATCCGGCGCTGAGAGTGCGCACGCAGACCCTTACACCTGATCCGGGCAATGCCGGCGGAGGAAGTTGGAGGACACGAATGATCACTGTGCCAGCAGGCGGTGCCGTCGAGGCGCTGCGCAGGTCAGCCGACGAGGATTGGGCGGCGGCCGTCGGTCACCGGTTCGTCGAGGAGCTCTTCGCGGGCACCGTGCCCGACGAGGTCATGGCGACCTATCTCATCCAGGACTATCAGTTCTTCGAGGACTTCCTCGCGATGCTCGGCGCGTGTGTGGCCCACGCCGACCGGATCGAGGCGAAGCTGCGGTTCGCCCGTCAGCTCGGGTTCCTCGAAGCCGAAGAGGATTCGTACTTCATCCGCGCCTTCGCCGAGGTGGGGGTGAGTCCCGCCGACTACGCCGACCCGGTCCTGCTGGCTCCGACCGCGGGCTTCCGGGACGTCATGAAGGGGGCGGTCGCCTCGGCGTCGTACCCGGATCTCCTCGTCGTCCTCGTCATCGCCGAATGGCTCTACCTCGACTGGGGTGAGCTGGAGCGCGAGATGCCCACCCGCGACGTCCACGTCGGGTGGATCGACCTCCACCGCGGTGAGGACTTCGCCGCGTGGGTGCAGTTCCTCGTCGACGAACTCGAACGCGTCGTGCCTCGAGGGGACGACGCCGAGGCGGTCGCGACCCGGGACCGGCTGACCGCGCTGTGGGGACGAGCCGTCGGGCTCGAGCGCGCGTTCTTCGACGAGGCGTACCGGTCTCAGGACTCGTAGACCTCGGCGGCCGCGGCACCGCCCCTCCCGTGGCACGATTGACCGATGAACGATTCGCCCGCCGTCCCCGACTCCGACCGCATTCCCTTCGGAGTGTTCAGCCCGGAGATCATCGAATCCGTGCCGCCGAAGTTCTTCCCAACCATGGTGTGGGGCTACTTCGAAACGGAGGACTCGGACGGGGAGACCGGCTGGATCGAACGGACCTCGGACGGGGCGTCGTACTCGACGATCCTCGCCCAGATCTCCGGCTTCCTCGTCGAAACCGAGGCCGCGAATACGTGGGTCGACAGCGATGACGGGTCCGAGGACCACGCCGACGAGACCGCTGAGCCCGAGGACCGCACCCTGTCCGATCTCAGCGGCGACGTCCTCGTCGAGGAAGCCTCGGCGGCACTGTCCCGACTCATGGTCTACCCGCTTCCCGACGGTCACGAACCCACCGGTCGGTACGTCGCCCTGATCTGCGACGACGACCCCTTCGAATCGGGCAACGTCGAGCTCCTCAACGAAGACGTCAGCAGCGAACTCATCGAGGGCCTGCTCCGCGTCGCGCAGACGCGCTTCGCCGAGACCCTCTCCTTCAGCCCCTTCGACGACGACGCCGATGGAGCTGACGCCGCAGACGGTTCCGAGGCGACTGCCGAGGGCCAGACGAGCACCGAATCCGACCGCACGGCTCCGGCGACCGAAGTGACCTTTGTCCTCAGCGGCGACCCGACGTCCCCTCCGATCACGACGTTCGGGCAGATCTTCGACGGCTGGGCCTTCCTTCCGCTCCCTGAAGACGTCGACGTCAGCGCCGTCTGGTCACTCGTGCTCACCACCGACTCCGAGGACGTCATCCGGTGGTACACCCGACGCACCCCGCTGCTCGATGAGAACCTCCTCGTCGGCGCCCTGTCACGGATGACGTTCGAACGCGAACTCGAACTCATCGACAGCTTCGACCAGGACGACGACGAACCCTCACGTCTGATGCGCGAGACGATCCCCGAACTCCACTCGCTCGTCCCCGACGACTCTCCCACCGGCCCGCTCGACCCCCGCGTCGCGTCTCTGGCGACGAGGTCGCTGCCGAGCACCGAGACCGCGATCGTCGCAAGCCTCCTCCTGTTCGGCACAGATGCGCTCGGATCGAGCAGCGTCGTCTGCGTCAGGGAACTGACAACGGACACCGTGGCCCTGGGGGATTCCGAAATCGACGGCTTCGAGGAACTCGGCCTCTACCGCTCCGTGCTTCGCGACATCCTCCGCAACGGCCTCGGCGAGTTCTGACCGTCCCCGCAGCACGCTCGACACCCCAGGCCCGACACCTCCGGCCCGGCACCTCATGTCAGGCCCCTCCCCTAGACTGAGGACATGAGCACCCAGCCTGATGTCGTCGTCGTCGGATCCGGACCCAACGGCATGGCGGCTGCGGTCACCATGGCTCGAGCCGGACTCACCGTCGAGGTCCTCGAGGCGCAGCCGACGATCGGCGGCGGCTCCCGCACCCTCGACCTCGGGCTGGCCCCGGGGATCGTGAACGACATCTGCTCGGCCGTCCACCCGCTCGCGATCGCCAGCCCCTTCTTCGTCGACTTCGACCTGCGCGCCCGCGGCCTCGAATTCACCACCCCCGAGATCTCCTACGCCCAGCCCCTCGACGGGCGCCCCGCCGCGCTGGCCTTCCACGATCTCGCTAAGACGGTCGAGCACCTCGGCGAGGCGGGACCCGAATGGGACCGCTTCTTCCGCCCCCTCCTCGACCGTGTCGACGACACGATCTGGCTCTCCCTCGGCGACAAACGCTCCCTGCCGCCGACCCTGCGCGACCCCTCCGGCATCGCCAACGTCGTCAAATTCGGTCTCCGCCTCCTCTCGCAGGCGAGCCCCGCGTGGAACATCCCGCTCTCGCATGAGACCACGCAGGCTCTGTTCACCGGTGTCGGCTCGCACGCGATCGGCCCCCTGCCGGGCATGGGCACTGCCGCGACCGCGACGATGCTCGCGACCATCGCCCACGCCGGCGGCTGGCCCTCCCCCGTCGGCGGCTCGCAGGCGATCACCGACGCCCTCGTCGCCGACCTCGAAGCCCACGGCGGCCGGGTCACGCCCGGGGTCCGCGTCGACCATGTCTCCGACATGCCCGCGGCCCGCGCCTACATCCTCGACACCTCGGCGTGGAATGCCGCCGAGATCTTCTCCGGACTCATCCCCGCCCACGTCGACCGGGCGCTGCGGGACTTCAAACACGGCAACGCCGCGGCCAAGGTCGACTTCGTCCTCAACGGACCCGTGCCGTGGGCCGACCCCGAGGTCGCGCGCGCCGGCACCGTCCACCTCGGCGGGACCCGTGAGCAGATGGCCACCGCCGAAGGCGAGGTCGTCGCCGGCCGGATGCCCGACCACCCGGTCTGCCTCGTCTCCGACCCCACCGTCTTCGACCCCTCCCGCGAGGTGAACGGCCTGCGTCCGCTGTGGACGTACTGCCACGTCCCCTTCAACTGCCCCATCGACCCGGCCGATTACATCATCGGGCAGCTCGAACGCTTCGCCCCCGGGTTCCGCGACACGATCGTCGACTACCGGTCGGTGCCGGCCTCGGAGATGTCCGAGCACAACCAGAACTACATCGGCGGGGACATCGCCACCGGCATCATCACCTTCTACCGGATGCTCGCCCGCCCGCGGACGAACTGGGACAACTACAGCCTCGGCGTGCCCGGGGCCTACCTGTGCTCGTCGGCGACCCCGCCCGCCCCCGGCGTCCACGGCATGAACGGCTGGTTTGCCGCGCAACGGGCACTCAAGCACCGCTTCGGCATCACCGAGGTGCCCAGCCTCTCCCCGCAGGACTGACCACACCACGCCCCGCTGATCGACGCTCCCGACCCGAGGTACGAGATGACGCACCCCGAGTACCCCCGCACGTCCGCTGTCCCGAGTGCCGCACCGCCGGTGCCCGTCGGGCTGCCAGCAACCGCCGCAGCCCCACCTCGGCGGGCATTCGCCCCGGACCTGGCCCGCGGTCTCATGCTCTGCCTCATCGCGATCGCCAACGTCTCCGTCTACCTCTGGGGCACCCAGGCCGCGACCTCGCTCAGCGGCCACCCGGCCAGCGGCAGCCTGCTCGACCGGGTCCTCTCGGTGCTCACGATCCTCTTCGTCGACGGCAGCATCTACCCGATGTTCGCCTTCCTCTTCGGGTACGGCATCGTCCAGTTCTCCCGCAACCGCGCCGCCGTCGGCGACGATCCGCGCACGATCACCGCGATGCTTCTGCGGCGCAACCTCTGGCTCGTCGTCTTCGGTGTCCTCCACGCCGCCCTCCTCTTCGGCGGCGACATCCTCGGCGCGTACGGCCTGTGCGGGCTCATCCTCGGCTACCTCATCCAACGCGCCGGTGACCGGGCGCTGATGATCACCCTCTGGGTGCTGCTGGGAATCCTCGGCCTCTTGCTCCTCGCCCAGGTCGGCATGATCCTCCTCGCCCAGGCCCTCGCCGGAGACACGACGGACGAGCCGATGTTCGGCGACGACGCCGGATCATTCACGACCCTCCTGCTCACGCAGGGCACCGGCGAGACGAACTACCTCCTGGCCGTCGGCGTCCGCCTCCTCGTCTGGCTGCTCGCGACCGTGCTCGGGACCCTCTCGCTCACCGTGCCGCTGGTCATCATCACAGGCGGGCTCGCCGCCAGGCACCGGTGGATCGAATTGTGCGGACAGGATGCCGGTTCGCCTCGTCGGCCTCGGCTCGGTCTCGTCGCCGGAGTCGGCATCCCGCTCGGGGTGCTCGGCAATCTCCCGCAGGCACTCGCCTACCTGGGGTGGGTGCCCTCCGATTCGGCGACGGTCGAGATCACCACGGTCCTCACCCCCGTCACCGGAGCCTGCGCCGGCCTCGGCTATGCCGCCCTGTTCGGGCTCCTCGGCCTCCGTGTCCAGGAGCGCCCGCCGAGGCTGCTCCTGCCGATCGCCTACCTCGGCAAACGCTCGCTGACCTTCTACCTCTTCCAGTCCCTCGTCTTCGCTCCGCTGCTCGCCGCGTGGGGCTTCGGTCTGGGTCGGACGTGGAACACGACCCCGGCGTTCCTGCTGGCCATCGGCGTGTGGATCGCCTCCCTCGCCCTGGCGACATGGATGGAGTCGCGGAACCGCAAGGGCCCCGCCGAGGTGGTGCTGCGTCGCCTCACCTACGGGCGTGAGGGACGGGGCTGAGTCAGCCACGCACCGCTCTCGTCGTCCCGGGCCCAGTCCGCGACCTCGGTGATGCCCGCGACGGCATCCGTGAGCCAGTACGTGGTGTCGGGGTTCCACCCGGCCATGAGGCTCGCGATGCGGTCATCGGTGTCGCCGACAGTTGGTCGCCCCGCCGATTCTGGGAGCCGGTCCGCATCGCCGACGTCGACGACGGCACCCGCCGTGCGCAGGTAACCGGCGAGGCTGACGTAGACGCCGTCGCAGTCTTCGGCCACCCGCGACCAATCCGGGATGACCCAGCGACCGCGACGTCCCGTCGCCTCGAACCACACCTGACGCCGTTGGGCAGTGACATCAAGCGGATACTTCCGGCAGAGAGCAGCCCACTGTTCGGGCCCGTCGACGATGAATACGCTGAACGTGTCCCGAAGGCGCAGCCGACAGGCCCGCGCCCGGCTGAGCCCGAAATCGTCCTCGAAGAGACTGAGTCCGATCGGCTCTCCGCTCGGCCACGTGCCGGTGGTCGTCACCAGCTCATGCGCGGGAGTCGACCACCATTCGCCACTGCCCGCCATGCGCGGATCCTTCGCAAACACCTGCCGATACTCGCTCTCACTGGAGGCGACCTCTGCCGACCACGCGCGCAGCGCCGCTGCAGCAGCATCCGACGGAGGTGCACTGTCAGCTCCCGACATCAACGTGGCCGGATCCGCACTGAGGCGAGACGGGATGTCGCCGGTGTGATCCGAATCGTCCCACGTCAGTTCCCAAAGGTCATCGAAATCGGGTCCCACCGACCATGCGTCGAGCAGGCCGCTGTCGACGATGACCTCGGCCCACGGTCGCAGAACTTCGATCATCGCCGGGTCGGCCGCAACGATGTCTTCGGGATGAGGCGGCTGCCAGTACATCGCGCCGGCGATGACGTCGGCCATCGCACTCTCGAGTTCGGCCTGGCTGGGCACGCGGGGAGTCCGACGACCCAGCCCGATGGCTTCCGCAGCCGCATCGGCTTCACGCAGCTCGGCGAAGTCGGCCCCGGAATCAGAGAGGAGGATACCGGTCTCCCATTCGCGATCGATCGTCTCGGCGGCGGTGAGGGCGGCCCAGCCGAGAACGTCCGCCGGGTCGACCTCGACATCGTCCACCGGCTCGACGTCACCGTCGCCCACGGTCTCGACGTCACCGTCGCCCACTGGCTCGTCATCTGTCCCCGCATCCATCTCTGAGGCGCCGACGATCGCATAGAGCAGCGAGCGTCCCCGCGGGGACGCGAGCAGATCGTCGACGGTGAGGCGAGAGGCGTCGGCGGCGGGACGAACGCCGGTTGGGGAATCGGGACCATCGCGATCGGAGGAGTTCTCGGACATGCTCACACCCTAGACGGTCTTCGACACGTAATTCCTGGGCTGCGGCTATCCCCGGGAAGCGCCCTCGCACGACGTCCCCGCTGGGACGTTCTCCTCCCGCGTCCCCGCGGGGACGTCGGGCACGGAGCGCCTAGCCTCGGCCGGCTCGGGCACTCCCGGCACCGGCTCGGGCACCGCCTCGGCGAGGGCCGTCTCCCGGTCCGCGATCTTCGCCCCCTTCGCCGCTTTGAGCCCTGCACCGAGCACCCCGACGATGACGAGTCCGGCCCCGCACAGCTCGCCGAGGCTCACCGTCTCTCCGAGCACGAGCCACGCCGCGCTCATCCCGACGATCGGGACGAGCATCGAGAACGGGGCGACGACCCCGGCAGGATTGCGCGACATCAGCCACGACCACATGCCCGAGCCGATGACAGTCGCGATGACGACCGTGTAGACCAGTCCCGCAACACCGAGCAGACCCGTCGGCGTCGCCAAGGTCGTCAGGGACGTCCCGATCCGCTCGGGCCCTTCGACGATGAGGGCGAGGATGAGCATCGGGACCGGCGGGACGACGGACATCCACATCGTGAACTTCACCGGTTCGACCGAATGCGCCTGCCGGTTGCAGATGTTGCCGATCGCCCACCCGAAGGCGCCGGCGAGGGTGAGGAGGAAGGGCAGGAAGCTCGCGGACGAATCGAGGCGCTGCCAGCCGACGACCCCGAGGCCCGCCATCGCGATGAGCAGGAACGCCATCTGGGAGGCACGGACCCGCTCGCGCAGGACCGTCATCCCCAGCAGCACCGTGAACGGCCCCGATGCCTGGAGGACGAGCGAGGCAAGCCCCGCCGGCATTCCCGTCGCCATCGCCCAGTAGAGGAAGGCGAACTGGAGGATCCCGAAGCCGAGCCCGTAGCCGAGGATCCACCGGACCTTCACCTGCGGTCGGGGCACGAAGAGCACAGCGGGGACCGCGAGCACCGCGAAGCGGGCAGCGACGAGGAAGAACGGCGGGAACTGGGCGAGCGAAAGGTCGATCGCGAGGAAGTTCAGACCCCAGATCACGGCCACGGAGGCGGCGAGGAGACAGTGCTTGACGGACATGCCTCCATCCTCACCGCCACAACTCTTGAGCACAATCGCAAAGTTCTTCATGCAATGTGTAGCATGACTTCATGGTCTCCGTGCAGCGTGTCATCGACCCGCGTCACCTCGAGCTGCTGCGCGCCCTCGACGAGCACGGCAGCGTCACCGAGGTCGCCCGACTCACCCATCGCACGCCGTCGGCCGTCTCCCAGCAGCTGCGTCAAGCGACGCGCGAGTTCGGTCATGCCCTCGCCGAACCGGCCGGTCGCGGACTCGCCCTCACCCCGGCCGGACGGTTGCTCGCCGCAGGAGGACGCGACGTCGCCCGCGCGATCGCGCGCGTGCAGGCCGACTGGGAGGACCACCTCGGCGAACCGGTCGGGGAGATCACGCTGGCCGGACTGCCGAGCGCCCTGACCTACCTCCTGCCCGACGCCCTGCGTGAGCTCGCCGAGACGCACCCGGGCATCAGCCTGCGCACGCACGATGTCGACCTCGCCGAACACGAGTTCGCGGGCCTGACGAAGGACGTCGACATCGTCATCGCCCACAGCCTCGTCTCCGAACGGCCGGCGGGAACCGAGGGCCTCACCGTCGTGCCCTTGGCCCGGGAGCCGATCGACGTCGCCGTCGCCGACGCCCATCCGCTCGCGCAGAAGTCCCGGCTGACCCCGGACGATGTCGTCGACCGGCAGTGGGTGGGAGTGCCGGTCGGCTACCCGTTCAACTCGGTGCTCACCTCGATCGAACACTTGACCGGCCGCGACCTGGACGTCGTCCAGCGCATCCGCGACAACCGGCTCATCGAGGCGATCGTCGCCTCCTCGGACCAGCTCGCACTCCTCCCCCGGTACACGACGCCGGCGGATGCCGGGCTCACCCTCATTCCGCTCACCGGGGTGACGACGACGCGGTGGGTCTCAGCCGTCATGCGCCCGGTCACCGCCGAGAGGGTCGCGGTCAGGCGCGTGCTCGACGCGCTGTCGCGAACCGACGAGGGACGAGCTTCTCCAGCGGCAGGAACGCCGCCCAGCAGATGACGGTGGGGAGGAAGTGGATGCCGAGCGCGAAGTACGTCATGAGGTGGAAGAGGCAGAAGAAGGCGACGACGAAGTAGAGCCACTTGCCCTTGATGAACAGGGCGATCGGAGAGAGGAACTCGAAGGCGAGCGTCGCCCACTGCGCGGCGATGAGGAGGCCGGGCATCTCGAGGAACGGCTTCGACCACTCGGCGCCGCGGCGCATGAGCGCCCAGATGATCACCGCACCGTTGGCCCAGTGGGTGATGTTGCCCGAGGCGATCCACTTCATGAGCACCGAGTAGAAGTACGTGAGCACCACGGCGATCTGGACGACGCGCAGCGCCCATCCCGCCTTCGCCGAGGTGACCCCCACCTCCCGGAACCGTGCCACCCCGACCGTGGGAAGGACGACGGCGGCGATGACGAGCGCCATGTGGTCGTGGGCGACGTACCCGTAGCCCTGCGTGTAGAACATCCACGCCCCGAACGTGATCGCCACGACCCAGCCGCTGATGCGCTGCCAGATCCCGGCAGCGGCGAGCAGGGAGAAGACGATGATGAACGCAAGGAGGATCTGTGCGCCGAGCACGCTCACCGGCGGGATCCCGAGGACCCTGGCCAGCCACAGCGGCTGGTAGAGCTCCGGGGTCCACCCATGCGGGATGACGTCGCCGGAGATCGTGAGGACGTCGATGATGATGAAGAGGTAGATGAAGACCCGGAACACCGCGACCCGGGCCAGCGGCACCTCGGGCATGAACCAGCGGAGGAACGCGTTGCGCCGCGGGCCGGTCATCGTGGGACTCAGCTGCGTGGCACTCGACTGCGTGCTGCTCATCGCACCTCCCACTCGGCGAGGGTGCGCGTGACGGGTTCGCCGACACTGCGGCCGTTGCTCAGCTGCGTCGTGTCCCGGCAGAGGATCATCTTCTCCGGTTCCGGCTGGCCCGGGTGGAGGCGGATGTAGGAGTCGGCGAGCGTCTGGAGCAGCTCGGGGTTGTCGATGACCCGCTGCAGCTGGGATTCGACGTCGCCGCGTTCGATGCCGACCGTGGCCGTGTTGAACGCGAGCCGCCTGGGTTCGTCCTCACCCGGGAACTGGGCGGCGATGCACGTCGAGTTGACCTCGCCGTTGAGGTCCTTCGCCGTCGCGTACTGCGTGAGCGAGCCGAGCGGGAAGAAGTCGTTCGTGTTGAGGAACTGCCCCGCAGTGAGGATGATCAGCGCGACCGCCGTCACCGCGATCCGCCAGCCCATGCCGAGCGTCGACATCGGCTTCCGTCCCTTCCCCGAGGCGGGAGCCGGGTCGTCGGCTTCCCTCGCCGAGGCGGGGGCCGGGTCGCCGGCTTCCCTCGCCGAGGCGGGTGCCGGGTCGCCGGCTTCCCTCGCCGAGGCGGGTGCCGGGTCCTCCGGCCCTTTGCTCGGTGCCGTGCCTGATGTTGCGCTTGGTGCGGTGCCCGGCGGTGTGCTCGTGAGCAGACGGTGCTTCTTCTCGTCCATGTGGTGCGGTGCTCATCCTCTCGTGCCGCAGGCGGAGTCTCGGGGTCAATCGTAGCGTCCCGCGTCGGCCTCGATCCTCAGCCTCGGCCCGGCCTGTGGCCAGCATCTCGCCGTTCTCAGCAACCCTCCGGGCGCTGAGCAACCCTGCGCAGGGTGGCTCAGCNCGAACCGCGGGCGTAGAGGTTGAGCTGCTCCCATGCGGCCGCGTACCTCTGGAACGCCGAGGTCGCGGTCTCGGTGTCGTCGTTGCTCAGCGCCGTCACCCACTCGTCGACGAGCTCCGGGCCTTCGTTGGGCCAGAGCACCTCGCTCATCCCGCCGAGGTCGAGCTCGAGGATCGAGTTCATGTCGAAACTGTCGATCCACTGAGCGAGCACCGCGGTCTGCTCGACCATGTCGACGACCTTCGACTTCTCCGCGATCGTCTCCGAGGCCCATTCCATGCGCGCCGAGGCGGCGAGGATGTCCGTGCGGATGAGCACACGCAGTCCCGCCTCGGTCTCCTCGGTGATGACCTGGTCCTCGCCGAGGGCGAAGAACAGCCACCACGCCGGCGGCACGTCCCACGCCGAGACGCGGGTGAAGATCCGCGTGTCCTTCGTGTCCTGCAGCCATTCCGCGCGCAGGCTCGCCGCCCGTCGGCGAGCGGACTTCGGGGCGATGATGTCGAGCGTGGCCTTCGACGTGTGCTCGGTCAGCGACTCGAGCGCCTCCCAGCTGCGGATGTCCTCCTGCGCGGGGCAGAACCGATCCACTCCGTCCGGGGTCTGAGACGCCGGAAGGAAGATGGGTGTGGACCGGAACGACTCAGCCACAGGGTTCGGGGGAAGCGAGATCAGGCGCTGGTCCGCGTCGGCCGCTACCTGTTCCTCGGTCCGCGTCCGGTTGTCCTCGACCTGCCTGTCTTGCAATTCGGAATGGACCACGATGGGCTCGAAGATCCGCAGGGAGACGAGATATTCGCGACTGTAGGACATGGGATCACCCTATCCAAGGTCGCTTCCCGAAATGGAACTTCCCACCGCGAACAGGTAGGATTTAAGCGCATAGCAGAGATCTAGTCCGGGGTAGCACACCCCACATGACGACGGAGGGGGTCACGCCAGTGGGTCGCGGCCGCGCAAAGGCAAAGCAGATCAAGGTAGCCCGGAAGCTGAAGTACTACAGCCCGGACACCGACCTGAATCGTCTCCAAGAAGAGCTTGGCGCCGACTCGCAGAAGTCCGGTGCGTCCGATCCCTACGACGATGAACCCGATTACTCCGAGTACGCCGACAAGTACAACGTCGATGACGACGACGATGACGAGTACACGGAGCGCAGGTCCTGAGCTGACTCGCTGAACACAGACACCGCGGAAGGGGCGGAGACTTCGGTCTCCGCCCCTTCCGCTTTGTCTGCAGTGCGACTGCGCTGTCAACTCCCTCAGCGGAGGATCGCCGCTCCCCCGTCGACGCCCTTGGCGCCCTGGACGTAGTCGAGTTCGCCGGCAAGCGAGCCGTCGTCGGTGCGGACCTCGCCGAGCACCCACGATCCCGGGGTCGCCGTGAGCACCTCGTCGACGGCGGAGGCAGCGGTGACGAGCACCATGCCCACGCCGAGGTTCCACGTCCGCTCACGGTCGGCACGCGGCACTCCGCCGAGGTCGCCGAGGACGGAGAACACAGCCGGGACCTCCCACGAGTCCCGCGACATCGCGGCGACGAGGCCGGGCGGCAGGACGCGGGCGACATTGGCCGAGAGTCCCCCGCCGGTGACATGGGAGACGGCGTGGACGGCGCCGGGCAGGGCGGAGAAGAGGGCATTGAGCTCGCCCGTGTACACGTGCGTGGGCACGAGGAGCTCCTCACCGAGGCTGCGGCCGAATTCGGGCACCTCCCGGTCGAGGGTCCAGCCCGCCTCGGCGATGATGTGCCGCACGAGCGAGTAGCCGTTGGAGTGGATGCCCGAGGACGGCAGGGCGATGAGGACGTCACCGGCGTCGACCTTCTCGGGACCGAGCAGGTTCTCGGCGTCGACGACGCCGGTCGCCGCGCCCGCGACATCGTACTCGTCGACGCCGAGGAGACCGGGATGTTCGGCGGTCTCCCCGCCGACGAGGGCGACATCGGCCTGCGCACACGCCTCGGCGATGCCGCGCACGATCGCAGCGATCCGTTCGGCGTGGACCTTGCCGCACGCGATGTAGTCGGTCATGAACAGCGGCTTCGCCCCGCACACGATGATGTCGTCGACGACCATGCCGACGAGGTCGAAGCCGATCGTGTCGTGCTTGTCCAGGGCCTGGGCGATCGCGACCTTCGTACCCACGCCGTCGGTCGAGGTCGCGAGCAGGGGACGCCGGTAGTCCTTGAGCACGGAGACGTCGAAGAGCCCCGCGAAGCCGCCGACGCCACCGACGACGTTGGCGTTGTGCGTGGCCGAGACCGCGGACTTCATCAGTTCGACGGCCCGGTCTCCGGCTTCGACGTCGACGCCGGCCGCGGCATAGGTCGTCGACTGCGCTGGCTGGTCGGGGTGCGCGGCGGTCTCGTCGTGGCTCAACTCAGCATCCTTTGTCGGCGGGGGTGTTGTTGACGGGAATCGGGTACTCGCCGGAGAAGCACGCAGTGCACAGCCGGTCGCGCTTCTGCTTCGTCGCCTCGATCATGCCGTCGAGCGAGATGTATCCGAGCGAATCGGCGCCGAGCGAGGTGCAGATCTCCTCGACGTTGAGACCGTTGGCGATGAGTTCGGCTCGGGTGGCGAAGTCGATGCCGTAGTAGCACGGCCACTTCACGGGCGGCGATGAGATGCGGATGTGGATCTCCTTGGCTCCGGCCTCCCGGAGCATCCGCACGAGTGCGCGCTGCGTGTTGCCGCGCACGATCGAGTCGTCGACGACGACGAGGCGCTTGCCCTCGATGTTCTCGCGGATCGGGTTGAGCTTGAGGCGGATGCCGAGTTCGCGCAGCGTCTGCGAAGGCTGGATGAACGTCCGTCCCACATAGGCGTTCTTCATCAGGCCCTGTCCGAACGGGATCCCGGACTCCTCGGCGTAGCCGACGGCGGCCGGTGTCCCCGATTCGGGGGTGGCGATGACGAGGTCGGCGTCGACGGGGAACTCCTGGGCGAGCCTGCGCCCCATCTCGGTGCGCGCACCGTGGACGATCTGCCCGTCGAGGACGCTGTCGGGCCGGGCGAGGTAGACGTACTCGAAGACGCAGTGCGCCTGCTTCGCCTCGGCGAAGCGGAACGAACGCAGCCCGTCCTCGTCGATGGCGATGAGCTCACCGGGTTCGACGTCGCGGACATAGGAGGCGCCGACGATGTCGAGGGCAGCGGTCTCCGAGGCGACGACCCAGCCGTTCGAGAGCCGGCCGAGGGAGAGCGGCCGCACACCCTGCGGGTCGCGGGCGGCGTAGAGGGTGTGCTCGTCCATGAACACGAGCGAGAACGCGCCGTCGACCTGCGGCAGCAGGCGCAGCGCCGCATCGGTGAGGTTCTCCCCCTCCTCGGTCGCGAAGAGCTCGGTGACCAACGAGGTGTCGTTCGAGGAGTCACGGAACGCGCGAGTGCGGGTGCGCTTCTTCGTCGCCTCCGCCACGACCCGGTTCGCGTCATCGCTGCGGGAGTCGGCGAGTGCTTCGAGCTCGTCGAAGTTCGTCAGGTTGCCGTTGTGGGCGAGCGCCACCGTGCCGAAGGGCGTCGGGCCCAGGGTGGGCTGGGCGTTCTCGAACGACGGCGATCCCGTCGTCGAGTAGCGGGTGTGCCCGACGGCGATGTGGCCCTGCAGGAGCTCGAGATCGCGTTCGTGGAATACCTGCGAGACGAGGCCCATGTCCCGATAGATGAGGATCTGGCTGCCGTTCGAGGCGGCGATGCCCGCGGACTCCTGTCCGCGGTGCTGGAGGGCGTAGAGCCCGAAGTACGTGAGTTTGGCGACTTCCTCGCCCGGAGCCCAGACTCCGAACACTCCGCAGGCGTCCTGCGGGCCGCGGTCCAGGGGGTCGATTTCGTGGGTCAGCTGCCCGTCTCCTCTTGCCACGTGAAGAATTGTCTCACACCGCTGTGGGCCCGCCGACCACGGCCTCAGGAGCTCGCTCAGGCGTCTCAGCCTCGACCCAGGTCACCCCGGCTGTCCGTCTCGTTCGCAGGGAACTCGGGGGCCGCCTCGGCGGGAGAATCCACCGGGGAATCCGCAGTGTCACCGGCAGGATCCGCGGGAGTCTCGCCCCGCATCTCCGCGAGCCGGCGGGCGGCGACGACCTTGGGGTCGTCGACCATGTCGATCTGCGCCTCGACCCGGTACTCACGGGCCCGCTTCCGGCCGCGCCAGTCGAGGAGGAGGGCGATGAGCCCGCCGAGGAAGAGTCCGCCGACGCCGAGGAAGATGAGCAGGAGGCCTGCACCCTTGGCCACGGTGTACTCGGCGGGGATCTGCGAGGGATCGACGATGAGCGTGAGCAGCCCGGCGATGAGGACGCCGAGGATCGCGCCCGCGCCCATGAACACTGCGTACTTGGGGCTGCGACGCACCGAGACGTCGATCTGGTCCTTCATGCTCTCCCTGTCAGAGGTCAGCGGCCCGGGCGGCCGGCTGTCACAAACGCAGTCAGTCTAGTCGAGCGGGCCCGCCCCGATTCCCAGGCAATCCCATAGACTGTGAAGCGGATACGGGAAGGCTCTCACAAGGGGTGGACATGTCACACACGATCATCGTCGGAATCGACGGCTCCGCCAACAGCCGGTGCGCGCTGAACTGGGCCATCGACCATGCGAAGCTCACCGAAGCGCAGATCCGCCTCATCGCCGCATATACGGTCCCCGGAATGAACATGAGCCGCGCCGACATCGTCTACCCGGCCGACTTCGACAACTCGGTCAAGGATGCGACGAAGCAGCTCGCCGAGGCGGCCGCCACCGTCGTGTCCGACGCCGGAGTTCCCGTCTCGACCATGGTCGTCCCCGGTGACGCCTCCGGAGTCCTCGTCGACGCCTCCTCGAACGCCGACCTCGCCGTCGTCGGCGCCCGCGGCCACGGCGGTTTCTCCGGACGCCTGCTCGGTTCGGTGGCGCTCGCGATGCCCGCGCATGCCCACTGCCCGACGGTCGTCATCCCGACAACCTGGCCCGAGCGTCCCCCGCACGACGAGCACAACCCGATCGAACCGCCCGTGCGCACCTCGCAGGAGGGGCCCACGGTCGACGCCTCGACCGGCCCCGGCAGCCACCCCGAGTTCACGAACCAGATCGTCGCGGGCCTCGACCCGTTCGACACCGACAGCCCGGTCCTGCGGGCCGGCGCCGAGCAGGCGCAGATCTACGGCACGCCGCTCCACCTCGTCGGCGTCACCGCCGCCCACATCCTCTCCCCCGAATGGCTGCCGAGCGAAGAGCACCTGACGAAGCTCTACGACGAGGCGGCCGCCGCGTTCGAACTCGCCGCCGCGACTCTGCGTGATGAGTTCGACGGCCTCGACGTCCGGTGGACGATCTGCGACGCACCGGCCACCGAGGTGCTCGTCGCCGCGACCCAGACCGCCGACCAGATGGTCATCGGTTCCCGGGGCCGCAGCGGCTTCGCCGCGACCCTGCTCGGCTCGACCTCGCAGGGTGTGCTCGCCCATGCGCTCTGCCCCGTCCGCGTCGTCCGCGTGCCGCGTCGGAAGAAGGCCCCGAAGAGCTGAGCGCCTCAGCCTCGAGAGCTGAGCGCCCTCACCCGAGGGCGATGAGGCCGATGCCGGCGACGACGACGATCGCGCCGGTGAGCTTCGCGGCGATGCCCCGCTCCCCGAAGAACCACCACGCGAGCAGGGTGCCGACGATGATCGACGTCTCCCGCACCGGGGCGACGAGGGACACGGGCGCCCGCTGCATCGCGTAGAGGACGAGCAGGTAGGCCACCGGGGAGAGGATCGCGACGGTGATGAGCGCCCGCTTGTGCTCGGTGAGGATCACCCGGAGGTCCGCCCGCCTGCTCGCCCCGCCGGGGAGGGTGACGAGGCCTGCCGCCATGATGAGGGCCACACAGGTCTCCGAGACGGCGAAGTAGAGCAGCGGGGAGGCTGTGACGTGGTTGACCGCGAAGTCGTCCCAGAGCGTGTAGCCGGCGATGAACGTCCCGATGAGCCCGCCCCACAGCAGACCCCGCCGCACTCCCGACGACCCGTCCGAGACCGCCTGACCGGTGATCCCGCGCGGCTGCACCGTGACCACGGCGATGCCTGCGAGGACGATGAGGGCACCGGCGATCTCGACCCAGCCCGGCCTCTCCCCGAGGAGAGCCACGGCGACGATGATCGTGAGCACCGGCCCGAACCCGCGGGCGCTCGGGTAGACGACGCCGAGCGGGGCATGGTCGTATCCCGACTGGAGGGAGATCGAGTACCCGATGTGGAGGACGGCGCTGAGCAGGGCCGCGGCGAGGAGCCGCCAGTCGATCGGCTGGGCGCCCGAGACGAGGATCCACCCGGCGATCGGGGCGAGCATGAGCGCGGAGAGCCCGTGGTAGGAGAGGACGAAGGCATAGCCCCTGCCGGTCACTGTCTTCGCGGCGAGGTTCCACACGGCGTGGGCGACCGCGGCGACGAGCACCAGGGCGAGGACGGATGGCGCCATTCAGTCAGTGGTCATTCAGTCAGCGGTCATTCACAGCTTGATGACGACGGTCTTCGTCTGCGTGTACTCGTCGAGGGCCTCGATAGACTTCTCCCGCCCGTACCCGGACTTCCTGAACCCGCCGAAGGGCAGTTCGACTCCCCCGCCGGCCCCGTACGTGTTGACGAAGACCTGACCGGCCTCCACCTCGGCGGCGACCCGGTGGGCCCGGGAGAGATCCTTGGTCCACAGGGCTGAGACGAGGCCGTACTCGGTGCCGTTGGCCAGGGCCACGGCCTCGGCCTCATCGGCGAAGGTCATGGCCACGACGACGGGACCGAACACCTCCTGCTGAGCGATCGTCGAGCCCGGGGTGACGCCGTCGACGAGGGTGGGAGCGATGAACGCACCCCCACCGAGGTCAGCGGCCAGTCCGTCGGGACGGCTGCCGCCCGTGACGATCCGGGCGTCGCCGATGTCGGAGAGGAACCCCTCCACGCGGGCCTGCTGCCGGACCGAGATGAGCGGGCCGAGCATGGGGTCGTCGAGGCCGTGGCCGATCGTCACCTGCTCCATCGCCCGGGCCATCTTCTCGATGACCTCGGCGTGGACGTCCTCGGCGACGATGAGGCGCGCACCCGCCGAGCACGTCTGTCCGGCGTTCTGGATGATCGAGCGCACGAGGGAGGGGACGGCGGCATCGACGTCGGCGTCGGCGAAGACGACGTTCGCGGACTTCCCTCCGAGCTCGAGGATCGTGGGCACGACCCTCTCGGCGGCGGCATGGGCGATGCGCGACCCCACCTCGGTGGACCCGACGAACCCGAGATGGCTGACCCCGGGATGGGCGGCCAACGCCGCCCCTGCCTCGGCGCCGAGCCCGGTGACGACGTTGAATGCTCCCGCGGGGAATCCGACGGAGTGGATGATCTCGGCCAGGCGCACGGTCGAGCGCGGGGTCTCGTCGGCGGGTTTCGCGACCGCGCAGTTGCCGGTGGCCAGCGAGGTCGCAGCGGCCCGGCCGATGAGCTGGAGCGGGTAGTTCCAGGCGACGATGTGCCCGGTCACCCCGTAGGGTTCGCGGCGGGTGTAGACGTGCATGTCCGCAGACAGCGGGATCGTCTGCCCGTAGTAGGACTCGATGACGTGACCGTAGAACTCGAAGTAGCGGGCGCACACGTCGACGTCCGCGTAGGCCTGGCTCAGCGGTTTGCCGGTGTCCTCGGATTCGATCCGGGCGAGTTCGTCCCGGTGGGTGCGGATCGCTGCGGCAGTGGCGACGAGGAGTCGGGAGCGCTGTTCGGGACTCGAGCGCTTCCATTCGCGCTGGGCCTTCGCGGCGGCCTTGACCGCCCGGTCGACCTCGTCGGCACCACCTCGGGAGACGTCGCCGAGGTGGTCGCCGGTGGCCGGGTCGATGTTCGCATACGTCGTCAGGGAGGGCACGTGACGTCCGCCGATGAACGAGGTCGTCTGCGTGATCTGCGCGCTCACCGGGGCACCTCGAGTTCGGCCGGGGTGAAGAGGGGGACGAACTCGCTGAGGTCGGCGCGGGTGCCCGAGGCGGTGAGGCTGCCTGCGGCGAGCGCCGCGGCGAAGTCGGTGCGCCCGGTGACGAGGGCCAGCCACACCTCGGCGGAGGTCTCGACGACGTTGGGCGGAGTGCCGCGGGTGTGGCGGGGACCGGGAATGCACTGGGTGACACCGAAGGGCGGGACGCGGACCTCGACGCTGTTGCCCTCGGCCCTCGAGGCGAGCTCCTCGAGCGTAAAGCGCACCGCCGTCGCCAGCGTCGTCCGGTCGGCGGTGGTCCCGTCGGTCTCGGCCTGGGCCGCCCACAGTTCGAGGGCGCGCCTGCCCTCATCGGGGTCTATTCGTCGTCGAATCGCCATGTCAGATCAGGCCTCCTCCTGCTGCATCTTCGCTGAACCGCACGGTGCCGACAACCGCTGTCCGCCCCTCGGAATCGGTGCCGCCGGTGACGGGGTCGGTGATGAGACCGGCCACCTCGGTCAGCTCGTCCTCGCCGATGTCCGGCAGCGCCCCGGCCCGCCGGAGCAGGGTGAGGGCGACGAGTCCGGTGGGGCGGGAGGAGCCGTCGAGGCATTTGAGGGCGATCGCGTGCCCGTCGCGGGTGGCCATGACGATCACCCCTTCGGCGCCGCCCTTCGCGAAGACGCCGAGGCGGTCGATGACCGTCGTGTTCGGTCTCCCGTGTCCGTCGATCGCCCATGGGTCGGCGAACACGGCGTCGACGAGAGTGCGGGCATGCTCGGCGAAGGGGGCGAGCGCCTCGGCGGGCGATGTCCCGGATCCCATCGCCACGACCCGGCCGATCGCCCGGGCAAGGCCCGTGAGGCTGAGCGCGAACACGGGTGCCCCGCACCCGTCGGTGCCGACCGCGGCCGGGCGCTCCCCGGAGAGCGCCTCGACCACCTCGGCGACCCGCACCTGCACGGGATGGGCGGGATCGAGATAGCTCTCCGTGTCCGCGCCGATCGCACGGGCGGCGCGGAGGAAGGCCGCGTGCTTGCCGGAGCAGTTGAAGTGCACGGGCGACTTCAGGTCTCCTACCTCGCTCAGGCTGCGCCGGTACGCGCCGTCGGCGGGATGGACGGACGGGCAGCGGAGGTCGGAGGCGCTCAGCCCCGCGGACTCGAGCATCTCGGCGACGACCGCGACGTGACCGGCCTCGGACCGATGGGAGGCGGTGGCGAGAGCTGCGGCGGGGCCGGCGACGTCCGCGCCGAGGGACATCGCAGCGATCGCCTGGAGCGGTTTGAGGCTCGACCGGGTGAAGATCGGCCGGTCAGGGGCGCCGAGGCGCAGGATCTCGGAACCGTCGGGGGCGAGGACGACGGCGGAACCCAGATGACGGGATTCGACGAATCCGCTGCGCTCGACGACGGCGAGCTCGACCGCCTCGGCGGGGGTGAAGGTGGAGAGACTCACGCACTCAAGCGTACGACCTTATAGGCTGGTCGTGTGAAGGTTCTCGTCATCGGGTCGGGCTCCCGCGAACACGCCCTCGTCCTTGCTCTCAGCCGCGACCCCCAGGTCGACGCCGTCATCGCCGCTCCCGGGAATCCGGGGATCGCGGCCATCGCGCACACCGAGGCCGTCGACGCCTCCGATGCCTCCGCCGTGACCGCGCTCGCCGAGCGCCTCGACGTCGACCTCGTCGTCGTCGGACCCGAGGCCCCGCTCGTCGCCGGGGTCGCCGACGCCCTGCGGGAGGCGTCGTTCCCGGTCTTCGGACCCAGCGCCGAGGCGGCCCACCTCGAAGGGTCGAAAGCGTTCGCGAAGGAGATCATGGAGGCCGCCGGGGTGCCCACCGCGCGCACCGTCGTCGCCTACACCACCGACGAGGCGGCCGCGGCGATCGACGACTTCGGCGCCCCGTACGTCGTCAAGGCCGACGGTCTCGCCGCGGGCAAGGGCGTCGTCGTCACCACCGACAGGCAGGCGGCACTGGACCATGCGCACTCGTGCCTCGAGGTCTCCGACCGGGTCGTCATCGAGGACTACCTCGACGGCCCCGAGGTCTCCCTCTTCGTCCTCTGCGACGGCTCCAGAACCGTTCCGCTCGCCCCGGCACAGGACTTCAAACGCATCGGCGACGGCGACACCGGGCCGAACACGGGCGGCATGGGCGCGTACTCGCCGCTGCCGTGGGCGCCTGCGGGCATGGTCGACGACATCGTCTCCACCGTCTCCCAGCCCGTCGTCGACGAGATGGCCCGCCGCGGCACCCCGTTCACGGGCCTCCTCTACTGCGGTCTCGCGCTGACCTCGAAGGGCCTGCGCGTCGTCGAGTTCAACGTCCGCTTCGGCGACCCGGAGACGCAGTCGGTGCTCGCCCGCCTGCGCACCCCGCTCGGGCAGACGCTGCTCGCCGCCGCCGAGGGCCGGCTGGACGAAGTCGGGGACCTCGACTGGGATCCGCGCACCGCGGTCACCGTCGTCATGGCCGCCGGCGGCTACCCGGACAGTCCCCGCACGGGTGATGTCATCCGCGGACTCGAGACCGCCGACGCCCTCGAGGCCATCTCCGTCCTCCACGCCGGCACGCGCAGCGCCGAGGCGACCGTGACCGACGAGGCCGCTCTCGACCTCGATGCCGCCGGAGAGGTCGTCACCGCCGGGGGCCGTGTGCTTTCGGTCGTGGCCTTGGGCGCCGACCTCGATGAGGCCCGCGCACGCGCGTACGCCGCGGTCGACGAGATCTCGTGGGACGGCGAGCAGCACCGCAACGACATCGCCGAGGCGGCCGCCGCCGGGCGCATCGCGCTCAGCCCGATCTACGCCTCCCCCGAAACTGGGCCGGCGTCGGCCGATTCCGGGGCCCCGGAATCCGCAGCGCTGGCCGTCTCTGCGACCCCGGACGACTCCACAGCACAGGCGACATCTCCGTCACCGGACGCCTCCACCGCCCCGGTCCTCCCGGGATGGACGCACGTGTACTCGGGCAAGGTCCGCGACCTCTACATTCCCGCCGAGGCGGCCGATGTCGCCTCGGCCGACCGTCTGCTCATGGTCGCCTCCGACCGGATCTCCGCCTACGACTGGGTCCTCGACACCGAGATCCCCGACAAGGGCCGTGTCCTCACGGGTCTGAGCCTGTGGTGGTTCGACCAGCTCTCCGAGGTCATCGGCAACCACGTCATCAGCACCGATGTGCCCGAGGCCGTGCGCGGTCGCGGACTCATCGTCAGAAACCTCACGATGATCCCCGTCGAGGCCGTGGCCCGCGGCTACCTCACCGGCTCCGGCCTCGCCGACTACCGGGCCACCGGCTCCGTGTGCGGGGTGCAGCTGCCTGCGGGCCTGACCGAGGCCGACCGGCTCGAACCGGCGATCTTCACCCCCGCGACGAAGGCCGCCCTCGGCGACCACGATGAGAACGTCTCCTTCGACGAGGTCACCGAGATCGTCGGAGCCGAGACCGCCGCAGCCGTCCGCGACCTCACCCTGGACATCTACTCCCGCGCCGAGGCGATCGCCCGGGAACGCGGGATCGTGCTGGCCGACACGAAGTTCGAGTTCGGGACGCTGCCCGACGGGACGATCGTCCTCGCCGACGAAGTGCTCACCCCGGACTCCTCCCGCTTCTGGGATGCCGCCGGCTACGCTCCGGGACAGGCGCAGGAGAGCTTCGACAAGCAGTTCGTCCGCGACTGGCTGACCACCGAGTCCGGCTGGGATCGCTCCTCGGACACTCCCCCGCCGGCTCTGCCCGCCGAGGTGGTGGAGCGCACCCGCGCCCGCTACATCGAAGCGTTCGAGATCCTCACCGGGGAGACCTTCCCCGCCTGAGGCAGGGCCGCGGCGTACGCGCACCTTGGTGTGGGCGCCGTGAGCGGCAGAACACCGGACGCTGGGTGTCGATTCCGAGCAGGAGAATCGACACCCAGCGTCCTTTTCTCTGCCCAGCACCGCCTCGGCGAGCGCCCAGCACACACCGGCGAGCGCCCCGGCGAGCGCCCCGCACCTCCGCAGCGCACGCGCGCCCTCGCCGCACGCGAACCACTGTTTCAGCAGGGCACTTGGTCACTTAGCCACCGTTACCGAAACCCATCTCGTTCCGGACAACGGATCTAGTGGACCTCACCATCGAAATCCGTTACAGTGAAGCGCAACAGTGACCCGGGCCACATCGCCAGTGCAGCACGGGTCAGCAGAACCGAAGCGGGAACCGATATGCATGAACTACTGGAACGGCGAACACCACGAGGGACGCGGAGCATCGTTCACCCTCACCAATCCCGCTACAGGTGAGGTCACCGGCGAGTACCGACTCGCCACCGCCGCCGACGTCGATGACGCCGTCGCCGCCGCGAAGGCCGCCTACCCCGCCTTCAAGTCGCTCACTCCGGGAGAGCGCGCCGATCTCCTTCTCAACCTCGCCGATGAGCTCGAGGCCCGCAGCGAGGAGCTCGCCTCGCTCGAATCGCAGCAGACCGGCAAGTCGATCCGTCTGGCCACCGACTTCGACGTTCCCGGCTCGATCGACAACACCCGATTCTTCGCCGGCGCCGCCCGGCAGCTCACGGGCCTGTCGGCAGGCACGTACTGGGAGAGGTCGACGTCGATGACCCGTCGCGAGCCACTCGGCGTCATCGGGTCGATCGCCCCGTGGAACTATCCGCTGCAGATGGCGGCATGGAAGATCCTGCCCGCCGTGGCCGCCGGCAACACGATCGTGCTCAAGACCTCGGAGATGACGCCGGGCACCTCGCTCATCTTCGCCGAGGCAGCCACCGCGGCCGGCTTCCCACCCGGAGTCATCAACGTCATCACGGGCGACGGCCGTGAGGCGGGCGAGAGGCTCGTCTCCCATCCCGATGTCGTCATGTCCTCCTTCACCGGGTCGACGCAGGTCGGCCGGCGCATCATGGAGCTCGCGGCGGCGAAGGGCGCCCGCGTCCACCTCGAGCTCGGCGGCAAGGCCCCGCTCGTCGTCTTCGCCGACGCCGACATCGAGGCCGCAGCCCGCGGCGCCGTGGCAGGCTCCCTCATCAACGGCGGGCAGGACTGCACCGCGGCGACCCGTGCGATCGTCGCAGCCGAACACTTCGAGGCCTTCACCGACCGGGTCGCCGAACTCATGGCAGGGGTCCGCATCGGCGATCCCTCCGCGCCGGCCACGGACATGGGTTCGCTCATCTCTCCCACCCACCGGGATCGCGTCGCCGGCATGGTCGACCGCGCCCGGGAAGCCGGAGCGCGCATCCGCACCGGCGGTGAGGTGCCCACGGTCGACCACCTCGGCGAGGACCTGCCCGGGGACCGGGAGACGACCGCGTTCTTCGCTCCCACCCTCATCACCGGCATCGACACCGACGCCGAGGTGTGGCGGGACGAGATCTTCGGACCCGTCCTCGTCGCGGTGCCCTTCGACACCGACGACGAGGCGATCGCCCTGGCCAACGACACCCCCTACGGGCTGGCGGCGAGCGCGTGGACCCAATCGACGAACCGGGCGCTGCGGGCGGCCGCGGACATCGAGGCCGGGTGCGTGTGGATCAACGAGCACATCCCGATCGTCTCGGACATGCCGCACGGCGGGTACAAGGCCTCCGGCTTCGGCAAGGACATGAGCCAGTACTCGTTCGACGAATACACCCAGATCAAGCACGTGTTCATCGACCAGCACGAGG
This sequence comes from Brevibacterium ammoniilyticum, assembly GCF_038429965.1. Taxonomy (NCBI): domain Bacteria; kingdom Bacillati; phylum Actinomycetota; class Actinomycetes; order Micrococcales; family Brevibacteriaceae; genus Brevibacterium; species Brevibacterium ammoniilyticum. The sequence goes on from NZ_BAABNP010000008.1 coordinate 197,448, forward strand.
ACCCCCACCACGAGTGGCAGGACACAGTCTTCACCACCTGAGTCCGGTCCCGGCGCCACCCCTGCCGGAACCCGGCCCGCCTTTCCATCACCCCGCCCTACAATGACAGCCTGCGTGACCCTGCTCGATCACGCCTCCTACGACAAGGAAGTCGGTGGAATGACCCCTGACCCTTCATCCCCCGCCCGGCCCCCAGCCGACCTCGACATCGTCGACGCCGTGATCTTCGACGGCGCCGAGGTGGTCGCCGGCACGAGCCTGAGCATCCGCGACGGTGTCGTCACGACCCTCGGCTCTCTGGCCCCGGCGACCCCGGAGACGCGGACGATCAGCGCGGCCGGCGGACTGCTCACCCCCGGCTTCGTCGACGCCCACGTCCACACCGTCTTCGGCGGCCTCGAATCGTTGGGCTGCGACCTCACCGGCGCCGAAGGACTCGAGGCCACGCTCGCGCTCATCCGCGACCACCTCGCCGCAACCGATGACACCGCTGCGGACCCCGCCGAGAACTGGCTGACCGGCGGCGGCTGGGCGATGGCCGACTTCCCCGGCGGCGTGCCCACCGCCGGCCTCCTCGACGATCTCAGCCGGGAGCGTCCGATCCTCCTGCTCAGCGCCGACCACCATTCGGCATGGGTGAACACGAAGGCGATGGAGGTCGCCGGACTCGACGCCCGGACCCCGACGCCAGAGGGCGGCGTCATCGAGAAGGACGCGGACGGCCGCCCGGTCGGCTGCCTCCACGAATCTGCGATGGACCTCGTCTCCTCCCACATCCCGGCAGCCTCGGACGAGGACCTGCGCGCCGGTCTCCTCGCGGGGCAGGCCCACCTCGCCGAGGTGGGCGTGACCGCGTGGATGGACGCGATCGTCGGCGACTACGGCGGGCACCGGTCGAACTTCGACGGCTACGCCCGTGCAGAGGCGACGGGCGAGCTCACCGCCGAGGTCGTCGGCAGCCTGTGGTGGCCGCGCGAGGTCGAGGACATCGACGCCGAGGTGGCCCGCCTGCTCACGCTGAAGCGCACCGACTCGGGCTTCCGCACCACCTCGGTGAAGTTCATGCTCGACGGCATCGTCGAATCGCGCACCGCGGCGATGAGCAGCGAGTACACGTGTGCGTGCGGCGGCTTCGGGACGAACTACTTCACTGCGGACCACCTGCAGCGGGCCTTCGCCGCCCTCGATGCCGCGGGCTTCGACATCCACTGCCATGCGATCGGCGACGCCGCCGTCGCCGCCGCCCTCGACGCGTTCGCCGCGGTGAGCGCCTCTCCCACCGGGATGCGCGACGACGCCCGCCATCACATCGCCCACGTCCAGGTCGTCGACCCCGCCGACCTCCCCCGTTTCGCCGAACTCGGGATCACCGCGAACCTCCAGGCCCTGTGGGCGTGCCGCGATGAGCAGATGGTCGACCTCAACATCCCCTGCCTCGGCGAGGAGCGCACCGGCTGGCAGTACCCGTTCGCAGGCTTCGCCGACGCCGGAACCCACCTCGCGATGGGCTCGGACTGGCCGGTCTCGACCCCGGACCCGTGGCAGGCGATCCATGTCGCCGTCAACCGCTGGCATCCGGAGAACGCCGACCGCACACCCCTCGACCCCGCCCAGGCCATCGACATCATCACCGCCCTGCGCGGGTACACATCCGGGTCCGCGCACCTGCTGCGCTCGGAGGCCAACGGGCACATCCGCCTCGGCGGGCGGGCCAACCTCGCGCTCGCCGACCGCAACCCCATCACCCTTGACCCCAGCCGCATCGCCGAGACCCGGAATGCGCTGACGATCGCGGACGGCATCGTCGTCCATGACTCCACCTCCTCAGAAAGGCCATCATGACCGCCACGACAGAAGCCACCACGGCTCATCCCGCCCCGACCGGGGGCGACCACCTCGAGATCCGCGGGGTGAAGAAGGTCTTCGGTGAGAACACCGCGATCGAGAAGCTCGACCTCGGTGTCAGACAGGGAGAGTTCCTCTCCCTCCTCGGGCCCTCGGGCTGCGGCAAGACGACGCTGCTGCGGATGATCGCCGGCTTCGAGGCGCCCACCGACGGGCAGATCCTCCTCGACGGGCGCGACATTGTCTCCCTGCCCCCGCACAAGCGGCCGGTCAACACGGTGTTCCAGTCCTACCTGCTCTTCCCGCACATGAACATCGCCGACAACATCGCCTACGGCCTCAAGCAGTCGAAGACGCCGAAGGCCGAGATCGCACAGCGGGTGCGCGAAGTGCTCGCGCTCGTGCGGATGGAGGACTTCGCCGGTCGCAAACCCGAGCAGCTCTCCGGCGGTCAGCAGCAGCGCATCGCCCTGGCCCGAGCACTCGTCAACCGCCCTCAGGTCCTCCTCCTCGACGAACCGATGTCGGCCCTCGACCGGAAGCTGCGCGAGGAGATGCAGCTCGAACTCAAACGCCTCCACGCGAAGCTCGACACGACCTTCGTCTTCGTCACCCACGATCAGGAGGAGGCGCTGGCGATGAGCGACCGGATCGTCGTCATGTACGACGGCGTCATCCAGCAGATCGGCTCCGGTGAGGAGATCTACGCCGACCCCGCCAACGGCTTCGTCGCCGGCTTCATCGGCAAGCAGAACTTCGTCCCCGCCGAGGTGATCGCCATCGACGGCGAGAGCGTGCGGCTGCGCACGGCGAACACCGTCATGGAGACCGCGGTGACCGAGCTGCGCCCAGCCACCGCGAGCACCGAGTCCCGCCCGTTGGCCGTCGGGGACCGGGTGCGCGCGGCCATCCGTCCCGAGCGGATGCGGGTGGCCGCGGCCGGGACCGAGACCCCGGGGACGAACGCGGCCCGCGGTCGCGTGCTCTCGACGTCCTTCCTCGGCGATGTCGTCCAGTACATGGTCGTCGTCGGCGACAACGACGAGATCCTCGCCCGGGTGCCCGCCGCAGGCGGGGAGATCCTCGGTCCCGACGCCGAGGTGGATCTCAGCTGGGATGCCGACGCCGTCGCCGTCTACGGCGCGCAAGGCGGTGCGTGATGGCTGACGTGCACTTCCTCGCCCCGCGGGCGAAGGCGAAGCAGCTGAGCCGCCGGGCCGTGCTCGCGGGGTTCGGCGTCGTCGGACTCGGGGCGCTGAGCGCGTGCGGGAAGACGACGAAGATGGCGGCCTCTCCCCCGGTCGACGGAGAGCTCGAGTCGAAGCTCAACCTCTACTCGTGGGGCGACTACGACAACCCGGAGCTCATCGACGCGTTCAAGAAGAAGTTCGACGTCCTCGTCCAGGTCGACTCGTACGGGTCGAACGAGGAGCTCGTCGCGAAGCTCTCGACGACCCGGGGAACCTCGGGCTACGACGTCGTCGTGCCCACCGGCTCGAACATCCCGCAGATGCTCAACCACAACCTGCTGCAGAAGCTCGACATGTCCCTCATCCCGAACTTCTCGAACATGGACCCGAACTTCACCGGCCAGTACTTCGACCCGAAGAACGAGTACACGATCTGCAAGGCGTGGGGCACCACCGGATACGTCTACGACACGACGGCCATCAAACGGGACCTGACCAGCTGGCAGGACTTCATCGACACCGCGAACAATGAGGCCTCCGGCACGACCGCGCTGCTCGAGGACCCGTGGGAGGTCACGGCGATCGCGCTGGCCACCCTCGGCTACAGCCTCAACACCGAGGACAAGGGCCAGCTCGACGAAGCCCGGGCCGTCGTCATCGACAAGATGGCGCCGAACGTGAAGGCCTACATCAGCAACGCCGCCACCGGCATGATCCAGGGCAGCTTCACCCTGCTCCAGTCCTTCAACGGCGACGCCCGGCAGGGTCTGGCCGAGGTCTCCAACCCCGAGGATTGGAAGTTCGTCTTCCCGACCCCGACGGCCAACCTCTGGATGGACAACTGGGCGATCGCCACGGGAGCCCCGCACCCGGACTCCGCCCACGCGTTCATCAACCAGATGATCTCCCCGGAGACCGCGGTCGCCCAGCTCGACTACATCGGCTACCCGATCGGGACGAAGGGCCTCGCCGAACAGGCCAAGGAGGCCGACCTCGGCGAGCAGGAGCTCATCTTCCCGAGCCAGGAGGTCCTCGACCGGCTCGAACCGAGCATTCAGACCCCGGCAGACCAGATCCGGACGGCGATCCTCGCCGACGCCCAGGCAAGGAGCGGAGCATGAGCACCCCGACACAGACACAGGAGCCGTCGACACCGCAGCCGGCCTCCCCGGCGTCCGCGAAGACCCCGCCGAAGAAGCCCGGCGGGTTCTCGGGCCGGATGTTCGGCGCCGCGGCGATGTCGTTCCCGACCTGGGCCTACGCCCTGTTCTTCTTCATCATCCCCGTCGCCCTCGTCGTCTTCTACAGCTTCGGCTACAAACCCGACCAGTTCACGGCGGTCGCCACCGACCAGCTCTCCTTCGACCGCTACCCCGAGGCGCTGTCGGCGAGCTTCATCGCCACGTTCTTCGCGACCCTGCGGATCTCCCTGCTCGGCACGCTGCTCTGCCTCGTCATCGCCCTGCCGTTCGCGTACTGGCTGGCCATCAAGGTCGCCCCGGCGAGGCGGTCCCTGGCGCTCGCGCTCGTCATGGTCCCGTTCTGGACGAACTTCCTCGTCCGCACCCTGGGCTGGCAGATCATGCTCTCCCCCGACGGGTTCCTCTCCCAGTGGATGCAGGGCATCGGGATCCTCGACGCCCCGCTCGACATCCTCTACACCCGGGCGGCCGTGCAGATCGGCGTCGTCTACAACTATCTGCCGCTCATGATCCTCCCGCTCTTCGTCGCCATCGACGCCTCGGGCAGTCGGCTGCGAGAAGCCAGCTACGACCTCGGCGCGGGTAAAGTGACGACGTTCCTGCGGGTCACCCTGCCCATGGCGATGCCCGGTGTGGTCTCGGGCTGCCTGCTCGTGTTCATCCCGCTCAACGGCGACTACGTCACCGCCACCGTCCTCGGCGGGGCGAACGGGTCGATGATCGGTCAGCTCATCGCCAACCAATTCAACGCCTCGCAGAACTGGGCGCTCGGCGCGGCCATGGCGCTCATCCTCATCATCGCCACCCTCGCCGTCGTCGGCATCGGCTTCGCCCTGCTGTGGCTGGGGCAGCGGATCGCCGCACGACTCAACAGCGTCCGACTCACCGATGGGAGGGCATGACCATGCCGAAGAAGAACACCTTCGCCCGGAGGACGCCCACGGACATCGCACTCAACGTGTGGGGCATCCTCGTCTTCATCTACCTCTTCATCCCCATCGCGGTCATCATCGCGTACTCGTTCAACACCGGGCGGGTGCTCGCGAACTTCCGCGGCTTCGGCCTCGACGCCTACATCACGGGGCTCAACAACGACATCATCATCTCCTCTGTCGTCACGAGCCTCCAGGCCGCAGTGGGCGCGGCGATCGTCTCGACGGTCTTCGGCACCCTCGGCGGTGTGGCCCTGGCCCGGGCGCCGAAGGGCGCGTGGTGGGCGCTCGGCCTCACCGGCATCCTGGCGCTCACCCTCGTCACCCCGGAGATCGTCGACGGCATCTCGTTCCTGCCGTGGTTCGTCACCCTCGGCGTCGACTGGGGCATCACCCCGATCAACAACGGCCTGGTCCGTCTGATCATCTCGCATGCGATGTTCTCGATGGCGATCGTCACGTTCATCGTCAGGGCCCGGCTCGCCGGCATCGACACCCAGCTCGAGGACGCCGCCGCCGACCTCGGCGCCACCCCGTGGCGCCGGTTCAAGGACATCACCCTGCCGATCGCGGCGCCCGGCATCCTCGCCGGAGCGCTCATGTCGTTCACGGTCAGCCTCGACAACACGATCCTCTCGAGCTTCGTCCAGCAGCCCGGCTACACCCCGTGGCCGGTCTACATCTTCGCCGCCGTCCGCGTGGCCCTGCGCCCCGAGGTCGCGGCGATCTCGACGGTGATGTTCGTCCTCACTCTGGCAGCGTTGGCCTTCGTCGGCTTCGTCCTGCGCCGGGCCGGAAGCAATTCGACGGAGATCATCAAGACGATGGCAGGATGATCGAGCGCCTCGGCGGGTGCGATCCCTGCCGAGGCGGTCCCTCTCACCAGCACCACCGACCCGACCAGCACCACCAGTGCCGCACGGCGCGCTCAGCGCCGCGGGGCAGACACAGTGCCGTACGGCACACTCAGTGCCGCAAGGCAGAAAGCGAAGTGACATGGACGTCAAAGCCGCATTGGCCGACGCCTCCACCGTTCCGTTCTGGCTCGACTCCGAGCAGCGACCGGCCCCGCTGCCGCCGCTGCCCGGTGACCGCGATGCCGACCTCGTCGTCGTCGGAGGAGGGTTCACCGGACTGTGGACGGCACTGCAGGCCAAGGAGCGCGACCCCGACCGCCGCGTCGTCCTGCTCGAGGCGAACACCGTCGGGTGGGCGGCCTCGGGGCGCAACGGCGGATTCTGCGCGGCCAGCCTCACCCACGGCTACGACAACGGGCAGACGCACCTGCCCGACGAGAACGAACGCCTGGCTGCCCTTGGGCGGGAGAACCTCGATGCGATCGAGGCCGCCGTGGAGAAGTACGGCATGGACTGCGAGTTCGAGCGCACCGGTGAACTCGACGTCGCCACCGAGGACTACCAGGTCGCCGACCTCCGCGCCGGCCATGACCCCGATGCCGGGTTCATCTTCTACTCGCAGCAGGAGCTCGCCGACGTGGTCCGGTCTCCGACGTACAAGGGAGCGCTCTGGGACTCCCGCGAGGTCGCGATGCTCAACCCGGCGAAGCTGTGCTGGGAGCTGCTGCGGGTCATCCGGGAGCTCGGCGTCGAGGTGTACGAGGGGACGAAGGTCACCGGCATCCGCGACCGGAAGTCCACGGTGTCCGTGACCACCGAACCCGTCTCCGGGGACCGGGCAAGCGACTCCGGGCACGCGACGATCACCGCTGACCGGGTGGCGCTCGCGACGAACGTCTTCCCCTCGCTGCTCAAGCGGGCGAGCCTGCACACCGTGCCCGTCTACGACTATGCGCTCATGACCGAACCCTTGAGTGACGAGCAGATGGCGGCGATCGGCTGGGAGGGCCGCCAGGGCATCGGCGACTGCGCGAACCGGTTCCACTACTACCGGCTCACCGCAGACAATCGCATCCTCTTCGGCGGGTGGGACGCCGTCTACCACTACGGTCGGCAGGTGTCGTGGAAGTACGACCAGAATCGGGAGACGTTCGAGACCCTCGCCGAGCACTTCTTCGAGACGTTCCCCCAGCTCGAGGGTGTGCGCTTCACCCACAAGTGGGGTGGGCCGATCGACACGTGCTCCCGGTTCTTCGCGTTCTTCACCACCGCCTACGACCGGAAGGTGGCGATGGCGACCGGCTTCACCGGCCTCGGTGTCGGCGCCTCCCGATTCGCGGGCACGGTCATGCTCGACCTGCTCTCCGGGACCGACACCGAGCTGACGGAGCTCGAGATGGTGCGCAGGCAGCCCCTGCCGTTCCCGCCCGAACCCATCGCATGGCTGGGCATCAGGATGACGACCAAGGCGCTCATCAAGGCCGATGAGAACCAGGGCAGGCGGGGACCGCTGCTCAAGGTCCTCGACGCCGTGGGCATGGGCTTCGATTCCTGAGCTCGGCCCGCCCGATCCGCCCCGTCCGTCCGGTTCCGCACCGGGAGGCGGGGCGGTTCCATGTGTGCGTGCTTGGTAGACTGGGCGCGAGCGCGGGAGGGAGCTCCCGACCACATTCCCAAAGGAGTCAAACACGCATGGCACGTGTCGTCGTTGAAGTGATGCCCAAGCCCGAGATCCTCGACCCGCAGGGCAAAGCGATCTCCGGTGGACTCACCCGACTCGGGTTCTCCGGATTCGGCGAGGTCAGGCAGGGCAAGCGCTTCGAACTCGAGGTCGAGGGCGAAGCCACCGACGAAGTCCTCGCGCAGGCCCGCGAAGCCGCCGAGACGCTCCTGTCCAACCCCGTCATCGAGAACGTCGTCGCCGTGCGCGTCGCCGAGGACGCCTGATGACGGCAACGGCTGTCACCGGCGCCGAGGCGGTCCCCGGTGATGATGTGAGGATCGGCGTCGTCACGTTCCCTGGGACCCTCGACGATCGTGACGCCGCTCGCGCCGTCACCCTGGCCGGCGCCTCGGCGGTGAATCTCTGGCATGCCGATTCGACGCTCTCCGGCGTCGACGCCGTGATCCTGCCCGGCGGATTCTCCTACGGCGACTACCTGCGCTGCGGGGCGATCGCGAGGTTCGCGCCGATCATGGAGGCCGTCGTCGCCGCCGCCGGCGCGGGGATGCCCGTGCTCGGCATCTGCAACGGCTTCCAGGTGCTCTGCGAATCGCATCTGCTGCCCGGTGCGCTCATCCGCAACGAGGACCAGCACTTCATCTGCCGCGACCAGGATCTCCTCGTCGAGAACGCGGACACGGCCTGGACCGGGGACTACGAGCAGGGTCAGACGATCCGGATCCCGCTGAAGAACGGCGAAGGCGGATACGTCGCCACCGATGAGGTGCTCGACGAGCTCGAGGCCACCGGTCGCGTCGTCTTCCGCTACCAGGGTCTCAACCCCAACGGCTCGCTGCGCGACATCGCCGGAATCACGAACGAGGCGGGCAACGTCGTGGGTCTCATGCCCCACCCCGAGCACGCCGTCGAGGTCGGCTACGGCCCCGACAGCACGGGCGTCGACGGGCAGGGGTTCTTCTCCTCCGCGGTGCGCACGCTCGTCGCCGGTCGCTGAGACGCCTCGGCGCACATAGCACACACTGCACGCAGTTCGGCCCCGGAGCGCCTGCTCCGGGGCCGAACTGGTCTCGCTGTGCTACTTCTTCAGTGCTCCGCGCCTGCGGGCGAAGAAGACCGCTGCCGCGCCGGCGAGGATGAGGACTGCTCCTGCACCGAGTCCGGTGAGCTCGGCACCGGTGCGCGGCATCGACCCGGCATCGTTGGAGTCGCCGACGTCACCGCCTCCGCCGCCGCCCTTGCCTGTGACGGTGAACTTGCCCTTGAGTTCGGTGCCGCCGCAGTTGGCGACGACATCGTAGGTGCCGACGTAGGCCGACGGGGTGTTGTCGAGTCCGTAGACCTGGGCCGTGACCAGTCCTGAGCTGTCGTTGTCCGCGGTCCGGTCGTAGAGGAGCTTGCGCGGGTTGTTGCCCCAGACCTGGAAGCGAACGGATTCCGAGACGCAGTCCTGAACGGTGAGGTTGACGCCCTTGTCGCGGTTGACGAAGTCCGCTCCGGAGAGCCTCTCCGGCTGGACCCACAGTTGCGGCTTGACGTTCTTGTCGCCGTTGGCGGACACCGAGTAGGCGGAATCTCCGTACTGATCCCCGCAGTCGGTGCGGACAAGGTAGTCACCGACGAACGCGGTGGGCTTGACCTTTCCGACCTTGGGAACATACGTGGCGCTGGCCGTGCCGTTCTCGTTCGCCACCTTGCTCGCCTCGAACACAACGGTGTCCGGATCGTATTTCGTCGTCACGGCGAAGGCGACGTCGTCGCCGGCCTGGCAGCCCTTCATCGTCATTGTGACTCCGTTGGCGAGGTAGCTGTCGAGCTCCTGCGACTTCGGCGAGACGGTGAGCGATGCCTTGCCAGGCGATTCGGTCTCCCCGGCGATGACGGTGGCCGTTGCCGAGTACGACTCGTTCTGCGCGCCCCTCTGGACGTCGACGGTGACGGTGACGGTGTCACCGGGTGAGACTTCCTGACCGGTCCAGAAGATTCCGAAGAAGGTTCCCTCTTCGTCCACGGTGACGCTGGTGCCGTCGCCCTCACCCCAGCTGACGGTGTCGCCGGGCAGCACGCCTTCGACGTAGAAGCCGAGCCCGACTTCGGGGATGCTGATGTCTTCGACTGTCACCTCATCGCTCTCCAAGCTGAGGGACGCTTGAAGCGGCGGGTCTTCCGGGGACTCTGAGGGGGTCTCTTCGGTGCCTTCGGTCGGGTCTGCGGTGCCGGTGGAGTCGTCGACGCCCGAGGAGTCGTCCGTGCCGGTCGACTCGTCCGTGCCGGTGGAATCGTCGGTGCCGGTCGAGTCATCGACGACCGAGGAGTCGTCGACACCGGAGGAGTCTGCGGTGCCGCTGGAGTCATCGGTGCTCGAGTCGTCCGGCGGGGTCTCACCTTGGGCGCTGCCGTCGGGGTCCGGCATTGCCACGGTCGTCTGTGCTGCGGAGGCAGCGGTCGGCATGATGCCCATGGTGGCGACGGCGAGTGCCATGGTCGTCGCGATGATGAGGCGTTTCATGTTCGTCCTTCCAACGGGCCTGGGGCGGCCAACGGAGCCTGGGGTGGCTTAGTCGAGGACACTACGGTCGATGTCAATGCGTGTGGAGTTCTGTTCATTGCGTACATGACAATTCTGTGATGTGGGTCACGGTGAAAAGTTATCCCGCTGTCACCACAGGTGTGGTTAACCCTGTGGACAACGCCGCGGTCACTCGGCACCCACACCCGGATATCCACAAGGAAGAGGACCTGTCGCCCCAGGTGAGGAGCACAGCTCCTGCCACCGATGCGAGCGATGGCCGGCGGATCGCGGGAATCCCGATTCGGTCATCGTCGATGTCCCGAGATGTTGCGATTCCGCAGACACAACCCGCTCAGCCCGGACGATCGTTATCTCCGGAGGGCACCGATCGGCGATCCATTCGCACGGGCGGCCTCCGTATGCCGCCGTCAGACGAGCCTGAACTCGCGAATCGGCCCCGGGGCGTCGACGTCTCGTCGATGCTCCGGGGCCGATCTGCGTTCTCCGTCGAGCCGGGCGGCGTCACCGACCTGACGGGAGTCCTGTCATCCCTTCATGTGTCCGCGGCGCCGAGCGAAGAGGACTGCTCCAGCTCCGGCGAGGATGAGGAGTGCTCCTGCGCCGAGTCCGGTGAGTTCGGCACCAGTGCGCGGCATCGAGCCGGAATTGCCCCCGCCTCCTCCGCCGTTGCCGCCTCCACCGGAACCTGAACCGGTGACGACGAACTCGCCTCCCATCGCCTTGTCCCCGCAGAGAGCCTGGACGGTGTAGGTGCCGACATAGGCGGACGGGTCGTTCTCGAGTCCGTAGGTCTGGACGGAGACGAGTCCGTCGTACCCGTTCGGCGCAGTGCGGTCGTAGAGCAGCTCGTTCGTCTTCTTGCGCCAGACCTGGAAGCGGACCGAGTCGGAGGTGTAGCAGTCCTTGACTGTCATCGTCACGCCCTTGTCGCGGTTGACGAAGTCCGCGCCGGAGAGCTTCTCGGGCTGGATCCAGAGCACCGGCTCGAGCTCCTCGTCGCCGTTGTCGGTGACGGTGAAGGTTCCCTCCTCGTACTGGTCACCGCATTCCGCCCGGACTAGGTACTCGCCGACGTAGCCGGATCCATCGCTGTCGCCCAGCTCCGGAACGTAGGTGAAGACGGCTGCGGTGTCCTCGCCGGCCTGCTCCTTGCCCTGGAACAGTACGGTGTCCGGGTCGTATTTGGTGGTGATGATGACTTCGACGGTGGAGTCCATCGTGCAGCCGGCCATCATCACAGATACTCCCTTGGTCAGGAAGCTGTCGAGGGTCTGCGACTTCGGTGTGATGTCGAGGGTCGAGGTGGACGGCGGTTCGGTCTCACCCTCTCCTTCGACGACAGCGGCGGTCGCCGAGTATGTCTCGTTGAGTTCACCTCTCTGTACTGAGACGGTGACGGTCACGGTGTCTCCGGGCTGGACGTCAGCGTCGGAGTAGTACGTCGCCGTGAATGTTCCGTCTTCCTGGGCGGTGGCGGTGGCGCCGTCTCCGTCGCCCCAACTGATCGTGTCCCCGGCGAGGACGCCGTCGACGAAGAAGCGGATGCCACGGTCGGGGTCCGCGAGTTCGTCGACGGCGACTTCGGTGGTCTCGAGGCTCAGGGAAGCCTCGATGGGGATGTCGGTCGGGGTCTCCGAGGGGGTGCTTCCGGCGTCGTCGGTGCCGTCGACGTCTGCCTCTCCGGGGGTGGTCGGGTCGGGGGGTGTGCCGTCCGCGGCTCCTTCGGAGTCGGCGGTGCCGGAGTCGGTGCCGTCGGCGGTGGCACCTCCGGCGTCGGTGCCGTCTGCTGTGCCGTCGGGTTCTCCGGTGGAGTCGGCGGCAGGGTCTGGGGATGGTGCGGGTGCGGTGTCAGTGCTCGCCTGAGCCACGACCTCGGGCGCCGCGGCTGCGGCGGGAAGGGCACCGAGGGTGGTGACGGCGAGCGCGAGGGTGGTCGCGAGGATGAGCCGTTTCATGATCGTCCTTCCAACGGAGTCCGCCTGGGTCGGCGAACCGGTTGCTGTGGTTGGTGAGGACGGTACTCAGGAAGTCACTTCGAGGGGACTTATGGTCATTGAGTTCATGACAATGCTGTGATGCAGGTCACGGCGAAGTGTTATCGCTTCGTCACCACGGGCGTCGTTGCGCGGGAGGTGCCGATGCCGGGCGTCACTCGTCGGTGCCGGGTGTCGCATCACCTGCCTCGTCGATCTCCCTGGTGGGAGCCCACCGAGTCGGGTCGAGTCAGCATTCACCCGATGGGTCCGGGTCGCGCTCGGAGCGGTCATGGCGAAACTGTCATCTCATCTCGATCAGGCCGAGGTGCCGTGCTGGCTCCCGAAAATCGTTATCGTCGCCTACAGCGTCAGGGACAGCCTCTCCCCAGAGAGGTTCTCAGGAATTGGCAGCGGCAGCGACTCCGGCACCGTCCGAGGCAGCGGCGCTGACATCGTGCGTCAGCGCTCCCAGGAGAACAACGAATGCGCGGTCCCGAGGCTGGTGCCTCGGGACCGCGCATCGGTCCGGGTTCGGCGATTCACCTCGCCGCCGGTTCAGGTCGCCGACTGCTCAGTCCGGCTTGTGCCGACCGTCCGCCGTATCCTCGACGCTTTCCGGCGCTCAAGCACCGTCCGACGCCTTTGCTCCCTCTGAACCCCCGACATGCTCGGCTTCTGCGCGCTCGGCAATGGCAGCATCCGCTTCGTCCTCGGCGAGGGCAGCGGCGTCGGCGATGATTCCGGGTTCGGTCTCCGCCTCGGCGAGCACCTCCGAGGTGAAGTGCTCCTCTGCGTCCTCGCCGCGGAACTGGGACATGTAGAGCCGGTAGTAGGCGCCTTCGGCCGCCAGCAGCTCCTCATGGCTGCCGTGCTCGACGATCGCACCGTGTTCCATGACGATGATCGTGTCGGCGTCGCGGATCGTCGAGAGGCGGTGGGCGATGACGAACGAGGTCCGGTCGGTGCGCAGCGCCGCCATGGCCTGCTGGACGAGGAGCTCCGTGCGCGTGTCCACCGAGGAGGTGGCCTCGTCGAGGATGAGCAGCGAGGGATCGGCGAGGAAGGCCCGCGCGATAGTGATGAGCTGGCGTTCGCCTGCCGAGACGCTGCCGCAGTCGGAGTCGATGACCGTGTCGTACCCTTCAGGCAGCTGTCGGACGAACCGGTCGACCATCGTCGCCTTCGCGGCGTCGAGCACCTCCTCGTCGGTCGCGTCGAGGCGACCGTAGCGGATGTTCTCCCTGATCGACCCGTCGAAGAGCCACGCGTCCTGGAGGACCATGCCCACATGCGAACGCAGGTCGGCCCGCGTGAGGTCGCGGATGTCGACGCCGTCGAGGAAGATCGCTCCCCCGGTGAGTTCGTAGAACCGCATGACGAGGTTGACCAGGGTCGTCTTGCCCGCACCGGTGGGACCGACGATCGCAATGGTGTGGCCCGGATCCGCGGTGAACGAGACGTCTTCGATGAGCGGGGTCTCCTCGGTGTAGCGGAAGCTCACGTGGGAGAAGTCGACGCGGCCGGGAGTCCGCGGCGGCAGCGACGCCGTCGCCTCGTCCGGTTCCTCCTCCTCGGCGTCGAGGAGCTCGAAGGTCCGTTCGGCGGAGGCGACACCGGACTGGAGCATGTTCGCCACCCCCGCCATCTCCGAGATCGGCTGTGAGAACTCCCGCGAGTACTGGATGAACGCTGTCGCATCGCCGAGCGTCATCTGCCCCGAGGCCACACGCAGACCGCCGGCCACGGCGATGAGGACATAGCTGAGGTACGAGACGAACTGCATCGAGGGCATGATCATCCCCGACACGAACTGGGCGCCGGCGGAGGCACGGTAGAGCTCCTCGTTGCGGCGGTCGAACTCCTCGAGCATGACCTGGTCGCGACCGAAGGCACGGACGACATCGAGGCCGGAGAACGACTCCTCGACGTGACCGTTTACCTCGCCGGTGTACTTCCACTGGGCTTTGAATTTCCGCTGAGCCTGCGAACCGATGACTCCGGCGATGAGCGCTGAGAGCGGCAGGGCGATGAGGGCGAGCAGAGCGAGCTGCCAGGACACGATGAACATCATCACGCCGATGCCGATGATCGTCAAAGCCGCCTGCACGAGCTGCGAGAACGCCTGCTGCAGCGCCTGCTGGATGTTGTCGACGTCGTTCGTCACCCGCGACATCACGTCGCCACGCTGGCGAGTGTCGAAGTAGCGCAGCGGCAGCCGGTTGATCTTGCGTTCGATGTCCTCGCGCAGACGGTAGACGACGCGCATGACGAGGGCGTTGAGGATGTAGCCCTGCGCCCACATGAGCATCGAGGCGACGAGGTACATGAGGAGGACGACGATGATGATCTGCCCGAGTGCGGTGAAGTCGATGCCCTGACCCGGGACGACTCCTGCGGTGGCGAGCATGTCGGCGTAGTCGTTGCGTCCCTGCGCGCGGGCGGCGGCGATGATGTCCTCGATGTTCGCCCCGGCCGGCAGCTGGGAGCCGATGACACCCGAATAGACGACGTCCATCGCCTTGCCGAGCACCTTCGGGGCGATGACGGTGAGCACGACCGAGCCGATGACGAGGAGGACGACCTTGACCAGGCCCGCCTTCTCGTTGCCCATGAGACCGAAGAGCCTCTTGACCGAGGGCCAGAAGTGTTTGGCCTTCCGTGCGGGGGTGCCGCCGAACATGTCGCCGTCGCCCTCCTGTGGGATGAAGTCCTCGGCGAGCTCCGCCTCGGCGGTGGCCGCACCGGAACCGGTGGTCTCGGCGATGGTGGGATCCTTCTTCGCCACCTCAGTTCACCCCTTCCGCGGTCAGCTGGGATTCGACGATCTCCTGATAGGTCGGATTCGTCTCGATGAGCTCGTCGTGAGTGCCTCGGCCGACGATCTTGCCGTCGTCGAGGACGAGGATCTGGTCGGCATCGCGGATCGTCGACACACGCTGGGCGACGACGATGACCGTCGACTCCCCCGTGGTCCGGCCGAGGGCTTCCCGCAGACGGGCATCGGTGGCGACGTCGAGGGCGGAGAACGAATCGTCGAAGACGTAGACGAGCGGTTTCGCCGCCAGTGCGCGGGCGATGCACAGTCGCTGCCGCTGGCCGCCGGAGAAGTTCGTGCCGCCCTGGGCGACGTTCTCAGCCAACTGGTCCGGCTTCTCGGCGACGAAGTCCGCGGCCTGCGCGGTCTCGAGCGCCTCCCACAGCTGCTCGTCGGTGGCGAATTCGCTGCCGAAGCGCAGGTTCGAGGCGATCGTGCCGGAGAACAGGTACGGCTTCTGCGGGACGAGGCCGACGAGCTCGGCGAGCTGGTGCCGGTTGAACGCGCTCACGGGCACCCCGTCGATGAGCACCTCGCCGGCCTGGGGGTCGATGAGGCGCGGAATGAGGCCGACGATCGTCGATTTGCCCGACCCGGTCGAACCGATGATCGCCGTCGTCGTCCCCGGCTGCGCGGTGAACGTGAGGTCCTCGAGGACCGGGACCTCGGCGCCGGGATAGCCGAAGGTGACGTTGCGGAACTCCAGCTCACCTCGGCGAGGGAGTTCGTCGACGCCGTCGGGGATGACCATCGACGATGTCGTGTCGAGGACTTCGCAGATGCGTTCGGCGCAGACGACGGCACGCGGGATCATCATCATCATGAACACGCCCATCATCACGGCGACGAGGATCTGGAGCAGGTACTGGAGGAACGCGGTGAGCGATCCGACCTCCATCTGCCCGGCGTCGACGCGGTGCCCGCCGAACCACAGGACGGCGGCGGTCGCGAGGTGGAGGATCATCATGATCGCGGGGAACATGAGGACGAAGAGGTTGCCGACCTTGACCGAGGTCTCGGTCAGGGCCCGGTTGGCGTCGGCGTACCGGTCGGTCTCGAAGGGTTCGCGGACGAAGGCGCGGATGACGCGGATGCCGGTGATCTGCTCCCGGAGCACGCCGTTGATGTCATCGACCTGATCCTGCATGCGACGGAAGAGCGGCATGAGGAGGACGACGAGGATGCCGACGACGACGAAGAGCGTGGGCACCGAGACCCAGACCAGCCAGGACAGGCCCGCGTCCTCGCGGAAGGCCATGATGATGCCGCCGATGCACATGATCGGGGTGGAGACCATGAAGTTCAGGGTCATGAGGACCAGCATCTGCACCTGCTGGACGTCGTTGGTGTTGCGGGTGATGAGGGTCGCGCTGCCGAACTTCCCGACCTCGAGGGTGGAGAGGTCGTCGACTCGGCTGTAGACGGCGCGGCGGATGTCTCGGCCCACTCCCATCGCGGAGCGGGCACCGAAGTAGATCGCAGTGACAGCCGTGATGACCTGGACGAGGCAGACGATGAGCATCGTCATCCCGGTCGACCAGATGAAATCGGTGTTGCCCTCGGCCACGCCCTCGTCGATGATCCGGGCGTTGAGGCTCGGCAGGTAGAGGGCGGCGATCGTCGACGCCAGCTGGAGGATGACGACGAAGACGATGAAGAGCCAATAGGATTTCGCGTATTTCAGGGTCAGGCGCAAGAGTGCCACAGTGAACATCCTGGGGTTCGAAAACTGAAACTGAGCCGTCGTGAGAGTTGAGAGCGCAACGCATCATCTTACATCGAACTTCCTCCTTCGCAAGGTCCGCATGCTCGTCACAGTCCATCATGAGGCACTGACACGGGCCGGTGGTCCGCGTGCCTCCTCGCATCTGTCCGGCACCCCCGTACGCTGGAAGGCATGAGCACAACACTGCAGGACCTCGTCAATCGCGCCGTCTTCCTCTCCACGGAGACGCAGACGCACTTCGGCGGACTCATCGCCGACGCCGCGTGGGAGGTCGACTTCACCGCGGATCCGCACCTCACCTTCACTGCCGAGGACGATGCGGTGCTGCGCACCCGTCCCCATCTCCTCGGTTCCGAGTCGAGCTCGCAGGGCACGTGGCTGTGGGGGTGGGAGAACATCAACGAGTTCCCCGAGGCGGTCGTCGGCCTCTCCCATGAGGTGCGGAAGTTCGGTGCCGCCTCGGACATCGACGAACTCGTCTCCCCGGAACTCAAGCTCGACGACGAGCTCGCGCTGCGCCTGACGCTGGCGGCGAAGGAGGCGACGGGCAAGTGGGCGCACTACCCTGCTGCGGCCGGCGCCGGGACCACGGTGTGGCTGCTCGTCGACGCCCCCGAGCTCACGTTGCCCGAACCGACCGTCAAGGCGTCGGTGCGGGCGCTCATGCAGGGGCTGACCCAGACGACGGTCGACGACCACCGCGCCGCGCTCGAGGCGTACGTCGCCAAGCGCGGGATTCCCACGGCACCGCTGCCCGAGAACGGTCTGCGTCTGCTCTTCGCCGACGGCAGCGCTGATCTCAGCTTCGACGAGGTCAGTCGGATCTCCAACTGCGAGGTGCACGCGCCGCTCGAGGGCGAGGCCGCCGAGCAGTTCTCGCGCATCACCGGGATCACCGTCGCCGACGCTTCCTCGCCCGGCGCGACGGCGGCTGCCTCGGCGACAGCTGAATCGACAACGACTGACTCGACAACGGCACGGGAGGACTCCGCGGCGGCCGCGAGCGGTGGACCGTCCGGCAGCGAGCACACGGCAGCATCGTCCGCGACCGGCCGGAGCGCAGACACTGCCGACGAGGCGGTCGCTCCCGCCGCCGAGACCTCCCGACCGGACGCGTCGCCGGCTGCCTCGTCCGAGGCGACGGCGGAGCATCGCAGCGATGGTGTCCCCGCCGAGGCGGCCGCTCCGTCCGGTACCGCCGAACACGCCCGCTCCGAATCGCCTCGCACCGAGGATGACGAGTCCGCCGCGTCCGCTGAGCCTGCGACGGAGGAGCCCGAGGCGGCAGAGGAGCCGAAGAAGAAGGGCCTGTTCTCGCGCCTGTTCGGACGCTGAACCCGCCTCGGCAGAACCCCTGCCTCCGGTGGGAGACATCGGTGGGAGACGAAACGGCATCCACGATCGAGTCGTGGATGCCGTTTCCGTGTCTGCGCACATGGTCAGCGGTGGATCGCTTCCCTGGGGGCCCAGCTGAAGTCGCGGTCGTAGAGGTATCGCCGTTCCGGGTCGGGGACGAGTGTGAGGTCGAGGCCGTCGCCCGTCAGACGGAGCCTGCCCTGATCTCCGAGGTCGTAGCGCAGTCCCATTCTCGTCGACACGTCTCTGACCAGGCCCTGATCGCCTGCGAGCTTCGGATAGAGGGACAGTGCGAGGGACCCGTCGTCCTTGACCTGGTAGGAGCCGTCCTGGAAGCTGCCGTCGGCGAATCTGATGGCGACGCGCGCCTTGCCTCCGACGGCGATCTGCCCGAAGGCCATCTGCGTGATCTCGGCGCTGTCGACGGTGCGCTGGCCGCCGTCGTCAGCACGGTAGACCCCCGCGACGACCGGTGCCGGATCGAGTTGCCCCCAGTTCGTGCGCAGCCCGAAGGCGACGCCCGAGCCGACGATGAGGACGACTGCGAGCAGGGGTGAGGTCCATTTGGTGATGGCGACGAAGATGCGGTTGTCGGAGATCCTGCCCTGGACCGGAGCCCCGGTGGGAAGGCCGATGAGGAACCGCCCGAGGCGCACGAGGTTGGGGATGAGGAGGATGAGGCCGGCCAGTGCCATCATTCCGGCGAGCTGTTTGACCGGAACGTCGAAGGTGAGGTTGAGGAGGAAGACGACGGACATATCGACGACGGCGAGAGCTGCTCCCAACCACGCTGTGCGTCGGAAGAGGAGGAGGATTGCGGCGGTGACCTCGGCAGCGCCGGCGAGGAACTGCACGACGGGCGAGAAGCCCATGAATCGCCAGAGCAGGCCCATCGGGCTCATCTCGCCGTATTGGATGAGGGCGTCCGAGTAGTCGGCATAGCCCATCTGCATGAGGAAGACCTTGGACCAGCCGTAGACGAGCAGGTAGCCGGCGAGCCAGATCCGCAGCAGCCAGTGGCCGCCCCAGAGGACTCTCGTCAGCACTGAGCGGATCCTACGGTTGGAAGTGGAGACGGGCTTCCCGTCGTCGATCGCGGAGACTTCAGTGTCGTTGCGCATGTCTTCAGGCTAGGCACGCCGAGGTGGTGCCTCCATCCGGTTGCCTCTCCCTTTGGGGTGAGGAAAACCCGATCTGCTCGGCGGGTGGCGTGGACGCTCACGTCCGTGAATGCAAAAAGTGGGGGCACCCCTTGAAGGAGTGCCCCCACCCGAAGAATATTGCGGCAGTCACTTACTCTCCCACAAC